>NZ_FLQY01000348.1 GCF_900089945.1 Candidatus Propionivibrio aalborgensis | reverse complement strand
TGATGATCTCGGTTTCCGGCTCGACCTTGAGCATCAGGCGCAGCGCATCGCCGCACTGGATGGAACCGACATCGCCAATTCCATTCGCATCTTCCAGCGGGCCCGAATTGCGCGGGTTGAAGAAATGTTCCCGAACCTTGTCAGAGTATTCCCACATGCTATGAGTGCTCCCTAAAGCTTGAATGACGAGCCGCAGGAGCACTGCGCGCTGGCGTTCGGGTTGTCGAACTTGAATCCGGTGTGCGTCAGCGAGTCGATGAAATCGATCGTAACGTTGTCGATCATCGGAAAAGTCATCGGGTCGACCAGCAACTTGACCCCGTCGACTTCAAGCTCCCAGTCGTCTTCGGCCTTGCCTTCTTCGAGCTTCATGCCGTATTGAAGGCCGGAGCAGCCACCACCCGAGATCACCAGGCGCAAGCCGGCAACCGGCGTCTCGGAACCTCGAATGAAGCGTTGTACGGCTTTTACGGCAGCGGGCGTCATATTTATCATGTCGGCTCTCCCAGAGTCTATGTAATGCATTAGTGCAAACCTTGTGCCAACTGCGCATTTTGGCTAAGCCCTTGTATTGACTAACTTGTCTCGACGCCGAGGGATGTCGTGTTTGCGACAATCCGCCATAAGCTTCAGAGTCAGGCGGCTGCGTAGGTATAGCAGCCCTTCGGACAGACGCGACCGCAGGCACCGCAACCGATACAGTCCGCCGCGTTGGCCAGCGCCATGACCATCATGTTGTCGTCATCGTTGTCTTCGTCGTCGTCATCGAGCTCGCGTTCGACCAGATCGAGGACATCGCGCGGGCAAACTTTGTAACAGCGGCCACAGCCGATGCACTTGGCCTGATCGAGATCGGTGACGAATTCCGGCGTCCATTCGGTGCCGCCCTTGGTGAGTCCGGTAATCATGCTGAGTCTCCTTTAAGTGCTTCTGTGAGACGGGCGCTGGCCTCGGCCCAGGCCTGGCAGGCGGCAAAAGTCGATTGCGAAAGTGCCGGGATCTCCTGATAAGCCGCTGGCAGGCGGTCTTCGACAAGATCGTGCATTTGCGCCGCCCATTCGGAAGAGATGCGCTTCAATTTCTTGACCTCCTTGTCGAGGTCTTTAAGTTCTTCGTCCGTCATGCTTTCTCCCGACCTTATAGACCGGCAACGGCCGGATACTGCCCGATGCGTTCAATGGCCACGCTCAGAATCTTGTCGGCCTCGTCTTTCATCTTGGACAGGCTGGCAAAGCCGAAGCGATGGACGTCGCGCAGGGTACGATCGACAGCGACGAGCTTGCCGACCGTGATCAGAGCGCGGCCAAATCCCTCGTGCGTCAGATGAACCAATGGCACGGCGAGCAACTTGCACTCCTTCTCGATAAGAACGGCGATGGCGTTGTAAAAGGCCTTGACGCGGGAAATGGTTTCTTCGTCCGGGTCGCCGATCAACGGCACATTGGCCTTGCGCTCCTTGGTCATGACGTAGGGGTCGAGGACTTTTTCGACGCTCCAGCCGGCATAGGAGCCATAGGTATCCAGGGCGCGCATCTGGCGGGCCATTTCCTTGACGAAATCGGTTTCAAAGATGGGATCGACACTCATGGTGGTACTCCTGTTGGGACAGTGTGGGATGATCGGAAATGACAAAGACTTGCGGCGCAGGCGCCAGGCCCGGAAGCAATCGAATGACCAAACGCACGATAAGCAGCGCGACGATGAAACCGGCCATCGCGCCCAGTGCGGCTGCACCGTCGCTGCCATCATGCATAACGCCAAACCAGGCGCCGAGCATCATGGCAAATACCGGAAAGAGATAACCAAATAGCGCGAAAAGGGTCAGGCAGCTTTCACGCAGCGCGATATTGACCTGATCGCCGACCTTGATGTCAGAGTGAACCGGCAGTGAGATCAAACTGGCGGCACGCCCGTTTGCCAACTGGCCAATACCGCAGGCGCTCTCATGGCCGCAGCCGCCGCAGCCCCTGGTTTCCATGGCGACAACGGCCTTGCCTTCCTCGACTCGCTGCACGGTGCCGCGATGCTCGATGATTCCGGCATTCATCCTTCCCACCCTTCTTCTTCCATGGCGGCGAAGCGATCATCGCTTCTGGATTTGGCCTGGGCGGCGATGGCGCGATCGATCCAGGAGACACCACCTTCACTCATGGCGAGGGCGATATCGTGCAAAAGCACATCGACGTGATCGACCTCGTTGATCCGGATCGGCTGGATTCCCCTGGCCGTTAACTGCTTTATCGCCGACGCGCCGATAGCCGTCACATAGACCGCGTTACAGCCATCAAGAAAGTCGACCTTGGCGGAAAGTTTGCCCTCGTTGCCGTCCATCAATTCGTCGGCAAACTCGGCCACGCCGACCAGTGTCGCCTTGTCGGGAACAACGTCATAGATGGCAAAGCCTTCGGCCGCACCAAAATGCTGATTGACCCGAACACGGTCCGTGGTGGCGAAGGCAACCCTGATCACGGCGACAGGCTCCCGCTTAATGGACCAGACCAGTTGCAGCCGGCGCGTCGACACCGGGTTGCCCTTGGCGTTGGCCAAGGTGTTGTTCAACGCCGACGTCGTCACGGGATTCAGCCCAGTACAGTGATCGATAAGGTTCGAGTTCATGGTGTTGGCTCTGCATCAGGTTAGCGAGATCAAACAAGGCCTGCCGTGTGCCACGGTAGCCTACCCAGGTGCGGGCATAACCGCCCACGTGGTCGTACTGCGGGAATCCGGCACGCAACAACGGCAGGCCAAGCCGACGCGCCGTTTCGGCGGCGTGCGAATTGGCGATGAGCAGTTGCGCGCGTGAAGCGCTCGCCTGTTTTTCCAGGTCCTCCAGATCGCCGACAATGACATCTGGAGTCGGCAGGCTGGCCAGGCTCTCCGCCTTGGCCGGACTGACAACGCTGACCATTTCGGCGCCCATGCCAGTCAAAAAGCGAACCAGCATGCCCAGCAGGTCGGGATCGGCGGCCAGCGCAACGCGTGCAAAGCCCAGCGAAAAGTGGCAATCCACCATCGCGTCCTGCAACTGTGCGCGGTGACGTTCGACCTTCGCCGGCACCGGTTTGCCGGAGATATCGGCCAGGGCCTGGGTGAAGGCATCGCAATCGTCCAGCCCCATCAAGCCGGCAAAGCGGTAATCGGGAACACCGGTTCGTGTCTTCAGGATCGCGGCGGCCTTATCGAGCGACGGGCCAATCACCAGTGTGGCAACCGACTCGCCCATACTCTCGATTTCCGGTCGCGGCGTGCCGCCGATGGTCAATGCGGAATACTCGGCTTCGATCAGATGGCCGTCCAGGGAATCGCCAATATCCGGAAGAACAATGGCGTACAGGCCGAATGCTTCCGTCCATTCCCTGATCGCCTCGATGTCGCCCGGCGTCAGCATCGCCGAGGCCAGCACATTGACCTGCTTCGGGCGCTTGCCCGCAGTCTGCCTTTCTGGCTCGCTCACGGGCACCAGTGTTTCGATCAGCGCTTCGATGGCCAACGCGTAACCGCTTTCAAGGCAGCCCACATAATCCGGCGAATTGACCGGCACCACCGCCACGTGCGCGAACTCAGGATAGGCACTGCGGAAATCGTTGAGATTCCGGCGGATGTCCGTTCCCTGTGTTTCGGCGAGCCCGGTGGTCACCAGACCGATGATGTCCGGCGAAGTCTTCTCGCACAGCGTGCGTAGCGCCTCGACCACGTTTTCGTCGGCACCCATGATCGTCGACACCTGATCCATCGCCGTCGTTTGCAGCGGAATCGGCTCGCGGAAATGACGAACGAAAAACACCTTGCCGAACGCCGTGCAACCCTGCGAGCCATGCATCAGCGGCAAGCTGCGTCTCAGGCCGAGAAAGACCAGTGAAGCGCCGACGGTCTGGCTGACCTTCAGCGGATTGACCGCCAGCGCCTTTTTTGGGTTGATGATTTTGGCCATCTTCATTCACCGTTCGCTTTGATTGCTTTGATTGCTTTGATTGCTTTGATTGCTTTGCTTATGCCACCAGCTCGCTGCCTGGGCCGCGCTGTTTTGCCCACGGTGCCGGCCGGCGAACAGCTGCCCACACCGGACTTTCCATCGACAGTACCAACTGGCGCGCCAGCTCGACCATGCCGGTGTATCCGGCATAGCCGAATTCACGCTCCTGGTTGATGTCGAGGAATGGAATGCGCGCCTTGAGCGCGGTGTACAAGTTGCGGCCACCAGCGATCAGGATGTCGGCCCGGTACTCGTGATAGATCGAGAGCAAGGATTTCGGACTGCCCTCATCGATCATCTTCGCGTCGTCGCCCATCAGCTCGCGGATTCGCGCCTTGTCTTCCTCGGTGGATTTGCGGGTGCCGGTCGCCACTACTTTCATCCCCAGATCCTGCAATGCAGAAACGATGGACCACGACTTGACGCCGCCGGTATACAGCAGCACCCGCTTGCCCTTGAGCCGTTCGCGCCAGGGTTCAAGCGCGGCATTCGACCGGGCTTCCTCGCGGGCGATAACGGCTTCGCAACGCGCGGCAAGGTCCGCATCGCCGAGCAAGCGGGCGAAACTGCGCAGTGCGTCGGACACATCCTGCACGCCGTAGAAACTGCCCTCGAAGAACGGAATTCCGAATTTCTCGTGCAGCTTGCGCGCGACATTGAGCAGGGCCTTGGCGCAAACCACCATGTTCACTCTGGCGCGATGCATGGTCTGCACTTCATGGAACCGCGAGTCGCCGGACAAGGTGCCCAGAATACGCAGACCAAGTTCGTCGAATAGCGGCGCAACGTGCCAGAACTCGCCGGCAATGTTGTATTCGCCGATCAGATTGACGTCGAACGTCGGCAGCCCGTCGGCACGCGGCGGGGCCGGGGACGGCTCGCGCGTGCCGATCACGTGCTTGAACATGGCCTCGCCGGCCAGGCGGTTGCCAAGGTTTTTGGTACCGTAAAACCCGGCGGCATCAACCGGCACGACCGGCGTTCCCCAGCGCGCGCTGGCGTCCTCGCAGACGGCGCCGACGTCGTCGCCGATCAGCGCCGTAACGCAGGTGTTGTAGACGAACACCGCCGCCGGTGAATAACTGTCGATAGCCTGCTTGATGGCGTGGAACAGCCGTTTCTCGCCGCGCCCCATCACCACGTCTGTTTCCGAGAGGTCGGTGGTCATGCCGGTGCGGAAGAGCGTGATACCGGAAGACCGCGTGCCGCGGTTGTCCCACGACGACCCCGCGCAGGCAATCGGGCCATGCACGATATGCGCGACATCGGCAATCGGCAGCAGCGTGATCTGCGCACCGTCGAAAGAGCAGCCACCGGCCGTGGCGCCGGGCGCGGGTCGGGCGCAACCGGATTTTTCCTTCGTGTTGTGGCTACACGCCGGCTCGTCTAGCAAGGCCTGGATCACGCTGGCTTTCATGCTGCTCTCCAATGGTATGAGAACCATTGAGCAAAACCGGTGCCACCTTTAATACATTGATTTTATGTAACTAGTAGGTAAGTGCCTTGTTGCAAATCCGACAAAGCGCCGCGCCAGAGGCGGGATTGGAACAAGCGGGTTGGGGTTGTTGTTCGGTGCAAAGGGTTCCGAAACACCATATCGCGCCCGGCAGATTGGAATGCGACGCTTGATCGCCCGGCCACCGCGATGGCAGTTTGGTTCAATCTTTGAGATCACCGGACTGTGCGGCTTTTCGCGCAGCTCCGACGGATTGATGGGTTCGGATCGTGGCTTGCTTCGCGATCACGATCCAATCTCGATCATTGGGCCGCTTCGCACTCATAGTGAGTCCACATACGCAAGACGCGGACCGTTTTCTCCCTGGCAAAGACTTCCTACACGATGCGTGTGCTGAATATTGATGCGGCGAGAGTATGCGCCGGCAAGATCACCGACCCATTTCTCGACAGGTGGTGGATTTTGGAATGGGTCGTTGGCTAGAACTGCAAGCAATTCCTGCGCATTTGCTTTAAGAGCATTTGCAGCAAGCTTCTTTGCATCTTTCATTGCTTGCTTGGCATAAACGATTTCCCAACTCACCACTTAAGCATCTTCGGGCTCTTTGCGAGGGGCTCGGCCATACCTGCCTTTATGGACTCGCGCATGCCAGAAACTGCCAGGAGGTACAAGGTTTCCTGAATTGCGCTCCAATCTTCCGCAGAAAGAAGCACGGCACTGCTGCGTTTTCCGGAAATGATGATCGGTTCGTTTGATTCCGCAGTTTGGTCAATCAACCGGTACAGATTGGCGCGAGCTTCGCTGGCGGTAAGCGTGTTCATTTCCTGCTCCTTCAAAGAAGCCTCAGCCGTACGCTACTACGTACGTATTGGCAAGCGACTAGGGGCGACGTTGAATTGCGCGGGGCTTCATGCGCGCCACTTCCAACGCGTGATTCGGCGAATCAGATTTTTCGACTGTCATACGCCCAATGCAGTAACGCCTGCCTTTGTTTTCGTCGGCAATCCAAGTCCTCTTTCGCGCAATTCGCCTTGAGCTGCGCAATATGCCTTGTCATGCCCTTCCACCGCTTGATCTGGCGCTCGTCATCGGGACCGCGTCTTCCCATGTAGTACCTGCAATACCACTGAAACCACCCGCGCGGGTCTTCGCGATGGATCCAGCCCTTTTCTATCCATTCTGCCAATGGCCGCGAAGCGTTGACACCGAAGAAATTCAGTGCAGGCACCTGGCGCTCGCGATTCAGTTTGGCGCGTACAAACCAGTCTTCGGGGAACTCGTCGGTACAGTCCGTCATGTATTTCCCGCCGAACACACCCAACGCCAGCATCTGCTTCGGCGTCAACTCCGGACGGAAGTCGACATGAAAGTTCTTGCCCATGGGCTCAGTCAAGAAATAGCTGTAATTTCTCTGCATGAGGTCGTTTACAACGACCCTTCGGGCTTCTTTCATTTCAGTGTGGCCGAATCGGGATAGGAAGAAGCCTCACGGCCCCTCCCTCCCACACCACCGGACATACGGGTCACGT
>NZ_FLQY01000347.1 GCF_900089945.1 Candidatus Propionivibrio aalborgensis | reverse complement strand
CCCTCCGGCCCATTACCACTACGTAAGTCACTTGGCAACGCGGTATCGTAGATCCGATACAGTTGACGTCTATCTAAACTGCCTCGATTCGGCCACAACCGGCCGTAGCAGTCCCGAAGGATCAGGCTGCACGAACGGCAGCTAACTGATCAGATACCTGCCTTTCTGTCCTGAAGTCGGTCGGCCCGCTCATCGGCCTGAGCTGCCATCCAAGGCATGCTGCTTGGACGACTGCACCTTGGCGCATTGCCGCCGTTCGGCCTTTTCGGTTGAAAAATCGGAGTCAGCGAATCTGAGCGGCGGCTTACCGAAAAACGCTACTCACCCTATCGACCCTCAGCGGTCCGTCAATGTGAAAAATTAAACGGCAGCATTGCAAGGCTTTAGCGCCGGTATCCGCATCCCGGTGCTTGCTGTAAATCCGGCCTGCGTTGCGAATATGGCGCCGCGAAGTCCGGTGCTGGTGCGATGGGCCCTTTGTCAGTCAGTCGATGCGCGCAAGACTAGATAAACGGGTTTCCCCCATGACGGCCCCCAGAAGTGAAGCCTCAACGGAGCTCTACTCCCAAAACCATGGCTAGAACAATTCCGACCAACTTCACCAAGAACCGCTTTGTGTGGTATGAGTCGAACCGTTCTGGACTGCACGATCTATCGCTAGTTGATATCTATGCATAGTGACCGCTATGCACAAAGCTTTACATAGCGACCCTATACGGCCTGCTGTCATATGAAAATCGACTGACTGCTTAATCTCCGGCATCGGTTATAGGTTGCGGTAACGGAACTGTTAGCCTCACGCAAATTTCTGCCACTAACAGTGAATGTGCTGCCGGTGGTGAGAGTCTGGAAAGTGCGGATGTTTATGCGTCGTCGGATGATGCCAGTGCACATGGTGATGTTTGTTACCAACTGCCTCCGCATCGTCATGCTCATGCTGGTGATGCTTGTCGTGAATGTGTTCATGATGTTCTGTTAGATGCAACCAGGTACCTAGCGCCATCAAGGCACCTGCCAAAAGTAGCGGCGCCGTTACGGGCTCACCCATCAGCAAGGCCAGTAAGGCGCCGAAGAACGGCGCGACCGAGAAGTAAGCTCCTGTGCGTGCGGTGCCAAGGTGACGCAAGCCAACTACGAATAGAGCTAAACTCACGCCATAGGCAAGAAAACCCACCACCATTGCACCAGCCAAGTTGGGAAGTGCTGGAATGGAAGCGCCTAGCGAGAAGGCTAGTATCAAATTTACAGCACCGGATACCAGACCTTTCACAGAGGCAATCCACGTTGCATCCGTAAGCGAGATTTTGCGCGTCAGATTGTTGTCTATACCCCAAGCCAAGCAGGCACCAAGGATAGCCAGCGGCGGCCACAACCCATCGAACCGTGCTTCTCCCGGCCAGTTCAGGACGACCGCACCTGCCACGATGGCCACCATCCCCAGAGCAATTCGTCGGTCGAAATTTTCCTTGAAAGCGAACCATGCAAGCAGCGCGGTAAAGAAGCCTTCGGCATTTAGCAAGAGTGAGGCATCCGACGCTGGCATGCTGGTCAGGCCGATCATCAGCAACACAGGAGCGAAGATGCCGCCCGCCATAATTGCTGCGGCAAACCAAGACATTTCATTTCGAGGAAGGCGAACGGCTGGTGCGCAGATCATGCGACGATACAGTGCCAGTCCAACCCCTGAGCCAAAATAGAGCAAGCCTGCCAACAACCACGGACTCACCACATCGAGCAGCCATTTCGAGAGCGGTGTTCCCGCGCCGAACAATAGGGCGGCTCCGAGTGCTGCAGGCACGCCGGGTTTGGAAAAACCTTCCTTCAAATTCATGTTTTCAGCCTTCAAGCAGCAATAAGTCAATGATAAGCGAGAAACTCCCAAACGACCAATGACTGCTACTTGCTGGATAGCAGCCTATGAGATAACTGTCTCGTAATGTCGCCGCTACGTAAAGCGCACAAAGTCCAAACGGGATGCCGCCGGACGGGTAAAGATGCGCACTGCGGGTACGTTAGGTCGGCTTGATTAGCTTGATGGCGGCCTGGATTCGGTGGTCAACGAGTTGCTCAAAGTGACGGGAAGAGCCCTCTGGCCGCACCGCCGCACACCGCCGCCTGCGCCGACAGAGAGTTTCGCGTCGGCGCATGCGCTTGGCAATGTGGGGACGCTTACCGAACTCTGAAAATCATACGGTTTTACCAACTTGCAACGGGCATTTCCCCGCACTAGCACGTGATCGAGGAGGAGGCCTTGGTCCGGAGGGGCAATCGACTGTGCGATCCGGATTCCAAGCTCAACAAGTGATGAGCCGACCACAGGGCTTTCTGGATTTTGATGTGTTCTCTCAAGCTGGCCCATCGGCCTATCAGCCCCCCCATAGTGAGCAATCGGCGGCCGAGAACCGGATTGCTCGAACCAAATTGTTGGGCATATTCGGCTACAAAAAGTCTGACTGAAATGTAATTTCCCCGTCACCGTGCTGTTGGTAAGGGGCGCCTAAGATGACATCACCGTCTGACAAGAACTGTCCGGCGTAACCCCCCCCAACTACACAAGGTGACAACCATGAAAACCAATTTTACACAACTGGCACTACTTGCCGCGCTGAGCCTTACTGGCGCAACCGCGGTGTTGGCAGATGACGCTTCCCCCGACCTGCAGCAGCTTCGCTGGATTAGACAGGGTCAGGAATCCAAGAGCCAACCAACGGCCAACCAGCTCGCTCCCTATGGCTACGCATCGACCGGCACAGCCGCACGGTCGGTGAATGTTGATCGCAGTACCAAATATCTGAATGTCACACGTCTCGAAACCGTCAAAGTTAATGTGGACGGCAAGAGTGTCATCTGGATGTTCGACACTTTGGGAACCAACGCTTTCCCGCTTTCCAAGATTGTGTCCGGGACTGAAGGGGTTACGGTTTATGTCGCCGAGAACCCTAGATATCGACCCTAATAGAACGATTGCCCGGCAATGATGATAAGTCATCGTCGGATTCGTAAGGCGTTAGATTCCTGACGCCGGTATTTGTAACGCAAGTTCGATTAACTCAAGGAAAAAAAATGCTGAAAAAATTGCTGATAGTTGCTGCAATAAGTGCCATTTCCGTCACTGCATTCGCCAGTGATGCGGCCCGCGCCGAAGCGAAACAGGTGATCGATCTGAAAGACGGTTCGACGGTCTACCTCTTCAAAGACGGCAAAATGGCCATGGAAGACAAACTTGGTCGCGCCGTTCGGATGAAGAAAGATACGGTAATGGAAACCAAGGACGGCCAGAAGATCTTGATGCACGGAGACGAAGTCATGCGTCTCGATAGTCTGCTGAAAAAGGATTATGGTGGCGGCGGCTAATTTCCCGGTTGGATTACACAGCGGCCCTTCACTGGGTCGCTTAAATCCGGAAAGCGCGTCTCGGATTCCATACCGCAGACTGTATCCCCTGGCGTGCACGGCTTGCAGCAAGAGCACCTCTCAGTAAAAAGTCCGCGACCCAACCGGAAAACGCCACCGCAGGGTTCAATTAATCTTCCAGGGCATTTGGTTCAAAAAATCAGGGGCTGCTCTCTCAAAGGGAATGTTATGGAACGTAATTTAATTTGCATCACCTTAAGCGGTCTAATGCTTAGCGCCTGCACTGCTACCGGCTATCTGCAAAGTGGTTCTCCTAATACCATGATCAGCGGCAAGGTCACAAGAGAAGCTTTTGGGTCTCGTCGTGTTGAAATTACACTCAACGACAAAATTTATCGCGGCGAATGGCGTGTCGATTCGCCCACAAAGGAGCAAAAGGCGGAGACTTCATACCCGCATCAGCGACACATTGGAGTCGTAAATTCAACGCTGAGGGCGGAGGACGGAAGCACGCTTGAGTGTCACTGGAAAACAGAGAGTAATACGGCAGAAGGGTCATGCCTGGCCGGCAGACAAGAGTATTTGCTCAACATGATGTGATGCGTTTGTAAGGCCGTCAAGATAGCATCTGATTTGCCAAGAAATAGCGAGCTAGCGTTTCATGCATTCTTCGATGCAGTTCAACTTTGTCGGTTTGGCTTGTCTGTGCATAGAGCCTGGGGGCCAGGCGCCGGAAAACGGCAACGATTGTTGGGTCAAAGTGGTAACCAGACTCGCATTCAATGATAACCATGACTTCGTTTAACGCCATTGGCTTTTTGTAGGGACGTTCCGACGTCAGCGCGTCAAAAACATCAACGACCGCAAATAGTTTGGCATTCAGTGGTATCGAATCTCCGCGAAGATTTTCGGGATAGCCTGTTCCGTCAAAACGTTCATGGTGTTATCGAATGGTCAACGCTGCACCTTTCAGCCACGGGTTGTCCTCGACGATCTCGATGCCGAGGAGGACATGGGTTTTCATCACATCGAATTTTTCGTTGGTTAGTTTCCCCGCTTTCAACATGATGCTATCGGGAATGCCGATCTTCCCCACGTCGTGAAGGAAGGCGCCAGTGATCAATGCTGAAATATCCTGTTTCGGCAATCCCATGGCCTCGGCCAGGGCTACCGCATAGAAAGTGACGCGATAATTGTGGCTATCCGTATCCGAATCCCGATTGGCAATAGCGTTACCGAGCGAAAGCATCAAGGAGAGGTTGGAATTCAGCAGGCGACTGGACAATCCGACGGCTTGACGCAACATGGCCATCAGCAACGGATAAAGTAGAAGCGCTGTGACTAAAACAGCAATGACCGCTGTCAGAGCAGTGTTGCTGACTTGATCCCTTTGCGCCCGAAGTGATTTCTCGTCGAGGCGACTGACCCCTTCCAGATAACCTGCAAGCTTTCCATCCTTTCCGACCAAGGGCAATACGATTTGAATCAGGCGCTCTACGTCTACCTTTATCCAGTTTCGGTGGATCTCCTCTTGATCTGGCCAACTGTGTTGATGTTGCCCGGAACGGACTGAGTCAATAATATTTGAGGGAATATCGGCCCACGTTTCATAGGTCAGTGACTGATCCGAGCCAAACACGCGAATTCCGACAAATCGCGAACGGTCCAGCAGACGATTGAGTGCACCGTGTTCCTCGGTGACCTCGCTGTTCATACGGCTACCTGGATGGCAGACGATTCCCATAGTGAGCAATCGGCGGCCGAGAACCGGATTGCTCGAACCAAATTGTTTGGCATATTCGGCTACAAAAAGTCTGACTGAAATGTAATTTCCCCGTCACCGTGCTGTTGGTAAGGGGCGCCTAAGATGACATCACCGTCTGACAAGAACTGTCCGGCGTAATCCACCCAACCTCACAAGGAGACAACCATGAAAACCAACTTTACCCAACTGGCACTAGTTGCAGCGCTGAGCCTTACTGGCGCCACCGCGGTGCTGGCCGATAACCTGTCCTATGACGCCTCCCCCGATCTGCAGCAGCTTCGATGGTTTAGACAGGTTCAGGAATCCAAGATCCAACCAACGGCCAACCAACTCGCTCCTTATGGTTACGCGACGTCCGGCACCGCTGCACGGGTGGTGAATATCGACGGCGGCACCAAGCACTTGAATGTCACACGTCTTGAAAGCGTTCGGATCATTGTCGGTGGCAAGAGCGTCACCTGGATGTTCGACACGCTCGGCACAAGCTCATTTCCCCTCTCCAAAGTCATTCCTGGGGCGGATGGCGTAACAGTTTATGTCACTGAGAACCCGTCTTACAGCGGAGGCTGAGTGAAAAATTACGCAACGGTGACGCAAATATCATCTCTGCGTCGGGGAACTGTCAGGATCCAGTCGTTAGTATCTGAAATGCAAGTCGGTGACGCAAATATCATCGCTGCGTCGGGGAACTGTCAGGTTCCAATCTTTAGTATCTGAAATGCAAGTTCACAACTCTCAAGGAGATAGAAATGCTTAAGAAAATGTTGATGATTGCCGCACTGAGCACGGTTGGTGTATCCGCTTATGCTGTTGATGCTGCACAGGTCGAAAAATCGATCGAGTTGAAGGATGGCTCGACGGTCTACATCTTCAAGGATGGCAAGATGGGGATGGAGGACAAACTCGGTCGTGCGGTGCGCATGAAAAAAGATACGGTAATGGAAACGAAGGATGGTCAGAAAATCATGATGCACGGTGACGAAGTCATGCGTTTGGACAATATCCTGCACAAAGACCATCGCGGCGGCTAAGCCATTCAAACCCGGCGATCTGCTTTGATCAACGCCCCGTCACTGGGGCGTTTTCCATGTTGAAGTAACGGGCAAGCACGGTGCTGAGTTCCAAACCCCAATCCTCGTGGCCCCAAGTCTGGTTTTTTTCATACAAGGCCGGCGCCAACAGCATGAAATAAGCATATATTTCCGGGTCAAAATGACTACCGGCTTCCCGTTCCATAATGGCAATGGTCTCGGCTAATGAGAGTGCAGGCTTGTAGGGACGGACAGAAGTCAGCGCGTCGAACACATCGACAAGTGCAAAGATGCGTGCAACGAGAGGAATTTCCCCACCCGACAAACCATCCGGGTACCCCGTTCCATCATGGCGCTCGTGGTGATGGCGAATAGTCTGTGTGGCCCCGGTCAACCAAGGGTTGTCGGCAACAATTTCAACCCCGAGCAGCGTATGGGTCTGCATGATTGCAAATTCCTCTGCAGTCAATTTCCCGGGCTTGAGAAGAATGTGGTCAGGAATGCCGATTTTGCCCACATCATGCAAGAAGGCTCCTACCACCAGATCAGAAATTGTTTTGCCCGGGATATTCAGAGATTCGGCAAGTGCGACGGCATAACAGGTCACCCGGTAGTTGTGTGCATCTGTATCGGAATCGCGCTTTGCTATCGCGTTACCCAGCGAATGCATCAAGGAAAGGTTGGCATCAAGCAGGCGCCGTGCGAGTCTGCGGGATCGACGTAACATGGCCAGCATCAGGGGATAGAGCAATACGGCGGCCGCCAAGACCGAAGCTGCAGCGGTTATTGACGTATTCCGGACTTGTTCACGTTGCCCTTGTCGTGCTTCTGGTGTGACTCGGCTAACCCCTTCCACATAGCCCGCCAGGCTGCCATCTTTGGCGAGCAACGGCAAAACCACCTGGATCAACTGCTCTCCCGACACCTCGACACGGTTACTATGGCTAGTATTGGCTCCCGGCCAGAGGTGCGTTTGCCTCCTTATCGCAGTGATGAGCGCCTCGGGAATACTGCCCCAGCGCTCAAATAGCATTTCCTTGTCACGACTAAACACACGAATTCCAATCAACTGGTCGCGATTGAGTAACTGCTCAAGAGAAGCGTGTTCGTTTGACGTTGCACTCATGGTCAATTGCATGGCCGGCGTCTCGAAGTGTCGAACACTGGCGATGGCGTGTTGAATCGCCTGATCTTCTGTCCTCCAGGATTCCAGCCAGTACGCAAGGGTGCCCGCCGAGATGCCGATTACGACAGTCCACAAGCTCAACTTACGCGACAACAACCAGCGTAGTTGGCCCGGCGTTTCGGGGATATGGATTTCCGTCATTTCAGACTTTGGTAAAGCTCCATCAACATCTTGAAGTGGCCGCTGACTCGATCCAGTGAAAACTGATGCATCAACGAATTTTCTACCATTTTTTTCCTTTCGAGATCCATTTCGACGGTATTTCCATCTGCACTCGCCTGGTAAGGAATGTGATATTTCAAAGGGTAAGGCGGGGTTTGGCCTTGAGCGCTTGCCGCAATATGCCCTGATGCCGAAGTGGCCAAGGCGAGTGGCTTACCTTGGTTGGTCATGGCCATTTGTGCCGCTTCGGCAAAATCAATGTCGACGGCTTTATAGCCCGGTGTGTCGGCGTTGGCGATGTTAGAGGCCAACAACTGCTGACGGTAGACTCGCAATCCCAGGGCTTTTTCCTGAAAATGAGTCGGTCCTCTATGAGCCGCGCCACCCATCGAGAAATGCTGCGGGTGGGGTTCGCTACTCGACGCACTCAATGCGCCACCAGCGTGGCCACCGTCGTGGGCGCCTCCCGCACTACTCGGCGCTGAACCGTCATGAGCACCATGTCCATTAGCTTGGGCTACGGCTTGTCCTAGCGCTTCAGAAAAACTCACTCCACTATTGGGCGCATTCGCTGCCGGCGCCACCCCATGGTTACTGTGAGTTGATGAGGGCGCGTCCGCTCGAGGAACACTGAGTTCAGGGACTCCTGCCATTCCTCCCTCTCATTCGTTCTCAATCATGAAATGTTCAGTTTCGGCAATCCCATGGCCTCGGCCAGGTCGAGGGCATAAATCGTCACTCGGCAATTGTGGGCATCGGTGTCTGAATCCCGCTTGGCGATGGCGTTGCCGATGGAGCGCATCAGGGAGAGGTTGGAATCCAGCAAGCGGCGGGACAGTCCGGCCGAGCGCCGAAGCATGGCCAACAGCAACGGATAGAGAAGAAATGCCGTGAGCAGGACGGACACGACCGCCGTCAGCGCTCCATTGCGGACTTGCTCCCCTTGTTTTTGCAGGGTCTGCTCGTCAAGGCGGCTGATGCCTTCCAGATAACCCACAAGTGTTGCGTCCGTTCCGAACAACGGCAAAACAACTTGAATCAGCCGCACGCCGGTTACCTCGATCCAGTTCTGATGGCTTTGCCCCCGTCCGGGCCAAGCATGCTGTCGGGATCGAACCGTATTGATCAGAGCCGCAGGCACATCCGTCCAGGTCTCGTAGATCAGCACTCTATCCGGGCTGAATACGCGAATACCAACAAAACGGGTTCGATCCAGCAGACGCTTGAGCGCACCATGTTCCTTTGGTGCGTTGATACTGGCAGCCATCTGCATGGCGGGCGTCTCGAAATGTCGTGCGCCAGCCACGGCGCGCTCCAACGTCGCCAGCTCGGCGCGGCGGGTATCGCTCTGGTACGAAATACCACCGGCTGCAAAGCCGAGGGTAGTTGCGGCAGTTCCCAGTCTGCGGGCAAGCAGGCGACTCAATTCCAGTGGCGTTTCAGGAAAATTGTGCATCAGTTATAAAGATTGGAGGCGATCAGTTGCTGGCGATAAGAGCGCAATCCAAGTACGGCTTCCTGAAGCGCGTGCTTCTCAAAATGCCCGACGCTCTTTAGTGAATTATGGCCTGGATGTCCACCGACCGTAGCACCGTAAGTCCCCGAGTATTGTGTCGATCCGGTGCCGGAATTCCCGAGGCCAGTTTGCGACGACGCACCTCCGTGATCGCCGTGCGCCGTACTGCCGTTCTGAGGAATTGCTTGGGTAATCGTCTGGGCCAGTGTGTTTGCAAAGGAACCACCTGTCGTCGGCGCAATTGGCGCCGCATTATGCCCGCCGTGTTCGCCGCCGGTTGCTTGCCGAAGAGGCAAACTCTGCTTTGGCGTGACCGGTTGCATGGCGACCCACTCACTTGTTTTTGATCAGGATGGCTCTGATCGTTGGCTGGATATCGTGCCACTTGCCACGGCTATCCGGTTTTGCAGGCAAATCGTGACCACCGTGGTTGCATTCAACGACCCAATGCTTCCACAACACCGCCTGGCAATAAGCAAAGCGAATGGTCTTCGGGTTGCAGCCGACGGCCTCAGCAAGCAGGCGACAAGAGCAGCGGTTACCGTGTTCATCATGTTTTCGGCTGTCCATTGTGGAAACATCAAGCCCCCTGCCAGTAGCTCGTGAATCTCAAGGCTACTTGCCGTCCCGGGGGTGATAGTGTTTGCTCATATCCATGGCAACGCTTGACTTGTCCGGAGAAGTTTCTGGCATTGACTGCGGCACCCCGGTTTTTTCTTGGACATGAGAATGCCTCTTCTGAGAGGCCGGCGTGACAGTTTTTACGTTTTCCGTAGGTGCTTTGACTTCTGCGGCTTTGTCCGTATCCGACGCGGCTTGAGCACTAATGGAAAGAACGGCCATTGCGGTAAACAGGCTCGTTGAGAGGATGGATTTCAGTTTCATGTTAATTTCTCCAAATGGTTGAAAGCGAGGGAATCTTGCGTGTCCGAATACCTTGGACAATACACAGTCTGAACTTTGGTTGCTGTCGACAGCATGACTCTAGGATGACATTTCAGACAGATTTGGTTTGGCAGTGCGACGACTGGATCCGAAAGGGGAGTGATCATTCGCCGAATCTTGTGCCGTCTATCCGTTCAAATGCCGATAACAACTCAATCCTTCTATTGTTGTCAGGCAATTGCAGTGGTCAAACGTATACGCAACATCAATTTTCAGACAAGCGACAGTTTGACATTACTTCATTTGCCTATTTACCTGTGCCGCTGGCCAACTGGCGATGGGCTTGTTCCAACGCGCGCGCCTCCTTGGCAGCATTGCTGAATTGTGTCTCCAATGCATGGCAATGCGCCGTCATTGCTGCCGAATCGCCCTTTGGACGACTCCCATAGGAGAGAGCCATTTTTTTATGCATTGCAGCTTCTGCGTCATAGCTGGCCGCTTTCCGAGAAAAATAATCGGCAATTCGCTGGTGGTCTGCTGACGTTGTGGCAGTGGCGATGCTTGCTGGAATATCGTCGACCGATGGCGCGGATGTGCAAGCCGAGAGTGTGATAAAGGCAAGGCTGGAAAGAATTAAGAGGAACTTGGTGCGCATGATTTACTCCTGTTGTTTTAACACCTCCAGTTTGCGACCGAGATGCTGACTGGAGCATGTCCACCGGATTACAATACGGTCACGAAAATGACAGGACAGAAGCAAGCCTTGCTGCGATTAAACACATGCAACTCAATCGAAATCGACTCAGACCAGAATCTGCGCAAGTTATGGGCAGCGTTTGAGTTATCGGAGCCGCACAGTCACGTAGGTGTAGTATTGAAGAGAAAATAAAGCCACCTCGCATGTGTCAGTTTTAAAGAAGTCGATGCGGGTAATGGCGTTTCAGATACTTTTAATATCGGGGTATCGACCATTTCATAGCTTGATGCGATTGAGCCGCAATGCGTTGGTGACGACGGACACCGAACTCAGTGCCATCGCCGCTCCGGCAAACATCGGCGATAGCAGCAAGCCAAAAGCCGGGTACAGCACACCAGCGGCCACGGGGATACCGAGGGCGTTGTAGCCGAAGGCGAAAGTGAGGTTCTGGCGGATATTACGCATTGTGGCGCGCGACAGAATGACCGCACGCGCAATGCCGCGCAGATCGCCTTTCACCAGCGTCACGCCAGCGCTTTCCATGGCTACATCGGTACCGGTGCCCATGGCGATCCCGACGTCGGCCTGCGCCAGTGCCGGTGCATCGTTGATGCCGTCACCGGCCATGGCGACCTTGCGGCCTTCAGCCTGCAAACGCTTCACATGCCCCGCCTTGTCTTCAGGGAGCACTTCGGCAAGCGTTTCATCGATCTTGAGTTGCCGGGCCACAGCATCCGCCGTGCTGCGCGAATCGCCCGTGAGCATCACGACGCGAATTCCCGAATTCTTGAGCGCGGTAATAGCTTCCGCCGTACTGTCCTTGATTGGATCGGCCACGCCGGCGATGCCTGCCGCTACACCGTCAATGGCGAAAAACACCACCGTCTTGGCATCCGCACGCCAGGCTTCCGCGCGTTCTTCCCAGTGAACAGGATCAACCTTGTTCTGCTCAAGAAAGCCACGGCTCCCGACCAGTACACGCTTGCCATCGACGTTGGCGAGCGCACCGAGCCCATTGATTGCTTCGAATGCTGTGGCCGTAGCGGGTGTCAGGCTACGTGCCTTGGCCCCCTCGACAATCGCCAAACCAATCGGGTGCTCGGAAAGCTGCTCCACTCCAGCCACCAAGGCGAGTGCGTCATTTTCCGGAATGCCCTCGGTCGCAAAATCGGTCAGCGCGGGGTGGCCGAGAGTGAGTGTTCCGGTTTTGTCCACCACCAGCGTGTCAATGTCGCGCATTCGTTCGATGGCCTCGGCATTGCGGAAGAGGATGCCAGCGCTGGCCCCTTGCCCCATGGCCACCGTCATTGATATCGGCGTCGCGAGACCGACCGCACAGGGACAGGCGATGATCAGCACGGCAATAGCGTTCGCAAACGCGTACGCGAATTTTGGGTCCGGACCAATGAACCACCATACCCCCGCCGTCACGATAGCAATGGTTACGACAATCTGAACGAAGTAGGCGGCAATGGTATCCGCCAGTCGCTGGATCGGCGCCCGCGTGCGTTGTGCTTCGCCCACCATATGAACGATGCGTGCCAGCAGCGTGTCTGCCCCCACACGCTCGGCGCGGATGAGCAATGCCCCATTGCCGTTTACGGTGGCACCGGTCACCTTGTCGTTGGCCGCCTTGGCCACCGGCACCGGTTCGCCGGTGATCATGGATTCGTCGATACGGCTGGTTCCCTCAAGCACCGTTCCGTCCACCGGCACTTTCTCTCCCGGTTTCACGCGTAGCCGATTGCCAACCATGACTGTCTCCAATGCGACCTGTTCCTCGGTACCGTCGTCGCGCAAACGCCAGGCCAGATTGGGCGCGAGCGTCAGCAATTTCTGAATCGCCTGGCTGGTCTGCCCCATGGCCCGTAATTGCAAAACGTCACCGAGGATCACCAGCGTCACGATTACGGCTGCGGCCTCGAAATAGGTGCCGACCGCACCGTCGTGCACGCGGAATTCTGGTGGAAACAGACTTGGGAAAAACACGGCGGCGAGGCTGAACACATAGGCCAGCCCTACCCCGATCCCGATCAGCGTGTACATGTTGAGCGAGCGATGAATAAGAGAAAGCCAGAATTTGCTCAGGATCGGCCAGCCGACCCAAAGCACGACCGGAGTTCCTAGCGCGAACTCGATCCAGCCGCGTGTCTGGGGCTTGAGGCCGAACAGTTCGTGGATGCCAATCATCGGCGACATGGCGAGAACGACGAGCGGAACGGATAGCGCGACACCGAACCATAAGCGGTGCGTTAGGTCTCGCAATTCTGAGTTGTCCGCTTCTCCCGCACCTGCGATCGGTACCAGCGCCATCCCGCATTTGGGGCAACTGCCGGGCTGCGGTCTGCGAATCTCCGGATGCATGGGGCAGGTATATTCAGCGGCGCGCGCTGCGAGCCCGGGCATCGGAATCAGCGCCATGCCGCACTTCGGGCAACTGCCCGGCGAGTCAGTGACGACCTCCGGATGCATCGGGCAGGTGTAATGAGGGCTGTTCGCTTCCGACTTAGCCGCCGGTGGTGCGAAGTCTGGGTGCGGATGATGAGCATGCACATCGTGCGTATCATTTCCTTCTGCTGTCATGGCAGGTTCCTCGTAAAATCTTGTGTTGGATTTGTACTTTGCACCTTGTGCTGACCGAACAGCATTGTCCCCAGTCTTCGGTACATGGCTACTATCACCGGTGGCAGGATCAGCCACTGCATGAGCGGCGATAATCCAATCCCGAAAATCATCGGCATACTGGCCGTATAGGCCCAATTGCCTGCGCGATAGACGTTGTACCATTCGCTCCAGGCGGTAAAAGCCAGCGCGCCGATCACTACGATGACGCCGCCTGGCCACGGACGCGATACCGGCCAATCCGCACGCCCGAGCATCATGCCGGCCAGTACAAACATAACGAGCGCAATCACCACATCGCCCAGGGTGCAGTGGAATAGCGCCCACGCCACACCCATACCATTCGCTGCTGCCCAGATCGTATAGAGCCTGACATGAGCGATTTCCCACGTCAGATTGAAAACAAAGGCGAGCGCAGACCATAAGCCAGCGTGTGCCACAAAGCGAGACATCGCCGAATTAGGCATGAGACTTCACACCAAACTTTGGAAAGAACGCGGGTGTATTGGCCTCATAGTGGCTGTAGGCCTCGCCGAATTCTGCTCGTGCGTCCTGTTCTTCGCGCCGTGCAAGACGCACGTACATGAAGACCAGAACCGGAAACATAACGAGTGTGATCAGGGTCGGCCACTGGAACAAGAACCCCGTCATGATCATGATGAAGCCGATGTATTGTGGGTGACGCACGCGTGCATAGGCACCAGTTGCTGCCAGTTGGTGAGTCCGTTGTGCCGCGTACAGAACCTTCCATGCCGAAGCGAGCAGCCAGAAACCGAGGCCGATCAGGACATTGCTGAGAATGTGAAAGGGGCCGAAATGGGGATTGCTCTTCAAGCCAAACATGACTTCCAGCAGGTGTCCGGCATCATGTGAAAGAAAATCAACGCCGGGAAATCGTTGCGAAAGCCAGCCAGAAAAGAGGTAAATCGTTAGTGGAAAGCCATACATCTCGGTAAATAGAGCCACCAGAAAAGCCGAGAAGGCGCCGAACGAACGCCAGTCACGCGATGTCCTGGGTTTGGTAAAGCTGAAGGCGAAGATGATGAACACCAGCGAATTGATGATGACCAGCGACCAAAGCCCGTAGGCCGGAGCAGCGTTGTGATCCATTATTTCTTCTCGGGTGTGGATTCATTCGAGGTCTCACTCGGCGCGTGATTTCCATGGCCGTGGACACCGTGCATGAAAACATGCATCAACGGACAGGCCAGCAAGAGCAAATACGGCAAGTAGGGTAACCACCCGGCGAGGTGCGCCCAATGTTCAGTAATCAGGAAAAAAGCGCCGATCAGCAAGAAGACGATCAAGGCAATATTGGCCTTGGAATTCGTGGTGCCGTTGCCAGATTCAAGCTTGTGTTCCATCTCAACTCCTCAGGGCAGTAGGTCTCTAGTTGCTCGTATTTCCGGAGCACCTATTTGTTCGATCACTCACAATTCATCTTCGAAGCACTGGGCACCAATGCTTGAAATCGGGGGAATAGTTGTTATCCGAATGGATTTGATGTAAACACACTAGCCGCAGACTGCTGTCAACAACATGACCCACAGATTACATTCGCGTCACATTCGCGAAAGCGTTTGTCGGGTATGTATTCACAGTGTGTCAAAGCAAAAATTGACACTTCGGGGTTAATGCCAACCGCTTGGGTGAGGCGAACCTGCCCCGAATCCGGGATTTATCACGTACTGGATGCGGAGGTTGAGCGATATTTTATGGCGATGGGTGGCGGTGAAAGGATTCTCGAGTCATGGTTTGATCCACGCTGTCGAATAGCACCGGGAGGTCGTGCAGATCAGCGGGATGGAGGCTTCGTAAAGACATGTGCATTAACTTTTACGGCACACCAGGCCCGAAGATTTATCCGCTAGCGAGGGATAGCTTCCCAAATTTCCCGGATTGGATTAACTTTTTTCCGGCGATTTGATCAGATACCAAACCGAGAGCCCGACCGCGTGAATTGCTCTTATCAGTTTGGGTGGCTAAAAATTCTGACTGAAACGTAATTTTCAAGTCATCGTTCTGAAGGTGTTCCGGCTCCTAATATGGCCCCACCGTTTGACAAGAACTGTCCGGCGTAATCCATCCAACCTCACAAGGAGTCTGCCATGATAACTGGCACTACTTGCCGCACTGAGCCTTACACTGAGCCTTACATCGACGGGTGCGAGTGTTTTTGCGATGAGGAAACCGCCTTTCCGTATCTGACGGTAACGGTAAGCGGTAGTGAATATCACCCGATTAGTCACTGTAGCCGGCCCCAGAATAGCCAACAACGGTGCTGACACTCGGCAATACCGTGACTTCTGACGCTGCCGTGAACATTACTTCTGCAAGATTACATATTCCTGGCAATGACATTTTTTTCTGGGCGCAGTTATTTCTCCATGCCACGTTTAATCCGCCATTGCTTAACCAGCGCATAGATGGCCGGTATGACCGCGAGGGTGAGCACAGTCGATGACACCATGCCGCCGACCATCGGCGCGGCGATGCGGCTCATGACTTCCGAACCGGTACCGGTGCCCCACATGATCGGTAGCAGGCCGGCCATGATCGCCACCACGGTCATCATCTTCGGCCGCACGCGCTCGACTGCACCTTCCATCACCGCTTCATAGAGATCGCCGACGTTCGGTGTGCGTCCTTCAGCGCGGCATTTCGCCTTGATCGCTTCCCACGCGTGATCGAGGTAGATCAGCATGATCACGCCGGTTTCGGCGGCGACCCCGGCCAGCGCGATGAAGCCGACCGCCACCGCCACCGAGAGGTTGTAACCGAGCCACCACATCAGCCAGATGCCGCCGACCAGCGCGAAGGGCACCGAGAGCATGACGATCAAGGTTTCGGTAATGCGCTTGAAATTGAGGTAAAGCAGCAGGAAGATCGAGAGCAACGTTACCGGGATGACGATCTTCATTTTCTCGATGGCCCGCTCCATGTACTCGAACTGGCCGCTCCAGGTGGCGTAGTAGCCTGGCGGGAAGCTCACCTGTTCGGCGACGGCCTTTTTGGCGTCGGCGACGTAGCTGCCGATATCGCGGTCGCGGATGTCGATGAAGATATAGGCGGAGAGCAGCGCGTTCTCGGTACGGATGGATGGAGCCCCCTTGGCGACGACCACCTTGGCCAGTTGCCCGAGCGGAATCATCGCCCCGTCCATGGTCGGGATCAGCACCTCGCGTGCGATCTGCTGCGGATCGGAACGCAGTTCGCGCGGGTAGCGCACGGTGACGCCGAAGCGTTCGCGGCCCTCGACGGTTGTCGTCACCATTTCACCGCCCAGCGCCGTACCGATCACGTCCTGCAGGTCGCCGACCGCCAGGCCGTAGCGGGCCAACTGCTCGCGGTCCGGCTCGATGTTCAGGTAAAAGCCGCCGGTGATCCGTTCCGCGAAGGCACTGGTCGTGCCGGGCACGGCCTTGACTACGGCCTCGATTTCCTTGGCCACTTTTTCCATCTCGCCAAGATCCTTGCCGAAGACCTTGATGCCGATTGGCGTGCGAATGCCGGTAGACAGCATATCTATACGAGCCTTGATCGGCATAGTCCAGGAGTTGGCGACGCCGGGGAATTGCAGCGCCTTGTCGAGTTCGGCGATCAACTTGTCGGTGGTCAGGCCTGGGCGCCATTCGGATTCCGGCTTCAGGTTGATCACTGTCTCGAACATCTCGGTCGGCGCCGGGTCGGTCGCCGTATTGGCGCGGCCGGCCTTGCCGTAGACCGAGCTGACTTCGGGGAAGCTCTTGATGATCTTGTTCTGCGTCTGCATCAGTTCGGCCGCCTTGGTGATCGACATACCGGGCAGTGAAGCCGGCATGTAGAGCAGTGTGCCTTCGTTGAGCGTCGGCATGAACTCGGAGCCGAGTTGCGAAGCCGGGTAGACCGAGACACCCAACGCCAGAACGGCGAGCACGATGGTCAGCTTCTTCCAGCGCATGACGCCGGCGATGATCGGCCGATAGGCCCAGATCAGAAAACGATTCACCGGGTTCTGCGCTTCCGGCATGACCTTGCCGCGGATAAACAACATCATCAGGACCGGCACCAGCGTCACCGAAAGCAGCGCCGCGCCGGCCATCGAGAAGGTCTTGGTGAAGGCCAGCGGCGAGAACAGCCGCCCCTCCTGGCCTTCCAGGGCGAACACCGGGAGGAAGGAAACAGTGATGATGAGCAGCGAGAAGAACAGCGCCGGGCCGACTTCCTTGCAGGCGGCGAGCATGGCGTCGGCACGCTCGGCTTTGGTGTGCTCCTCGGGCAGACGCTCCAGGTGTTTGTGGGCGTTCTCGATCATCACGATGGCGGCGTCGACCATGGCACCGATGGCGATGGCGATGCCGCCCAGGCTCATCAGATTGGAGTTCATGCCCAGCGAGCGCATGGCGATGAAAGCGATGAGCACACCGACCGGTAGCATCAGGATGGCGACCAGAGCGCTGCGCACGTGCATCAGGAAAGCGATACAAACCAGCGCGACAATGACCGCTTCTTCCAGCAAGGTGCGCTTCAGTGTATCGATAGCGCGGTGAATCAGCTCGGAACGGTCGTACACCGTATGCACCGTGACGCCCTCGGGCAAGCCGGGTCCGATTTCGTCGATTTTGGCCTTCAGATTATGGATGACTTCCAGCGCGTTGGCGCCGTAGCGCGCCATGGCGATTCCCGACACCACCTCGCCTTCGCCGTTTAACTCGGTCAAGCCGCGCCGCTCGTCGGGCACCAGCTCGACGCGCGCGATGTCGCGGATCAGCACCGGCGTCCCCCGTTCGCTTTTGACGACCAGCATTTCGAGATCGCTTCCGCCGCGCAGGTAGCCCTTTCCGCGCACCATGTACTCGGTTTCGGCCATCTCGACGACGCGCCCGCCGACATCGCGGTTCGAGTCGCGGATCACCTGCGCCACCTTCATCAGTGGAATTCCGTAGGAACGCAGCTTCACCGGGTCAACGGTGACCTGGTAGGTCTGCACGAAGCCACCGACCGATGCGACTTCGGCGACGCCGTGCGCTTTGGTCAGCTGATAGCGGACGTACCAGTCCTGGATGGTGCGCAGTTCAGCCAGCGTCTTGTCCTTGGCGAGCAGCGCGTACTGGTAGACCCAGCCGACGCCGGTGGCGTCCGGTCCGAGCGAGGGCGTGACGCCCTTTGGCATGCGGCTGGAGGCAAAATTCAGGTATTCGAGCACGCGCGAGCGCGCCCAGTAAATGTCGGTACCGTCCTCGAAGATGATGTACACGAAGGACGCGCCGAAGAATGAGAAGCCGCGCACCACCTTCGATTTGGGTACCGAAAGCATGGCCGTGGTCAAGGGATAAGTCACTTGATCCTCGACCACCTGCGGCGCCTGGCCGGGATACTCGGTATAGACGATGACCTGAACATCCGAGAGGTCGGGCAGCGCGTCAATCGGTGTTCTGAGGACGGCGAAGACCCCCCAGATAATGATGAACAGGGTGGCAAGCAGAACCATGAAACGGTTTTTGCCCGACCAGTCGATGATTTTGGCCAGCATGGTCAATTTCCCTTTATTCTTCAGTGGCCGGCGTGCGGATTGGCCACAGGGGCTGGCGCAGCCGCGCCCATCGCCATCGGCTTGACGCTGGTGATTACCCATTCGCCCGGCTGGCGCTCGACGAACTCGACAACCACCTTGGCACCCGGTTTAAACGCTTGTAGCAGGGTCACGTTGGCGGCCTTGAACTCCATGGTCATGGCCGGCCATTTGAGGCTGTCGACCGGGCCGTGGTTGAGATTGACTGTGCCCGCTTTTGTGTCAACGCTGTCCACCGTTCCTTCGGCGTGATGACTCGACCCCTTGGCCGCTGGTGTGGCTTTCTCTGACTCCGTCCCCGCCTTGGGCGCCGCACCATGAGCGGAGTGGCCGAAACCGCCAACAGCCGCCTTGAGATTACTCTCGGCGTCGATCAGGAAGTTGGCGGCGACCACTACCCGTTCGCCTTCTTTCACCCCTTCGATAATTTCAACGTTGCTATCGCTACGCGCGCCGAGTTTCACTTCGCGCGGTTCGAAACGACCTTCACCCTGTTGGATCAGGACAATTTGACGGGTTCCGCTGTCAATGATGGCGGAAATCGGTACGGTGACCACGTTACCCTTGGCTGACACCGGCAATTCCACTTGAGCAAACATGGCGGGCTTCAAGAGTAGACCGGGGTTGGCGAGTTCAACGCGCACCGGTACGGTACGGGTTGCCGCGTTGAGGGTGGGGTAAACATAGCTGACTTTGCCTTCGAAGAGCTTGTCCGGGTAGGCATTGATCCGGACTTTGGCTTGGGCGCCCAGCTTGACCAGACCGATGTCTTGCTCGAAGACGTCGGCGACAACCCAAACCGATGAAAGGTCGGCGACCTGATAGAGGACTTCGCCGGGCATGAAGCGCATGCCTTGCAGCGCTTTTTTCTCAGTGACGATGCCGGTTACCGGCGAGCGGAAGGTTAGCGTGCGTTTCGCTTCGCCGGATTGTGCCAGCGCCTTGACCTGCGCTTCCGAAATGTCCCAGTTTTTTAATCGCAGCAGACTCGATTCAGCGAGCTGCTTCATGCTGGCCTGGGCTTGACCCCCCGCATCCTTGAGCGAATCGACGCCCTGCGCGGCGATGGCGTATTCGCGCTGCGCTGAGACCAACTCCGGGCTATACACTTCGAACAGCGCTTGCCCCTTGCCAACAGCCTGGCCGGTGACATTCACCTGCAGACGTTCGACGTAACCTTCGAATTTGGGCGAGATGGCGTAGGTTTTTCGCTCGTCCGGTTCGATTCGACCTGCCGCGCGAACCGTTTTATCGAGGTTGCGAAGCTCGGCGGCTTCACTGCGCACACCGAGTTTCTGAATTTTTTCCGTACTGATCCTGATCTGATTGGCCGATGCCGGTTCTCCGCTGTTTCCATCATCATCCTCACCCTCGAAAACGGCGATGTAGTCCATGCCCATCGGGTCTTTTTTAGGTGTCGGCGAGGTGTCGGGCAGGCCCATCGGATTGCGGTAAAAAAGAAGTTTTCGCTCCTTTTTAACGCTCTCGCCTGTCGTCTTGAGGGTATCCGCTGTAACCGCCGTACTCCCTGCGCCAGGCAATGTTGTTCCCTTGTTACCCAGCCAGTACCCACCACCGCCAGCGATCAGAGTAACGATAACGCCAAGCGTCAATCCCGCCCCCAGTTTCATAAATCTTCTCCTAATAGTTTTTCGATTTCTGCAAGACGAATCTGCGCTTCTGCCTGTGCCTTGATCTGGATTTGGCGTGCTTTGCGAATTTGTTGTTGTGCTTCGAGCAGGGTGGCGAAATCCACTTTCCCATTCTCGTAGGAGGCCAGGGCGGAGTTGAAGGTCAATTCGGCTTGGGGCAGTAGACTGTTCGTCGTCAGACTCTCGGTACGCCGCGCTGCTTCGATACCGGAAAGATTTTCGGCAAGCTCGCCAAGTATCTGGTTCGATGTAGCTTCCTTGCGCGACCGGGCGGCCGAAAGCATCGATTCGGATTCACGTTCCATGGCGCGGCGCGAGGTTTGCTGGAGCGGGATGTTGAATTCGACCATCACTTCCCACTCCTTGACGGCGTTCTGGTACTGGATCGGGGAAATGGCCAGCGCAAAATCCGGGTAACGGTTCTTGTAGGTCAATTCGCGGGACTTTTCAGCGGCCTTGATGCGCGCCTCTTCAGTAAAAAGTTGCGGATTGCGACCACGTACGCGGTCTTCCAGCGTCGCATAGTCGAGCTTCGCTGGCGCTGGGATCGGGCGTAACACCTCGGGATTGGCAAGACGTGCGCTGGATGGCCGGGCCAACAGCGCATTGATGCGCGCCCGCAGCATGTTGCCTTCATTCTCCAGCATGATCAGGTCGTTACGCATGCCGGTTTGCTCGACCTGGGCACGGATCGCGTCCTGCTGCATCGCCAGCCCGCCGGCGTATCGAATCTGGGCAATCTTTTCCAGTCTCACCATAAGGTCGAGAATCTCGCGCGTCAGTTGTTCGTTGCGATGCAAAATATACAGTTGGGCATGTGCTATCTTGAGCTTGGCGGTAATTTCGGTCCAGGTTCCACGCACACGTCCTTGCGCCCCTTCGGCCTCCAGTTCGGCAATCTCGCGTTTCAGATCACGTTTTCCATACCACGGTATTTCCTGTAGCACCGTGTATTTGGTGCTGCCGACCCGGCTCGGGTTCAAGGTGGCATTTTGCTCACCAAACTTGGTGATGTCCTGGAGTTCCATTCTGAATCTTGGGTCAGGTAGTGCGCCGGCGGGCACGACCCGCTCGATGGCCGCATCGGCTTCGTAGCGCATCGATGCATAGTCCGGATTAGTGCTTCTGGCATAGTCGAGCAGGCTGTCGACGGTTCTGCCAATGGCAACTTCCTGCGACAGGATTGGGGTTGCAATCCCCAGCGCCAACATCAATATGAATACCTTCGTGCGAAAATTTCCTCGCATTTAACCTCCCTGTGAAGTACAAGTGCCAATTCAGGCTGCCTCGACGATTTGCCAGAAGATCAAGGATCTGCCCGAGCGACACAACGATAAGAATGCGTCGCTGATGAACGGCCACACCAAGTAGACGTTATTTTGTGGGCTCAAACTTGACGACCGTTATTGCGCCATTGACGTTGTCTGCCAAAAAACGGATTTTGTCTCCTGTCTTCATCTGCTCCAGCCAGGCCGTGTCCTTGACACGAAATACCATAGTCATGGAAAAATCCATTCCCAGGTTCGGCAGCGGACCGTGCGCAAGGGTGACTTTGCCGGCAGACTTGTCTACTTTTTTGACCAGACCTTCAACCATTTTTACCTCGGTCGGTGCTTGGCCCTGCATCTTCATGCCAGGGGCCATGGCGCCATGACCGTCGTGTTTGCTAGCGGCAATGCCCGGTGCAGAAATGGTCGCGATAAGGACAATACAAGCGCTTGCAGTTAAAGTTTTCATGGTGTACTCCGGTGAAAATTAATGTTTCGCAAAAACGCGGGTCGTGCCATCAGATTGAACCAGCAAGGTATCGTACGGTGGGGAATTCGGGATATCCATACCGGGCGATCCGGGTGGCATCGATGGAACGGCCAGACCCAATGCCTTGGGCTTTTCCTTGAGCAATCGCTGGATATCAGTTGCCGGAACATGCCCCTCAACGACATAATCGCCAATCCTTGAGGTATGGCAGGAGCCGAATTGATCGGGCATGCCGAGTTTTTTGCGGGAGGCGGGAATGTTATTCACTTCGTGAATTTCGACTATGAAACCGCTCTTTTGCATGTGCTCGATCCACTTCCCACAGCAGCCGCAAGTCGGACTTTTGTAGATGTCGACTTTGGGGAGCGTTTGTGCCAAGACTGAAGCGGAACCCATAAACGCGATAAGGAAGAGTGAGCGGAGATGATATTTCATAATATTTTCCATTTGTTTATCAGATGCGAGGAGTTTAATCAGGGGAAACCAACATGAGGCTGACTGAAAAATTACATTTCTGTAATTTATGAACCTTTCTGGCAAGAATGAACTAGCTTTCTTTTCCGCGATGTAATGTGTAATGGCTCTGGCGCTACAGATGTCCTGTTAGTTGTCAATCGGCACCATTCCTATGGGCTGGCATGGAACGATCAATTCGAACACAGTGCTCGTTTGATCCGAACGTACGAAGGCATCCCCACCGTGCGCTCGCATGATGGACCGGGTTATCGCCAAGCCAAGCCCCACCCCCTCGCTGAAACGTTGCCGGGAACAATCGACACGGTAGAATCGGTCGAACAGGCGTGGCACGTGCTCGGCAGGAATGGCTGCCCCTGTATTTACCACCGACAACTTTACAAACGAATCGCTCGTGTTATCGACATGAACGGCGATACGTCCACCAGCAGGAGTATGGCGCAACGCATTCGAGAGCAGGTTGCTGATGGCTCGGCGCAACATCAACCGGTCGCCAGAGACACGACCGCTTCCGGAACTCGCCATGAAGATCGATTTATCCTCGGCCAGTATCTCGTAAAACTGGAACAAACCATTCACCTCGTCGAGCAGGTTGAGTTGCTCTCGGTGCGGGATGATCAGATTATTTTCGGATTTTGCAAGAAATAGCATGTCCGAGATCATGCGCGACAGCCGCTCGAATTCCTCAATGTTGGATGCCAGGACGTCACGATACTCATCTGAACTCCTGTCCTTCGAAAGCGTGACCTGCGTTTGCGTCAGCAAATTGCTGACGGGAGTACGCAATTCGTGCGCGATGTCGGATGAGAAATCCGAGAGTTGTTTAAAGGAATTCTCAAGCCGGGTCAGCATTTCGTTCAGGGTTTCGACCAGCCCAAGCAACTCAACGGGTACCGAATCCACCGGAAGCCGGGAGTCAAGACGATGCGCCGTAATATCCGCCGCTTTATGTTTAACCGCTTGCAAGGGTGAAAGCCCTCGTCTTGCTGCAATCCAGCCAAGAACCCCGGTTACGAAAGCCGCCAGAATAACGAACGACCAAAGAGTCACCCGGAACGAACTCATGAAGTGCTCGTGATGGGATATGTTAGTGGCCACGGCTACGATTGCGGACGGTGACCCTTTGATCGCCGTGGGAGACAGCGCGGAAATTCCACGGAGAGGCTGGTTACTGCTTGTCCTCCAGACTATTGGCCTTGTGCTATCCGCATTGACATGGCTATCCAGTAGCGTTTTTGGAAACTCGGCTCCGTTTGTAGCATAAAGAATTGTTTCATCGGGTGCTACAACAACAAGTTCCAGTCCTTGATGTCCGACCAGGGCATCTTCAAGTAGCTGTGGTAGTTGATCCAGTTCAGCTTTGGAGCGAATTTTCTCAAGTGCGTGTTGGGTAAGTTTCAGTTTTCCTGAAAGCACTTCCATATCCTGAGCTTCGAAGTGCTGATCAACCGATACGGCTATCAGAAAACCCAGCAACAGCAGCACGATGCTCGAGGCGGACGCAAAAAGTAGGGTGAGCCTGAGGGTGATCGATTTGCGAACTGTCAAACGCATTCAGGAATCTCCAGAACATAACCCATGCCACGGACGGTACGAATAAGTTTTGGTTCAAAGTTGTCATCCACCTTGGCGCGCAAGCGCTTCACAGCTACTTCGATCACGTTGGTGTCGCTATCGAAATTCATGTCCCATACCTGCGAGGCGATCAAAGAGCGTGGAAGTACCTCGCCCTGTCGACGTAGCAATAGCTCAAGCAATGAAAACTCCTTGGCCGTCAGATCAATACGTTTTCCGGAACGGGTCGCGCGGCGGCGTATCAGGTCAAGTTCGAGATCGGCGGCTCTCAGGACTTCGGACTCTTTGCTCTTGCCACCCCGGCGCAGCAAGGTTCGTACTCGCGCCAGAAGTTCGGCAAAGGCGAACGGTTTGACAAGGTAGTCATCCGCGCCGAGTTCAAGACCGCGGACCCGATCGTCCACTTGATCGCGCGCCGTCAGAAAGAGTACGGGAATCTCTTTGCCGGCGGCACGGATACCGTGCAAAACCTCAAAGCCATCGATACCCGGGAGCATCACATCCAGAATTACAAGGTTAAAATCGATGGTCAATGCGTCGTGCAGGCCATCCTCGCCATTCCGTGCCAGATCGACGACGAAGCCGGCTTCCAGCAGACCCTGTTTCAGGTAATTACCTGTCTTCGGTTCATCCTCAACGACCAGAATTTTCATTGATGCTCTCCTTCGGCAAGCTTTTGAATTTCCTCTATTTTGCGCCTGTCGAATGCCACCCTTTGGAAGATTACGGAAATGTAATCTGCGTGTCAGTGTCCTGTTAGTTTCGCAACGTCATGATACAGACCTTAGGAGCCAGGAGTTCCAGCCAGAATTCATGGAGGCGTACATGCCGGATCAAAGTTATAAATGGCGAGTGTTTGTCATGGTGGTCATGGTACTGGGCTTTTCTGCCCCACTGTCTGCTGCAACGTTCAAGGATGTCTTGGAGCATGCATGGTCAAACCAAGCACAAACCGCCCGATCTGAGCAATACGACGCGCAACTTTCAGCCAGCCAGGCTTGGGTGCCTGAACCTCCCACACTCACTATTTCGTACCGCGGCGATCAAATCGACACCAACAATGGCCTACGCGAATGGGAGGCTGAAATCAGCCAGCCGATCTGGCTCTGGGGGCAACGCGATCGTGCTCAGTCGGTTGCCCGAAGCGAGCGCGAAGCGAGTACACAACGTTTTTCCTATGCCCGTTGGCAACTGGCCGGGGAGCTGCGCGAAGCGTGGTGGGAAGCTCGTTTGGCCGAAATCGAGCAAAACGCGGCGGAACGCAAGCTCAAAGAAGACTCTCAGCTTGAGGCCGATGTGCTTCGGCGACTCAAGGCCGGCGTTCTCACGCCGCTTGACCTGAACCAGGTCCGCTCCAGCGTGGCAATCGCCAAAGCCGATGTAGTACGGGCTCAAACCGCAGTGGCCCGCACCCTTGCGCAATTCCGAGCCTTGTCGAAAGGTGCTCCGCTGCCCGAGCTGCCCGAAATTCTGGTGTCCCGCGAGATAGACATAGAAAGCCGACACCCTGCAATAGCCAGCCACGCGGCGACCGCAACGGCGGCACAAGATAAATTACGCCAAGTCAGCGGCGATACACGTAACACGCCAGAAATTGGGCTGACTCTCACACGGGAGCGCGCTAATTTTAATGAGCCCTATCAGAATCTTGCCAAAGTCGCCCTGAAAATCCCCTTTGGCTCGGAATCTCGTAACCAGCCACGCATCACCGCTGCCAATGCGGACTTGATCGAAGCACAGCTTTTGACCGAGCAAACCCGCCGCAAGCTGGATGCCACGATTACATCGAGTCAGCTCGAGCTTGAGCAGAGCCAGGGCTCCATTCTTATTTTTGAGGAGCGGTTGCAACTGGTGGAACAAAGTTTTGCCTGGGTTGACAAGGCATTTCGCGCAGGCCAATTTGACTTGCCGGCGAGGCTCAAGGCTGAGGCTGATCTGACCGGTGCCAGGCTAGCTTTCGCCCGGGCGAAACTTGAAGCAGCACGCGCCATTTCCCGTTACAACCAGGCTGTGGGAGTTTTACCATGACCCGAAAGTTTCTGATCCTTTCAATACTCCTGCTGCCCATTCTGAGCTTCGCCCATGGAGGTGAAGACCATGGTGAAAGCACAAAACAGGTTGGCGTCACCTATGCGGCACCTCGCGCAGAGGCGCACACCGATCTGTTCGAATTGGTGGCCATCCCGCAAAACGGGCTACTGACAATTTATGTTGATCACTTTGCCAATAACCAGCCCGTCAACGACGCCAAGGTAGAAGTCGAAAGCGGCGACTGGAAAGCTGTAGCCAGTGCTGCGGGCCATGGTACTTACCGGGTTGCTGCGCCCCAGTTCGCCACGCCCGGAAACTTCCCTCTGGTCTTCACGGTAACCGCCGGTGACCTCGCTGACTTGATCGAAACTACCCTTATCGTCGAGGAATCTTCTCAAGCTACCGTTCTTGGCAATCTGCCATCGCGCTCGGGCTGGTGGTGGATCAGTGCCTCGTTAGCCGTCTTGATCGTCGGGACAGCCGTTCTTCTGAAGCGATTTAAGTCCTCTCAATAAGGGAAACAAGGTATGTACAGGAAAATTCTAATCACTGGCCTGATGGTGTTGTCTTTGGGTCAGGCCTGGGCGCACGGCGATGAAGATCATGGTGCCACTCAAGCCGCCATTGCCCCTTCAACAGATAAGCCCCAGCGCCTACCTGATGGTCGTGTATTTGTTCCGAAAGAGACACAGCACCGCTTGGAAATCCGGACTATCCTCGCGGAAGAAAAATCCGTTCAGCGCACTGAGGAACTCAATGGTCACGTCGTGATGGATCCCGGCACAGGCGGACGAGTGCAATCAATGCAGGCCGGGCGCATCGAAGTTACCCCGAAAGGCTTGCCTGTCGTCGGATCATGGGTGCAGAAAGGCGATGTGCTGGCCTACGTGCAGCCTGCCATTGGCAGTATGGAACGAACGAATTCGCGAGCGGAACAAGGCGATATCAAAGCCAAACTGGTGTTGGCAGAAAAGCAGTTGGCTCGTTTGAAGGAGCTTTCCGGTACCGTCCCCCAAAAGGATATTGATGCCGGCGAGACCGAACTTGCGGTGCTGCGCGGGCGTAGTCATGCCCTGGCCACCGGCAATAGCCCGGAAGCCTTGCGGGCGCCAGTGAGCGGTGTCATTGCATCAAGTAGCGTGATCAACGGCCAGGTCATTGAAGCCAGGGATGTTCTTTTTGAGATTATCGACCCCCATCACATGATGATTGAAGCCTTGGCCTTTGATCCTCGCTCGATCCATACGTTGACGGGGGCCACGCTGGCGGGGTCTACAACCGAACTCGATTATCTGGGTGGTGCTGCGTCCTTGCGCGATGGCGCAATCCCATTGCTTTTCCGGCTAACTGGTGGAGAGATTCCTTTGGTGCTCGGACAGCCGGTCAAGGTCATCGCAAAGAAAAGGGAGACCGTAAAGGGAACGCCGCTGCCTGCGTCGGCCGTCGTTAAAAACAGTGCCAATGAAAACATTGTCTGGGTACATGAGCGCGCGGAAATCTTTCGCCCAGTAGCAGTGCAAGTCACGGCGATTGACGGTGCAAACATGGTGGCCCAAGGGTTGACCCCTGGTCAGCGCATTGTGACCAGCAGCGCCACGCTGATCAATCAGATCCGCTAGGGAGACGATCATGTTTAGCTGGATCGTCAACAGCAGTCTGAATAATCGACTGTTTGTTTTGGTTTTTGCCGTGATTCTCATGGTTTATGGGGCGATCACGGCCAAAAATATGCCGGTGGATGTATTCCCCGATCTTAATAAACCAACCGTCACCATCATGACCGAAGCGGGCGGCATGGCACCGGAAGAAGTCGAGCAACTGGTCTCCTTTCCGCTGGAAACGGCCCTCAACGGGATGCCGGGAGTGACGCGGGTACGCTCGGTATCGGGTATCGGCTTGTCGATCATCTACGCCGAATTTGCCTGGGGGTCGGATATCTACCGTAACCGGCAATTGGTTGCTGAACGCTTGAACGAGGTCAAGGAGCAGCTACCGGTTGGTGTTAGCCCCAATATGGGGCCGGTTTCATCGGTCATGGGCGAAATCATGTTGATTGCCTTGCCAGCGGACCCCGCCAAAGTGAGTCCGATGGCGGTGCGTGAATACTCCGATTTCGTATTGCGACCCCGGTTGCTATCGATTCCTGGGGTGGCTCAAGTCATTCCGATCGGGGGAGAAGTGCGTCAATTTCGTGTTGAACCCGACACTGCGCTGATGGCCCGGCTTGGTGTCGGATTCGATGAACTTGAGACCGCGTTACGATCATTCTCCAGCAACACCAGCGGTGGGTTCCTGGAACAGAATGCCCGGGAATACCTGATCCGCAACCTTGGGCGAACGACCCGGCTGGAAGACCTGCAAAACATAGCAGTTCGTGATGCCAAGGGCCAACCGATCCTACTTAAGCAATTAGCTGAGGTAAAATTTGCAGCGTCCTTCAATCGCGGTGATGCGGGTTTTGCAAGCAAACCGGCCGTGATTGTCAGCGTTCAGAAACAGCCCGGCGCTGATTCAGTGATACTGACGGGCAAAATTGAAGAAGCACTGACGAGTCTCTCAAAGTCATTACCGCTGGGAATTACAAAACCAGAAGTCTTATTCCGGCAAGCCGATTTCATTGAGGCGTCGATTGGCAACGTCAAAGCCGCCTTGCGCGATGGCGCCATCATGGTGGCGATCATCCTGTTTCTGTTCCTGATGAATGTTCGTACCACTGTGATCTCGCTGACAGCCATCCCTCTTTCGCTGGCCGTCACGGCCTTGGTATTCCAAGGCATGGGCTTGTCGATCAACGTGATGACGCTGGGTGGCTTGGCCATTGCCATCGGCGAACTAGTCGATGACGCACTGGTCGATGTCGAAAATGTGTTGCGACGTCTGAAACAGCACAAACCCAAAAGCCTGCTGGATACGATCAAGACTATCTCTTCAGCCTGCAACGAGGTGCGCTCTGGCGTTGTCGTGGCCACGTTGGTCGTGGTATTGGTTTTTGTGCCGCTGTTTGCACTGCCGGGGATTGAAGGCCGCCTGTTTGCGCCGCTCGGGATCGCCTACATCACGTCGATTCTGTCGAGCTTGCTGGTAGCGCTAACCGTCACTCCGGTATTGTGCTACTTCCTCTTGCCCAATATGAAGCAGATTGATCACGGTGACTCGAGACTCGTGCTTTGGCTCAAACGATGGGATAAACGCCTCCTTGAAGCCTCGTTCGGGCGAGCTAGGCTGGCGCTTGGGATGGCCGTGCTGGCGCTGGTGCTATGCCTGGTAACGGTGCCGTTTTTCCCCAAGGCGTTTTTGCCCGCCTTCAACGAGGGCACGCTGACGATAAGCATGATGCTCAATCCAGGCACTTCGCTCATCGAATCAAACCGAGTGGGTGCTTTGGCCGAGTCGCTGATCAGTTTGGTCCCTGAAGTCAAAAGCGTGGGGCGCCGTACCGGTCGCGCCGAACTCGACGAACATGCTGAAGGCGTGCATTCGAGTGAAATTGACGTGGATCTGAAGCCTTCAGAACGTAGTCGCGAGGCAGTCATGGCCGATATTCGTGCCAGTCTCGCTTCACTGCCGGCAACCACGACCGTGGGGCAGCCTATCTCTCATCGCCTTGATCATCTTCTGTCCGGCGTACGCGCGCAGATCGCACTGAAAATCTACGGCGATGATCTGGATACCTTGCGTGGCCAAGCATCAAGCCTTCAGGTACAACTTGCCAACATACCGGGGTTGACTGACCTTCAGATCGAAAAGCTGGTAATGATTCCACAGATCAAGGTACGGCTCGATTATAGCAAGGCCGCGCAATATGGCGTTTCGCCTGGCTCACTTCTCAAAATGCTGGAAACCCTGACCGAGGGCGATACGGTGGCGCAGATCGTTGATGGCAACAAGCGCTTCAAGCTGGTCATTCGTCTGCCCGACAGTGCCCGTGACACACAAGGTCTAGGCAATATCCTGATACCGACACCGCACGGCCATATTCCCCTGTCACAGATCGCTAGTATTGAAGAATCTGATGGGCCAAATCAAATCGGTCGGGAGAACGGGCGACGGCGGATTGTGATTTCAGCCAATACTGACGGTTCGGATATGTCAAAGATTGTTGGAAAGATTCGGGAAACAGTTGGAGCAGTCCATTTACCCGAGGGATACTTCATCAGTATTGAAGGGCAATTTGAGGCACAAGAGCAGGCAACGCGACTGATCGGCGGTCTTTCGCTGATCTCGCTCGCACTGATTTTCATGGTGCTCTACAGCCGCTACAAGTCGGCAAGGCTGGCGGCAATGATCATGGGCAACATTCCGATGGCGTTGATTGGCAGCGTGATCGCCATGTGGCTAGCTGGAATCTCGCTCTCAGTCGCCTCGCTGGTTGGCTTCATCACACTCACTGGCATTGCCACTCGCAACGGCATCCTGAAAGTCAGCCATTACATCAATTTGTGCAAGTTCGAGGGCGAAATTTTTGGCAAGCGCATGATCGTTCGCGGTTCGCTGGAACGATTGACGCCAGTCCTCATGACAGCTTTAACTGCGGCACTGGCCCTGGTTCCCTTGCTGTTTGCCGCTGAGGCACCAGGCAAGGAAATTCTTCATCCGGTGGCAGTGGTGATCTTTGGCGGACTGGTGAGCTCAACACTGCTTGATACTTTGCTGACGCCGCTGATGTTCTGGCTATACGGCGAGAAGCCACTCCATGACTTACTGCAAGATCGTAGTACAGAAACCTTCTGATTTTTACCCCCACCCAGGCGGAAGCCTGGGTATTTACTTGAAAAGGAAACATCATGAAAAGATTATTGTTTGCCGCCTCGATTGCACTGTGTTCCAACCTGGTTTTGGCCGATGGCGATCTCAAGCCACAACAAGGTGGGGTGATGGCCGAAGCAAAATCAGGCAATCGTATTGAACTTGTCGTGTCTGCCGATATGGCTATGGTCTATTTGAGCGATCACTCGGGCAATACCATCGAGAGCAAGGGGAGCACAGGAGAACTAACACTGTTGACCGGCACAGAAAAAACCACAGCGAGCCTGTCAGCTAGTGGCACAAATACCTTGATGGCCAGAGGCAAATTCAAGACTTCCACGGAAAGCAAGGCCATCGTCAAATTTACTTTGCCGGGCAAGACGGAGGAACAGGTTCGCTTAAAGCTTAAGTAGCCATTTTTGACAAGCAGTCGTACCGGCTTACGGCCACTGATTTTGGACTCGCGACGACCGAATGGCTGCAATGTGAAGGATTGCAGTCGCTCACCTAGCAAGCCCTGGATGACCGCTGTGGCCGAGAATAAGACCTCGGCCTTGGCCGATGTTCGTATAGCCGCGCATCGACGGCTACAAGTCCCCAGCTAAAAGCCATAAAAGCAGTGCGCTTAGCTTGCGCGGCACCTTTCACAAGAGCGACCAAAGAAAAACATGATGCTGTTAACTTAATCACTTGACACCGCGTGTATAATACACTAGAATCTAGTCTATATTCTTTTTAATGGACTTCGCAAATGAATGCAAATCAAATAACTGCACAATGGCTGCGGGACGCTCAAATTGTGCCGAAGATCGGTGCAGCGCCAGATCCCATCAAAAAGATAATTGCTGGCAAAACGTACAACACAGATACAGCTTCGCTTCTTTCGCTTTACGCATACGATAAAACTCGGGATGAATATTTGCATATGTGGGAATCTTTGTATCAAACCCGTGGCGGTGCCTTTTTTCTCGTCGCCGAAGGCATGAGTGGACACACGCCTTACGGCGCTGAACTTTCGGGCACAAACGACGTTATTCGAGGACATGTTTTGCTTCCGCTCGACACGCAGCAAGTTAAGCGGTGGCTAGAGATTCGTGACCTCGTCGATGATTATGATGAGATTTTCGGCATTCCCGACGAAGCTGATAACGAAGACCGTTCGACAAGCCATGTGATGACATTGCGTCTGCCACATCGCCTTGTGAAAAAAATTGATTCGCTACGCGAAGACAAAGAATCTCTTCAGTCGTTTGTACAAAAGGCGGTTGAAGCAGCCTGTCGTAGCCGCCACAAGGATTTGCTGCGCATTTCGCGGAACGTGACCGGTGATTTCGCCAAAGCGTGACCGATGCGGAGATGCTGCATGGGTAAAGGTTAATGATACCTCAAACGGTCACGCTCCCGGCGAAATCGCGGTCACGCTTTTGTGAAACGGCGGTCACGCTGTCGCGAAATCGGTGAGGCGGCAGGGTTATCCACGGCGCCGCCGCCCGCTGATTTATCAAGCGGGAGGCGGGAGGCGAGCGGCGCGGTGGGTAACCCGTGTTTAACGCCAAGGCAGAACATCACGCTGGCCCTAGGGATCAAGGCTGTTGTCCTCGGCTTTGCCGTGTTCGGCAACGCCACCATGTGGATGGCTGTATTCGCCGATATGGGGGCCAGCCTGCTCGTCGTGGCTAACGGTTTGCGCGTGTTGCGGTCGACGACAATTGTTTGAACCTTATTACGCTCGCATTTGTCTTTGTGCATTACCGCTTATTCCATTACTCACGACTCTGTTAATATCCGCCGCATGCGCCGCTGGCTTGCCATTCTCTTGCTCGTTTTCCTGCCTTTCCAGTTCACCTGGGCGGCGGTGGCCGGCTATTGTCAGCACGAAGCGGACGCTGCGTCGCAGCACTTCGGCCATCACCAACACAAGCATCAGGCCGATGCCGACCACGATGGTGTTCCCGACACCAAGCTAACCGGCGGCATCGACAGTGATTGCGGTACTTGTCATGCCGGCTGTGTTGTCGCCATTTTTGGTGCCGTCGGCTTGCCATTGACTACGGGTATTTCGTTTGCCATCCCCTGGCAACCGGGGATGCCGACCTCTCCACCATTCATCCAGCCCGAACGCCCCAACTGGCACTCCCTCGCCTGATCGGCGAGGCGGGTAGCACTCCCTAAGTCTATTCTCCGTGCCCGTGGCAGCCTGAGCTGTCCTGCGCACAGCAACTCAACCCGAGTTGCGCCTCGCCGATTCCTTGTGTGTCGTTTAATCACTGGAGAATCGGATGTCCCGAACAACAATCGTATTTTTAGCCTCGCGGGCACTTTTTGCCAGCCTGTGTGGGCTCGTCATGCTCCCGAGCGGCAGTCTCTGGGCGCAAGCAAACCCCATCAATTCAGGTGGCGCAGCACTATCCCTGAAACAGGCGTTCGATGCCGCCTGGCAACGTCAACCGGAAGCACAATCCCTGGATCAGCGGCGCGACGCTGCCGAGGCGCGTCGGCAAGTTGCCGAAAGCTGGACGGCCGAGCCTCCGAGCCTGGAACTCGCCGCCAAAACCGATCAACCATTGAAGAATCAGGGTGATCGCGAATACGCGCTCGGCGTCACCTTGCCCCTGTGGCTCCCTGGCGAGCGCAGCCAAAGCGGCGCGCTGGCTGAAGCTGAGTTGGTGGCTGTCGGCAGTCGCGCCTCGGCCGCCCAACTGCGCACCGCCGCAAGCGTGCGGGATGCCTGGTGGGACTGGCAGCGCGCCCGTGTCGAACAGATACTGGCAATCGAACGTCTGGAAAACGCTCGACGCCTCGCCTCGGATGTCACCAAACGGGTCAAGGCCGGCGATCTCGCCCGGTCTGATCAACACCAGGCCGACGGTGCTGCCGCCTCCGCCGAAGTCGCCCTGGCCGACGCCGCCAGCACGCTGGCGACGACAAGCCAGCATCTACGTGCCCTGACCGGCGCCATGCCGGTCGCCGGAAGTGGCGATGCCGCCGAACCAACACCCGCCGTACCTGCCGATTTTTCCACGCTGGATGCCACTCATCCTGTGGTTCGCGAGTTGTTCGACCGGGCTGAAGTGGCGCGTCGCGTCGCCGATCTGACCAAAATCCAGAAACGCAACAACCCGGAACTGCTGCTGGCTACCACCCGTCAGCGTGATGCCTTCGGTGAAGCTTGGCAACAGACCATCACCGTTGGCGTGCGTTTCCCCTTCGGTTCGGAAAGCCGCAATCGGGCCAAGGTCGGGGCCGCCCGCGCCGAAGCCATCGAAACCGAGGGACTGCTGCATCTCGAACGCCAGCGCCTGGTTAGCGATCTCGACGCCGCCCGGCTGCTCGTCGAGGCGGCGCAAGCCCGGCAGGCGGCGACCGACAAGCGGGCGCGACTGGCCCGTGAATCGCGCGCTTTCTTCGAGAAATCCTTCCGGCTGGGCGAAACCGATCTGCCGACCCGGCTGCGCATCGAGCTTGAAGCCGTCGAAGCCGAGCGCCAAAGCACGCGCGCCCGGATCGACCTCGCTGCGTCGATTTCCACCCTGCGTCAGGTAATGGGCCTGCTGCCCGAACAAAAATGAGGAATACCCCGATGGAAATCAAACACACCCTAAGCACCCTGTGTGCGGCAATCCTGATCGCCAGCAGCGCTGCGGTTTGGGCTGGAGAAGGTCACGACCACGGCGAGTCCCCCGCTGCCCAAGCCGGAAAATCCTTGCCGGTGGTGACAGCCGTTTCAGAATCTTTTGAACTGGTCGGCCGCCTGCATCATGACGAACTGTCGATCCTGATCGACCGCGCAAGCACCACCGAGCCGGTGCTCAATGCCTCGCTCACCGTCGATGTCGATGGGCATAGTATCGCTGCCCCGTTCCACGCGGATCATGGCGACTATTCCCTGTCTGATCCGGCGGCCTTGGCCAAGCTGCGTCAGATTGGCAGCAAGCCCCTGACTTTCACACTGGTGGCTGGCAATGACAGCGATCTTCTGACCGGTGAACTCGATGTTCATGATGAAGACCCCGCTGTGGCTGGCCATCTCCACGGCTGGAAAGAATATGCCCTGTGGGCAGGGGCAGCCCTCGCCGGACTTGCCTTGCTTAGCCTGCTTGTGCGCCGCATACGCGCCTCCCGTAACCCGCATCCTGGAGGTGCCGCATGAAAACGCGCATCCTGTTTTCTGCGCTCTGTCTCGCTTTTAGTGTCAGTACAACGCCGGTTTGGTCCGGTGAAGGCCATGATCACGGCGATGCGCCGCCTGCTGCGGCCGGTAACGGCCCGAAACGCCAGCCCGATGGCAGCGTTTTTCTGCCCAAGCCGGCCCAGCGCCAGATTGGCGTGCGTACGCTGGCGGTCGAAAGCGGCGAACTACCCAAGGCCATGGAACTGAATGGCAAGGTGGTCATGGACCCCAATGCCGGTGGCAAAGTGCAAGCTATCGTTGCCGGTCGCGTGACCCCTGGCCCTCGCGGGCTTCCGCTGCCCGGGCAGAAGGTTGGCAAGGGTGAGGTGCTGGCCTACGTGACCCCCGAGGTTGGCGGAAACAGTCGCTCGCTGGCTGAAAGTCGTCTGCGTCGCCTGCGTGAACTCTCGGATACGGTGCCGCGAAAAATGATTGAGGAAGCCGAAGCCGCCGTCGCCAACGAACAGTTGCGAGCCCCGGTGGCTGGTGTTGTCGCTTCAGCCAATGTGGTGTCCGGACAGGTCGTTGAGGCTCGTGAAACCCTGTTCGAGATCGTCAATCCGGAACGCCTGATGGTTGAAGCCTTGGCCTATGACCTGACGGTGACCAGCGATATTGCCGGTGCGTTTATTACTGTCGGCCAGCAGAAATTGCCCTTGCGCCTGCTCGGGTTGGCCCGCAGTCTGCGTGATCAGGCTTTGCCGCTAACTTTCACCGGCGAAGGCGCCGCGCTCGCTGAATTGGCGGTTGGCCAGCCGCTCAAGGTTTTCGTGCAAAGCCGCAGTACGGTTCAGGGAATTTCCATCCCGACCGCCGCTTTGATGAAGAACCCGGCAAACCAGAGCATCGTCTGGGTAAAGACTGCACCGGAACGCTACGAACCACGAGTGGTGACCGTCGAACCGCTGGATGGTGCCAACGTAGCTGTGACCGCCGGTCTGCAATCGGGTGATCGGGTTACCGTGCGTGGCGCCTCGCTGATCAACCAGATCCGCTGAGGGGAGCGCAGACATGTTCAAGTGGCTACTCGTCAACAGCCTGAGCAACCGGCTGCTAGTGATCATCGCCAGCCTGGTATTGATGGGCTACGGGGCGTTTACCCTGACCCGAACGCCGGTGGATGTTTTCCCGGATCTCAACAAACCAACCGTGACGATCATGACCGAGGCCGGCGGCATGGCCGCCGAGGAGGTCGAGCAACTGATCACCTTCCCGCTGGAAACGACGATGAACGGTCTGCCGGGCGTCGAAAGCGTACGGTCAACCTCCAGTTCGGGGCTCTCCTTCATCTATGTCACCTTCGACTGGACGACGGAGATTTTCCGGGCACGTCAGATGGTGTCCGAGCGCCTGAGTTCGATGGAGGAAGGCCTGCCAAATGGCGTCATTCCGCGCATGGGGCCGATCAGTTCGATCATGGGCGAAATCATGCAGGTCGCCATTCCCATCGACACGGCCAGGATTTCGCCGATGCAGGTCCGGGAATTTGCCGACTGGGTGCTGCGGCCCCGCCTCATGGCGGTGCCCGGTGTAGCCCAGGTCATTCCTATCGGCGGCGAAGTACGCCAGTTCCAGGTGCAACCGAATACCGCCCGCATGGCCGAACTGGATATTACTCATGATCAGTTGACCGGGGCACTCAAGGGGTTTTCTTCGAACACCTCGGGCGGTTTTCTTGAGCTAAACGGTCGCGAATACCTGATCCGCAATCTGGGTCGAACTTCACGCCTGGACGATCTCAAGAACCTAGCGCTGACGGCTCGCCACGGTCAACCCGTTTTATTGCGGCAAATTGCCGACGTAACCTTTGCGCCAGCCATCAAACGTGGCGATGCTGGCTTTGAAGGCAAGCCGGCGGTGATTCTTGGCATCCAAAAACAGCCAACGGCCGACACCATCCATCTGACACGGTCCATCGAAGCGGCGCTCGCCGATCTGAAGAAATCCCTGCCAGCCGGCATGGATGAGCCCAAGGTAACCTTCCGCCAGGCCAGCTTCATCGAGGCCTCGATCGGCACGCTGCAGGGAAAACTGATTGGGGCCTCGGTGTTTGTCGCGGTCATTCTGTTCTTCTTCCTGGGTACCCTGCGCCCGACGGTAATTGCGCTGACCGCCATCCCGGTGTCGATTTTCATGACGGCACTGGTCTTCAAGTATTACGGACTGTCGATCAACACCATGACCTTGGGCGGCCTGGCCATCGCCATCGGCGGGTTGGTCGACGATGCCGTGGTCGGCGTCGAGAATGTCTTGCGCCGTCTGAAAGAAGACCGGGCAAAGCACCATGACCATCGGCTCCACCCCATCGAACTGGTCGCCCGGGCGACGATGGAAGTGCGGTCAGCCATTCTCTACGCAACGATCATCATCGTGCTCGTCTTCCTGCCGCTGTTTGCCTTGCCGGGCATGGAGGGACGGCTGTTCGTACCGCTCGGGATCGCCTTCATCGTGTCGACGCTGGCCTCGCTGGTCGTTTCGGTGACGGTCACGCCGGTACTTTCCTTCTACCTGCTACCGCACATGAAATCGCTCGACCATGGCGACACGAAACTCCTGGCCTGGCTGAAGGCGAGCTATCGGCGCGGTTTGCAGGCGGTGTTGAATCGGCCCAAAGCCGCGCTGGCCGCCGGTGCCGTCGCCGTGCTGGTAGCCGCCGCTGCGGTGCCCTTCTTTCCGACAACATTTCTGCCGCCGTTCAATGAGGGAACGCTGCTCATCGGCATTCGTCTGAACCCGGGCGTCACCCTGGCCGAATCCTCCGCGCTGGCACAGCAGGCCGAGGTGCTGGTCAGGCAGGTACCGGAGGTGGTGCATGTCGGGCGCCGCAGTGGCCGGGCTGAACTCGACGAGCACGCCGAAGGCGTACATGTCAGCGAACTCGATGTCGGTTTAAAACCGGCCGGCGAACTGAGCCGTTCGATGGACGAAATCTCGGCCGACATCCGTGCCCGCCTGATCAATCTGCCGGCGGCAATTGCCATCGGACAGCCAATTTCGCACCGCATCGACCACATGCTTTCCGGTGTTCGTTCGCAGATCGCCATCAAGATTTTTGGCGACGACCTGGATACCCTGCGTGGCCAGGCCGACGTACTACGCAGCCGGTTGGCCGGCATCCCCGGCCTGGCTGATCTGGAAATCGAGAAACAGGTATTGGCGCCGCAAATCAAGGTTCGCGTCGATTACGCAGCAGCGGCGCAGTACGGCGTGCCGACCCCGCAAATCCTCACGACGCTGCAAAGTCTCGTCGAAGGCGAGAAGGTGACGCAGATCGTCGAAGGCGGTCGGCGTTTTGCGCTGGTCGTGCGGCTGCCGGAAACGGCGCGCTCGGTTGAAGGACTCGAACAGATCATGCTTGAGACGCCGATCGGTCGGATTCCACTGTCCAGAATCGCCACGATCGAAGACAGCGACGGGCCGAACCAGATCAGCCGTGACGACGGCAAGCGGCGAATCGTGTTGTCGGCCAATGCCCAGGGTCGGGCCCTATCGGAAGTTGTTGCCGACATTCGTCAAGCGGTCGGTGCAAGCAAGCTGCCTGAAGGTTATTTCGTTACCTTGGGTGGCCAGTTCCAGGCGCAGGAGGAAGCCTCCCGACTGATCGGCTTGCTCTCGGTGATTTCGCTAGTCCTGATGTTTGTGGTGCTGTTCAGCCGCTACAAGTCGGTGACGCTGTCGGTGCTGATCATGGGCAACATCCCGCTGGCGCTGGTCGGCGCGGTAATCGGCCTGTGGATCTCCGGGCAGCCGTTATCGGTCGCTGCCCTGGTCGGCTTCATTACCTTGGCCGGTATTTCGGTGCGTAACGGCATTCTCAAGGTCAGCCACTACATCAACCTGATGCGACTGGAGGGAGAGAATTTCGACCACGCCATGATTGTGCGTGGCTCACTGGAACGGCTGTCGCCGGTATTGATGACGGCTTTGGTCACTGCTTTCGCGCTGGCTCCGCTACTTTTCGAGGCAGAGCGGCCGGGCACGGAAATTTTGCATCCGGTCGCAGTGGTGATTTTCTCCGGACTGATCAGCTCAACCTTGCTCGACACCTTCCTGACGCCTGCCATGTTCTGGCTGTTCGGACGAAACGATGCGGAAAGCCTGACCGCTGACCGTGATACCGAAGCACTTTGATTTTTTACTGAAAGGAAACACGATGAAATCGATTCATTTTCTTGCTGTGCTGTCTTTGTCCGTCTCCAGTCTTGCCTATGCAGCAGATGGTCACGAGCATGGCGGCGATCACAAACCAGTTCACGGCGGCATTGTGGTTGAGGCTAATCACATGGATCTGGAACTCGTCGCTACAAGCAATACGCTGAGTCTGCATCTGCGTGACCACGACAAGCCAATGGATGTTTCCAAGGCCTCGGCAAAAATTACTCTGCTGACAGGCAACCAGAAGCAAGAGGTTGAACTCCGGCCAAAAGGTGAGAGCTTTGTTGCCAATGGCACTTTTAAAACAGAAGTGGGTGCCAAGGCCGTAGCTCAAGTCACCATCAACGGCAAAACAACGACTGCCCGATTTGTTCTTAAATAGCCTTTGAAAAAACCGGCACGGTACTGGTGCAACTGGAAATGAATCTATAACTGGCCTACTGTTGAACAGCTTCAACGGTGGCTTTGGCCGCGATGCACTGGGGGAAGGGGCACCACCAGATCGTAAAACTACTCGAGGCCAGAGCCGCGGCAGCCGGTACGCACCTTCCAGCCCCTTCTTTGTCCAACGACTGTGAAAAAAAAGGAAATATCCCATGAAGAAAAATATCCTGATCGCTGCCGGCATCGCACTCGGGTTGAGCGCTTGCTCGTCCACCGGCACCCTGCAATCGCCCCGGTCCAATGCGAAGGTCAGCGGCACCGTAACGCGCGGTTTCATCGAACCTCATCGCGTCGAGGTCAGCCTCGATGGCAAGACCTATCGTGGCGAATGGCGGACGGGCGATCCAAGCAAGGAACAAATAGCCGCAACGACCTACCCGCACCTGAAACATGTCAAACAGGTCCAATCGACGCTCAAGGCAGACGATGGCAGCACGGTCGACTGCCGCTGGCTGACACATGGATACACCGCCGAAGGTGCATGCTCAGGCAACGGTCGTGAATATCTGCTGGTCTTGAAGTGAATAACGAAATCCGCAAAAACCTGCGCTTGTCTCCCACTTTTTTTGTTTCGTCCCATCAAGTCCGGCTGGTTGTTACTCTAGCGACGCGAAGACCTGCGATTTTGCCGAGCAAATTTCGCACGAAGTATGGAGATTAAAAAAGGTGGTGTTACATTTCCGGGCTGTCGGCTTCACAAGAATTGAATCTCCGGCTTTCCTAGATGATCTGCAATCGTTCGGCAAGACCAACTTGCCTACGTCCACTGACGAGTTGATACCGGTCGCAAAATATCAAGCAGCCAACGTCCGTTCTGGCCG
>NZ_FLQY01000346.1 GCF_900089945.1 Candidatus Propionivibrio aalborgensis | reverse complement strand
ACCTGAAGACGCCTTGTTTCCGCCGAGTGCCGAGCCGAGCAAGATATTAATGGATTGCGATTTGGCCCCGGCCATGCGCAAGGCCAGCGACGACGAAAAATCGCCGCTCTCCGCAGCGTTATGTCGTCCCGAGCCCGTTTGGTTCGATTGGGCGGTGCTACCGGATCCGCTCGATTGAAAGAGCCCGAACAAGGTGCTGGCGATGGCTAAGGGTGACATGGCGACTCCTGCGGCAAGATTCAGATCGGCAAACCGGTGATCCGGATGCCGTTTGCTGAAGTAGAAGCAATATGCAGGCCAGCGCTCGCATGCCCAGGCTGGAGAACTCGACGATGGGCTGGGAGCTGGGGTAGCGGAACACGGCCTGAAAATGGACAGCTTCGGGAAGCTCAATCACCGACGACTATCCGGCAATTATTGCCGCCCAAAAGAATTAGCATGGTCAATTGACGGAGGCCATCCGGTCCGCAGATACTCCCGAGCGTGCCGTCGCTAGTCCTCAATCCCGGCACGCCGAATCTTGACCGATTGCCCTTGATTGGAGACGGACATGAAGCTGCCCGCATCGTTATCTTTCAGTGATGTGCGTCCCGGTGTTCCCGGTTGCGTTGGGCGCGCAGTGGTGCTGAGTCTTCTGGCCTTGTGTCTGTCCTTGCCAGCGTTTTCTGCGCACGCACAGTCCGAAGCCGAGGATGGGGGTCCGGCGAGCTTCGATGAGGTCGACGCCAGTGGTATCAAGCTGACCGCCGCTGAGGCCGCAC
>NZ_FLQY01000345.1 GCF_900089945.1 Candidatus Propionivibrio aalborgensis | reverse complement strand
GCGGCGCAATCTGCGTCTGGCGCTTGCCGTCAAACGACTTGGCTTGCCCTGCGTTGTGGCGCTAAACATGGCCGATCTGGCCGAAAAGCGCGGCATCCGGATCGTGGCGGAGGATCTCGCGGCGGAGCTCGGTCTGCCGGTGGTCAGCACCGTCGCGGTTCATAGCGCGGGTGCCGAGCCTTTGCTCGCCGTTTTCGATGATCCGGTGCTATGGCAGTCGGTGTCTCGGACAGCGCGCGAGTTCGACGCCCAAGGCGGTGCCGCAGCGACGGTGGCGGGCGATTCGCAGCAGAGCGAATCTGACCACGTCGTAGTGAGCCAGATACTGCAGCGTCTTGGCCTGAATGAGATCGTTCCGCACACGCCGAGTGATCGCATCGACCGTGTCGTCCTGCACCCGGTGATCGGGCCGATGCTGCTGGCTCTGGTGTTGTTCCTGGTCTTTCAGGCGGTCTTTGCCTGGGCCGAGGTGCCGATGGACTTGATCACCGGCGCGACAGAATACCTCGGCGGAGTCGTGGCCGCCGCCTTGCCGGATATGTGGCTCAAGAGCCTGATCGTCGATGGTGTGATTGCCGGCGCCGGCGGCGTGCTGGTCTTCCTGCCGCAAATCGTGATTCTCTATTTCTTCATTCTCGTGCTGGAGGAGTCGGGTTACCTGCCGCGCGCCGCCTTTTTGCTAGACAGGCTGATGGGAAGCGTGGGCCTGAGCGGTCGTTCGTTCATTCCGATGCTCTCGAGCTTCGCCTGTGCCATCCCCGGCATCATGGCAGCACGCAGCATTGCCAACCCGCGTGATCGTCTGGTGACGATCATGATCGCGCCGCTGATGACCTGTTCGGCCCGCCTGCCGGTGTATGCCTTGCTGATAGGAGCTTTTGTTCCGCAGCGCGAGGTATGGGGTACGCTGCAATTGCAAGGGCTGGTTCTGTTGGCGCTGTACTTTGCCGGTGTTGTCGGTGCGCTGGCTGTTGCCTGGGTGCTCAAGCACTTTACCGCAGCTGGGCGGCAGGTGCGCCCGCTGATGATGGAGCTGCCCAGCTACCACCTGCCGACGGTTCGCAACATCGCGATCGGTATCTGGCAACGGGTGATGATCTTCATCAAACGGGTGGGGGGCATCATTCTTGTGCTGACCATTCTGCTCTGGTTTCTGGCGAGCTTCCCCTCGCCACCAGATGGAGCCACCGGAGCGGCGATCGAATACAGCCTGGCAGGTATGCTGGGGCAGGCGCTGGCCATAATCTTTCAACCGATCGGTTTCAACTGGCAGATCAGTATTGCGCTGGTACCGGGCCTGGCCGCGCGGGAAGTCGCAGTAAGCGCGCTGGGCACCGTGTATGCGCTGTCGGCAACGGGCGATGCAACGGCGGAAGCGCTGGTTCCATTGATTGCGCATAGCTGGAGCCTGGCCACGGCACTCTCCTTGCTCGCCTGGTACGTGTTTGCGCCGCAATGCCTGTCTACGCTGGCCACGGTCAAGCGCGAGACTGGCGGTTGGATGATGCCGCTGATCATGGCTGCCTATCTGTTTGCGCTGGCTTATGCCGCGTCGTTCATCACCTATCGAGTGGCGCTGGCCCTGGGGATGGGGTGAACGGGCATCACGGTACGATTCCGCGGCCCGCGCCCCTGGCTGCTGCGATGCCGCTGCGCACGGCGCCCTCCAATGTCGCCGGGTACTCGGCACAGGTGTAGTCGCCCGCCAGCCAGAGGCCGCGGAGCGGGGTCTGCGCTGCGGGCCGTGGTAGATCGGGGCGGCAGGAGAAGGTCGCACGTCGCTCGCGTATGACCTGATGCCATGAGGGTTGTGGCAGCTTCCTGCCCAGTGCTGCTTCCAGTTCGACCTGCAGCCTGGCGACCAGCGATACGTTGTCGCTTTCGTCCCAGGCGCCGTGCGCACTGAGCACGAAGCACATGACGCTATGCTCTCCAAGCAGGGTGCCTCGGTCAAAGACCCATTGCCCCAGCCCTCCTTCAGCATGCCCGTCGAGTCCGAGCATCGGGCAGGGGAGGCGCAGATCGGGCGGGTAGCCGACATAGGCCGTGCCGATCGGCTCATAGGCGTAGTCGGCAAGCATGCTGGTGACGGCCGCCGTTTCGGTCAGGCCTTCCAGTAGGCGCACCGCGTTCTGTGGCGCAACGGCAAGGATGATGCGATCGTAGGTTTGGTCGTCGATTTCAAGTCGTGAATTGATCCGCTCAACGCGGGTCGATAACTGGATCTTCCCGCCGTGTGCCTGGATGAAGTCTGCGGCCTTGCGAGGGAATAGCTGATCGAGATCGGCGGCAGGGAGCAGCAGGTCAGTGTCATCCCGGCAGCCGCCCAGGCTGTCACGCAGGACATTGGCAAAGATCTGTGCCGAGGCGTTTTGGGGTGCGGTGTTGAGTGCGGCGAGACAGAGCGGTTCCCAGAGATGACGACGCAGACTGCCGTGTTGCAGATTGACATCGAGCAGTTCGGCTACGCTGCAATCGGCGGTGAGGCGATAGCACTTGGCCTGTAGACCACGCATGAAGCGAACTGCCGAAAATTTCTCCCCTAGTGTGCAGCCCGTGGCGAGCAGCAGGCCAACGGCGAGGTTGAGTGGGGCGGGCAGGCGCGGAAGTTTCATCCGGAAGCCGGAGCCGGGATAATTCAGTTCGAGCGGAAGGCGCTTGAGCAGTTGATCGGGATCGGCGCCGACCGTCTTCATCAGGCGCAGGGTTTCGCGATAGGCGCCAAGCAGGATGTGCTGGCCGTTGTCGAGGGTGAGCCCGTTGCTGAATACGCTGCGGGCGCGCCCGCCGAGTTTCTTGGAAGCCTCAAAAACGCTGACGTGTGCACCGGTGGCACTCAGTTCAACCGCAGCGGCCAGCCCGGCCCAGCCGCCACCAATTACCGCGACGTTGAGCTTTGATCCCATGTTCGGGTGCGAGTCATGATGAATGGGAACGATGGAGGTTTCGTCATTAGCTCCAGCGTTAGCCTTTGATCCAGGTGCGCCAAGCGATCCAGAGCTTGCGGATCGGCGTCAGCGAGGTGCGCTGATTCAGTACCTGGCAACCGTCGCGTTTGATTTCGTCGAGCAGGGTGCGGTAGATCGCCGCCATGATCAATCCGGAGCGTTGTGTTCTGCGGTCGGCCACCGGCAATTCGGCCATGGCCTGCGTGTAGTAGTGCTCGGCGCGTTCGATCTGGAATTCCATAAGGCGGCGGAAATTATCCGTGTAGCGGGCATTGAGGATATCGGCTACCGGCACTTCAAAACGCTGCAATTCGTCGATCGGCAAGTATACGCGGCCCATGCGGGCATCTTCGCCGACGTCGCGAATGATGTTGGTCAACTGAAAGGCCATGCCCAAGTCGTGCGCATACTTTTGCGTCCTGCGATCCTGATAGCCGAATATTTCCGCAGCAAGCAGACCGACAACGCTGGCGACGCGGTAGCAATAGAGCGACAGGGCCTTGAAGTCGAGATAACGGCTTTGCTGCAGGTCCATTTCCATGCCGTCGATGATTTCGAGGAGCTGCTCCTGTGGCAGGTTGAATTCTGCCAGCACCGGCAACAGTGCCTGCGTCACCGGGTGTCCTGGCTGGCCGGTGTAGAGCCGGTCAAGCTCCAGCCGCCACCAGGCCAGTTTGGTCGCTGCTATCTGCGGGTCGTGGCATTCGTCGACGACATCGTCGACCTCGCGGCAGAAAGCGTAGAGAGCGGTGATTGCGCGCCGCTGCTTGCCCGGCAAAAAGAGGAAGCTGTAGTAGAAGCTGGAGCCGCTCTGGGCCGCTTTTTGCTGGCAGTACTCGTCAGGCGTCATTCGCGGTTCCAGAGTTGGCGAAGTGCTTCTTCGGGTTGTCGGATGGGGCGATTTTCACATAAACAGCGCCCGGCTGCCCATTCGCAGCCAGTCACCCCGATTCAGCACCGGGCGATGCCTGAAAATGTCACCGCGCACATGGCGGATTTTTTCGAGGATGCGCAGGCCGCCCTGAACGGTCAGGCGGATTTCCCAGCCCAGGCGTCCCGGCAACTGATGAACCAGAGGAGCGCCTTCCCGCATCAGGTTGCGCGCGCGCTCGGTCTGGAAATCAAGCAAGGCCGCCCAGTCATTGCTCCAGCGGTGTTCGCCGACCTGCGCTTCGTCGATATGGAAGCTGGCGAGGTCCGATTGCGGGAGGTAGATGCGATCCTTCTGCCAGTCAATGGCGATATCCTGCCAGAAATTGATCAGTTGCAGCGCCGTGCAGATGCAGTCCGAGTGCTGCAGGTTCTCCTCGCTTGCTTCGTCGACGAGGTGCACCAGCAGGCGACCGACCGGGTTGGCCGAGCGTCGGCAATAATCGAGCAATTCGGCAAAATCGGCGTAGCGCTTCTTGACAACGTCCTGAGCAAAGGCATCCAGCAGGTCGCGAAAGAGCTGCAGCGGTAGACGCCATTCGTGGATGACATCGGCCAGTTCCTTGAACTCGTGAGTTGCCGGGTGTTCGCCACACTCGATGCGCTCAAGTTCGGCGCCATAGACCGCGAGTGCCCGCAGGCGCTCGGCATCGCTGGCATTGCCCTCGTCGGCAATATCGTCGGCGCCGCGGGCGAAGCGATAAATGGCTTCAATCGGGCGACGCAGGCGTTTGGGCAGAAGGATGGACGCTACAGGAAAGTTTTCGTAATGGTCTACGGGCATCGCGGAAAGTGTATTCGTCACGTGCATATCGGGTGCACGAGAGGCCAGGTTCGGGCCAGGTTGTTTCTGAGAAGCCAACTGACGCTCAGGCGCCAGCGGCTGACAGTATAGGCACATCTCGGTTAAAATGGCCGATTCGGCGCGAGAGTGGCGGAATTGGTAGACGCACTGGATTTAGGTTCCAGCGCCGCAAGGCGTGGGGGTTCGACTCCCTTCTCTCGCACCACGACTCAACTCAACCGCAGATTTTCGTCCGATTAATCCTGCACGATATGACCCGACTTCGAGGAATTTGAATGGAAACGAACGCCAGTCCCACCAGCGCCGACGCCGCGCAGCAGACCAACGCCCTGGAGCGCCGTCTGGACCTTGCTGTGGCTATCGCCGATCTCGACAAGGAGATTGATCAGCGACTGAGGCGGATGAGCAAGAACGTGAAAATGCCCGGCTTTCGCCCAGGCAAGGTGCCGGCCACAATCGTCAAGAAACAGTACGGTGAGCAGGCTCACTTTGAAGCGTTGAATGAAGCGCTCGAACGTGCCTTTGTTGAGGCGGTCAAAACCAAGCAGCTACGTGTTGCCGGTCAGCCGAACATCGAACCGAAGACCAGCGAAAGCACGACGCATGTCGAGTTTTCCGCAGTTTTCGAGGTATATCCCGAGTTCAAGCCGGGCGATCTGAAGGACGTTGAAATAGAACGTCCGGTACGTGCAGTCGGAGCCGCCGAACTGGATAGCACGCTGATGGCCCTGCGCAAGCAGCGTGTACGTTTCGAGCCGGTTGATCGAGCCGCGGCCACGGGTGATCAGGTGATGGTTGATTTCCTCGGGAAAAAGGACGGCGAGCCATTTCAGGGCGGTCAGGCCAAGGACTATCCTTTTGTCATTGGCGAAGGCGCGATGCTGGCTGACTTTGAGAACGCGGTGATCGGCCTCAAGGCCGGCGAAGAAAAGACCTTTGACATGACTTTTCCTGCCGAGTATCAAGCCAAGGATCTGGCGGGGCAAGCGGTAGCGTTTACGATCTCGGTCAAGGAAGTCCGCGAGCCGGTTCTGCCGGAGATCGATGCCGACTTTGCCAAGGCGCTTGGTGTCGAAGACGGCGATGTAGACAAGATGAAGGCCGAGATCGAAGGCAATTTGAAGCGCGAGGTGAAGAAGCGCTTGCAGGGCAAAGTCAAGGATCAGGTCATGGATGCCTTGCTCAAGGCAAACCCGGTCGACGTTCCCAACGCCCTGGTGGAAATGGAGATTCAGCGTTTGATGCAGGCCGCCCGCCAGGATATGGAGCAACGCTCAGGGGGGAAAATGAAGGATTTCCCCTTGCAGCGCGAGTGGTTCGCCGATCAGGCCAAGCGTCGTGTCAGCCTTGGTTTGATTCTTTCGGAGATCGTCAAGGTTCATGAATTGCACGCCAAGGCGGATCAGGTCAGGGCGATTGTTGACGAGGCGGCGCAGAGCTACGAGCATCCTGAAGAAGTTGTCCGCTGGTACTATGCTCAGCCACAGCGTTTGACTGAAATCGAGGGCGTGGCGATCGAGGATAACGTCGTCACCTGGGCGCTCGCCAGCGCCAAGGTCGTTGACAAACCCGTTGACTTTGACGAGTTGATGGGCCACAAGAGGTGAATGCTATCAAATTCGGCAATGGAGAAATTGGCATGAGTCAAGATCGTTTTGCAGCCGGCCCAGACTGGGATCCACAGGCGTTGGGCATGGTGCCGATGGTGATCGAACAGAGCGGCCGGGGTGAGCGGGCGTACGATATCTACTCGCGCCTGCTCAAGGAGCGCGTGATCTTTCTGGTGGGCCCGGTCAACGACATCACGGCCAATCTGGTCGTGGCGCAGTTGCTCTTTCTCGAGGCCGAGAATCCCGACAAGGACGTCCACTTTTACATCAACTCGCCGGGCGGATCGGTGTCGGCCGGTTTGTCGGTTTACGATACGATTCAGTTCATCAAGCCGGATGTATCGACGCTGTGCATGGGGCAGGCCTGTTCCATGGGGTCGTTTCTCCTGGCGGCCGGAACCAAGGGCAAGCGTTTTGCGCTTCCGAATTCGCGCGTGATGATTCACCAACCGATGGGGGGATTTCAGGGCCAGGCCTCGGATATTGCCATTCACGCCAAGGAAATCCTGTCCTTGCGCGCCAAGCTCAATGAGATCATGGCGCATCACACGGGCCAGCCGATCGAGCGCATCGAGCGCGATACGGATCGGGACAATTTCCTTTCTGCTCAGGAAGCGGCAGAATATGGTCTGATCGACAAGGTGCTGGTTAGCCGCGAAATGATGTGACCGAGGGCGAGACTGCGGGTTCGCTTGCCGGGGTGCAGCATTCTCACCATACGCAAAGAGGTAGGCCGAGATGACGGAAAAGAAAAGCGGCAGCGAAAAATTGCTCTACTGTTCGTTTTGTGGGAAGAGCCAGCATGAGGTAAAGAAACTCATCGCCGGGCCGTCGGTATTCATCTGCGACGAGTGTATCGAGCTGTGCAACGATATTGTTCGCGACGAGATCTCCGCTGACCTGGGTGATAAGGTCGCGAAGAGCGACCTGCCGACGCCGAGGGAGATTTCCGGACTGCTGGATCAGTACGTGATCGGGCAGGATTCGGCCAAGCGTATCTTGTCAGTGGCCGTTTATAACCACTACAAGCGCCTGCGTCATCGCGGCAAGGTCAATGACGACATTGAGCTGGCCAAGAGCAATATTCTGCTGATCGGGCCGACCGGTTCCGGAAAGACCCTCCTTGCGCAAACCTTGGCGCGCATGCTCAATGTGCCGTTCGTAATGGCCGATGCGACGACGCTGACCGAAGCCGGTTATGTGGGTGAAGACGTCGAGAACATCATCCAGAAATTGCTGCAGAAGTGCGATTACGATACCGACAAGGCACAGCAGGGAATTGTCTATATCGACGAGATAGACAAGATTTCACGCAAATCGGACAACCCATCGATAACCCGGGACGTTTCCGGTGAAGGCGTACAGCAGGCCTTGCTCAAACTGATCGAGGGCACGGTTGCATCGGTACCGCCACAGGGCGGGCGCAAGCACCCGAATCAGGATTTCGTGCAGGTCGATACCACCAACATACTCTTCGTTTGCGGCGGTGCCTTCGATGGCCTCGAGAAAGTCATTCGCAATCGCTCCGAACGCGGCGGCATGGGCTTTGGCGCAGAAGTGAAGAGCAAGGACGACAGTAAGGCGATCGGCGAGGTGTTGCGTACCGTCGAGCCTGAGGATCTGATCAAGTTCGGTCTGATTCCCGAGCTGATCGGCCGTCTGCCGGTGATTGCCACGCTTGAGGAACTGTCGATCGAGGCACTGGTGGAAATACTGATCGAACCGAAAAATGCCTTGGTCAAGCAGTACCAGAAATTGTTCTCGATGGAAGGCGTCGAACTCGAGATTCGTCCTCCAGCCATGACGGCCATCGCCCGACGTGCACTTGAACGCAAGACCGGTGCGCGCGGCCTGCGTTCGATACTCGAATCCGTCCTGCTCGATACCATGTACGAACTTCCGGGTATGGAGAATGTCTCAAAAGTCGTCATTGACGAAAACATGATCAGCAGTGACGCCAAACCGATTCTGATCTACGCAGATCAGCCGAAGGTTTCCGGCTCGAACTGACTGTGTTGCCGCGACCCGCGGCTTGCAATATGGTCTCATGCCCCCACCTCGGGCAATGAACCCACTCCACAAGAGAATATTTGATGTCTACGAATCTCCCACTATCCGCCGAGTCCGTTGAACTGCCACTATTGCCGCTACGCGACGTGGTGGTGTTTCCGCACATGGTGATTCCACTTTTTGTGGGGCGGCCAAAATCCATCAAGGCGCTTGAAATGGCGATGGAAGCCGGCAAGTCGATCCTGCTGGTGGCGCAGAAATCGGCGGTCAAGGATGAGCCTGAGGCCGAGGACCTCTATAGTGTCGGCTGCGTTGCCAACATACTGCAGATGCTCAAATTGCCGGACGGTACCGTGAAGGTGCTGGTTGAAGGAACGCAGCGTGCGCAAGTTCAGTCGATTGAAGCCCGCGATGAAATGTTTGTTGCCGTCGCGCAACCGCTCACCGTCGAAGATGGCGTTGATCACGAGGTTGAGGGTTTGCGTCGCGCCGTGATTTCGCAGTTTGATCAGTACGTCAAGCTCAACAAGAAGATCCCACCGGAAATCCTGACATCGATTGCCAGTATCGAGGAAGCCGGGCGTCTGGCCGATACCATTGCAGCGCATTTGCCCCTGAAGATCGAGCAGAAGCAGGAAGTGCTCGAGATGTTCGAAATTCGGCCCCGCATCGAACGTCTGCTCTCGCAACTGGAAACGGAAATCGATATCCTGCAGGTCGAGAAGCGCATCCGCGGTCGCGTCAAGCGCCAGATGGAAAAGAGCCAGCGCGAGTATTACCTCAATGAACAGGTCAAGGCGATCCAGAAGGAACTTGGCGAGGGTGAAGAGGGCGCGGATTTCGAAGAGCTCGAGAAAAAAGCCAAGGCTGCCGGCATGAGCAAGGAAGGTATGGCCAAGGCACAGTCCGAACTCAAGAAGCTCAAGCTGATGTCGCCGATGTCTGCCGAGGCCTCGGTCGTGCGAAATTTCATCGAAACGCTGATCAATCTTCCATGGCGCAAAAAGACGCGCATTAGCAAGGATCTGGCCGAGGCTGGAAAAATACTTGACAGGGATCACTGGGGCTTGGAAAAGGTCAAGGAACGCATCATCGAATACTTGGCGGTTCAGCAGCGCGTTGATCGGCTGAAGGCGCCCATTCTCTGCCTCGTCGGACCTCCGGGCGTCGGCAAGACCTCGCTTGGACAGTCGATCGCCAGTGCGACCGGCCGCAAGTTCGTACGCATGAGCCTGGGCGGCGTGCGCGACGAGGCCGAGATTCGCGGCCATCGACGCACCTACATCGGTTCGATGCCGGGCAAGATTCTGCAGAACATGACCAAGGTCGGGGTCAAGAACCCGTTGTTCCTGCTCGACGAGGTCGACAAGATGGGGCAGGACTTCCGCGGCGATCCCAGTTCAGCCCTGCTCGAGGTGCTTGATCCCGAACAGAACTCGACCTTCGCCGATCACTATGTCGAGGTCGAATACGACCTCTCGGAAGTGATGTTCGTGGCCACGGCCAATACGCTGAATATCCCGGCGCCATTGCTTGATCGTATGGAAGTGATTCGCCTGTCGGGGTATACCGAGGACGAGAAAATCAATATTGCCCGGCGCTATCTGATGCCCAAGCAGATGAAGAACAACGGCCTGAAGAAGACCGAGCTGACCGTGGCCGACAGCGCTTTGCGCGACATCGTTCGCTACTACACCCGTGAAGCCGGTGTGCGTTCGCTTGAACGTGATATCTCTAAGATCTGCCGCAAGGTCGTGAAGACCCTGCTGCTTAAGAAGAGCCAGAAACGGCTCGCGGTTACGGCGCGCAATCTCGACAAGTTTCTCGGTGTTCGCCGCTATAGCTTTGGCATGGCAGAGCGCGAAAACCAGGTCGGGCAGGTCACCGGTCTGGCGTGGACCGAAGTCGGTGGCGAATTGCTGACCATCGAATCCGCCGTGATTCCGGGCAAGGGCAAGACGATTACCACTGGCAAACTTGGCGAAGTGATGCAGGAGTCGATTCAGGCCGCCCTGTCGGTCGTCAGAAAGCGCTCCCGCTCATTGGGGATTGCCGACGATTTCTACCAAAAGAGCGATATCCATATCCACCTGCCGGAAGGTGCGATACCCAAGGATGGTCCGTCTGCGGGCATCGGCATTTGCACGGCCCTGGTCTCGGTGTTAACGGGCATTCCGGTATGTTGCGATGTCGCGATGACCGGCGAGATTACCCTGCGTGGCGAAGTATTGCCGATCGGCGGACTCAAGGAAAAGCTCCTTGCCGCGGTTCGTGGTGGGCTGAGCCGGGTACTGATCCCTGAAGAGAATGTCAGAGATCTCGCCGAGATTCCGGACAACATCAAGAACAAGCTTGAGATCATTCCGGTCAAGTGGATTGACCGGGTGCTTGAACTTGCCCTCGAACGAGCACCGCAAGCCCTGACGGACGAAGCGGGTACGCCCGCAGTTGGTGCAGGAACCGAGAACGCTTCTGCAAAGTCCATTGTTACCCATTGATTCGAAATATAAGTATGCCGTGAGCAATAATCGCGGTATGGACGCCCTTTGCGGAGAATGCGAAAAACCTCGTCAATCCGCTTGACACGTGGTTTTCGGCCTTGTTATAAGGCTCGTACAGGGCTTCCTGTTCATCCACTATAAATCGAAGGGGTCATCGTGAACAAATCTGAAATGATTGATCAAATCGCCAAGTCTGCCGATCTGTCCAAAGCGGCTGCAGGCCGCGCGCTCGATGCAACGATTGCTGCGGTTAAGACATCGCTGAAGAAGGGCGGCATGGTAACTCTGGTTGGATTCGGAACGTTTTATATTGGCAAGCGCGCTGCCCGGACTGGTCGCAATCCACGAACGGGTGAATCAATCAAGATCAAGTCGGCCAAAGTGCCGAAGTTCCGCGCTGGCAAAGGCCTCAAGGATGCTGTAAACTGAGCGACTTCGTGCATCACGCACCGTTGGGTGCTTAGCTCAGTTGGTAGAGCGCTAGCCTTACAAGCTGGATGTCGGCGGTTCGAGCCCGTCAGCACCCACCAGGAAGAACTACGGATTCTGGGGTATTCGGTACTGTGTTTTGTACTTTTTGTTTGCTGTGAATTGCTCTGGAGTGGTAGTTCAGTTGGTTAGAATACCGGCCTGTCACGCCGGGGGTCGCGGGTTCGAGTCCCGTCCACTCCGCCACTACCGGAAGGCGAACGAGAGTTCGCCTTTTTTGTTTTGATCT
>NZ_FLQY01000344.1 GCF_900089945.1 Candidatus Propionivibrio aalborgensis | reverse complement strand
ACAATTCTGCTTGGTTATTGCTGCTCACTATGATTCACATTCGATACTTATACAGGGATGTTCACTTTATGACTCGAGCAAATCGGTGAGAAGGAAATAGTGCACAGTCTTCCGTGGCTACCTATGTGCGGCTTCAAACACCTATGCGCAACCCTGTCTTTTTGAGTATCTTCGTCGAGAACAGCACATCGTACCCACGGCAATCGGCGCCGAGCAGCTCCGCGATTTGTTCGACCTTGGCCAGCACTTCTTCGCGGGAACTCCCGTGCGCCATGGCAAACAGGTTGTATGGCCATTCGGGCAAGCGCCGCGGGCGATGGTAGCAGTGGGTTACGAAATCGAGTGCGCCAATGCGCTGGCCCAGTTCGTCGACACGCTCGTCGGGCACGTCCCAAACGCTCATCCCGTTTGCGGTATAGCCGATGGCATAGTGGTTGGGCACCACACCAATACGCCGAATGATGCCACGCTCCAGCATGTGCGTCAGCCGGGCCATGACCTCCGCCGCCGAAATGCCGAGCTGCTCGCCGAGCTGCTCATAGGGGCGAGGAACCAGAGGCAGTCCGCCTTGTGTCGCCAGGACCAGGCGACGATCCATCTCGCTATCCACGGCATTCGCGCTATTCATCCGCGTGTCTGCAACTTCATTTCGACGAAGTATTCCTTGATTTTCGGAAAAGCATAGACCGGCAACCCGCTCGCCGCCTCAATTCTTTCGAGCACGGCCGCAATCCCTCCCGCTGTCTCCGTGGCGAGCACGAACCACATGTTGAAGTCGCAGTTCCGTTCGCTTTCACGCCGGTAGTTGTGCGCAACTTCGGGAAACGCGTTGACCGTAGCCACGACACGCTCCCAGTCTTCTTCGGGTACGCGCATCGCGGCGAGCACAAATGCGCCACCCATGCGTTCAATCTGAAACATCGGGCCGAATCGTGTCAACACACGGGTATCAAGCAGTCGCTGCAAACGCGACAGCAACTCCTGTTCGTCAATCCCAAGCTTCTCTGCCGCTTCCGCGTAGGGCCGCTCGCAAACGGGAAATTCGCCTTGAAGACTGTCAATGATGGCCCGGTCGATCGCGTCAATCCTCGCCGACGCTTCAGGCATAACGTGCGCCAGTCTGCTTGAAGCGGGTCAGCGAGAACAGCGTGTCGTGCAGGTATTCGGTCAGATTCAGACGGTCGCGCAGTTCGACAATTTTTTTCTCGACTTCGTGACGGACCTGGCCATGGATCATGCAAAAGAGGTTGTACGGCCAGTCCGGATGCACGCGGGGCCGTTGATAACACAAGGTCACTCCCGGCTCGCGCGCCAGAGTCGCACCGAGCTCGCTGACCCGATCGTCCGGGATATCCTGCACCAGCATGGCGTTGGCGGTAAACCCCAACTCGTGATGACGAACCACTACGCCAAAGCGCTTGATGACGCCTTCATCGATCCAGCGCCCGATGCGTTCGAGCACTTCGCTTTCGTCGCAGCCGATACGGCTGGCCAGCACCTGGAAGGGGCGGATGAACAAAGGCAATCCTTCCTGCAAGGCCATCACCAGCCGTCGTTCGAGTTCGCCGAGTGGCGTCGGTGGCGAAAAGGGGCGCGGCTGCGGCTGATACTTCTCCGCTTGGCCGTCGAGCGGAAATCCGAGATCGATGTGGTATTCCTGTATCAGCGGCAATTTGAGAATCGGATAACCCGCAGATTGCTCGATGGCGCCCAGCGCGGCCTGGAGCCGCCCTTCCGAGCCGGCGGTTACGACGAACCACAGGTTGTAGCGATGCTCGCGCTCATAGTTGTGGTTGACCTCGGGAAAGCGGTTGACCGCTTCGGCAACGCTGCCCAGTGCTTCGTGTGGAACGGCCATCGCAGCCAGTGTGCTCGCGCCGATACGTTTTGGCGCGAAGACTGCGCCAACGCGCGAAATCTTTCCTTCGCGCCGCAAGGTCTCCAGCATGCGCAGAACCGCTACTTCGGCAACGCCGAGCCGGGCTGCCAATTCGCCAAAGGGCGCAGGGCAGAGCGGAAAGTTCCGTTGAAAGTCGTTGAGCAATCGAAAATCGAGGGCGTCGTCCTGCATTTCAATCAGAATCCAATACGATTGGCACGAGTGGTAAAGAAGATGCCGCTCGGGCTTTTGGCGGCAAACTCGCCAATCCCCGAAAATGTAGCTGTATCGTAAATCAACACCTTGTTGTCGTCACGCGCCGAGATCCAGACGTTTTCGCCACGCGGCGTGAATTCCATGTGCAGAATGGCCTTGCCCGGCTCCATGGTTTTGACGATCTTGCCGGAAAGCGTGTCGATCACCTGAACCCAGGAGTTGTCCGGGAAGGCGAAATTCACCCAGACTTGCCGCCCGCCCGGCCGCGCCATGGCAAACACCGGCTGTCCCTTGACCTTGATCCGCCCAACCTCTTTCCAGGTATCCATATCGACCACCAGAACCTCGTGCCGGCCAACCGCTGGCAGATAGGCCCGGCCCTGCGCCACCGACCAGCCACGCAAGTGCGGCATCTTGAACACCGGAAGTTTCTCCTCGCCGCGCCCGTAGCGATCAAGAATCTTGCGCGTGCCCTGTTCGGGCAGCCAGGAGTCGAGCAGGGAAACACCATCCTCGCCAAACAGGCCCGCCAGATAATAACGGCCGTCGGGAGTCACCAGCCCGTCGTAAGGCTGCATGCCAGCTGGATAGCGTTGGGTTTTGGGATGTTTCGGATCGGAAAAGTCACTCACCCAGATTTCACCGCCGTCGAACAAGGCATAGCCAAAACGGTTGCCCGACAAATCGGCCAGTCCAACCACTTTCGAGAACTTCCCGGGAGCGTATTCGGCCGGAACTTCCGAGAGCAAATCGAGTGTTTCTGCGTCGAACGCCTTGATGCCTCCCGGCGTGTAATTCTGTGCGACGACAATGCGGCCGTCCTGCGAAATCGATCCGCCGATCGAGTTGCCGGCCTGCATCACGCGCTTGACGATTCGCGCCTCAAGCAGATCAATCTTGGTCAGGCCACCGTCGCGACCGAAGATGTAGGCATAGCGCCCGTCGCGCGAATAAACGGCCGAAGCATGCGAAAGATCGCCGAGACCTTCAATGTGCGCATAAGGCGCGCGTTTGCTGGTATCGACCAGTATCACGCTGCCACTCGCGCGCTCAATCACCAGACCGAGATCGCCGGTACCGCGAAGTTGCGGCGACGCGCAGGCCGAAAGAAACAATGCAAGAAACAGCGAAGACAGCAGCACGAAAGAACGAAACAGGGAGAATCTCATCATCAACTCATACGAAGGTAGCAACGGCAGGAGCATGCGCCTTCTATTATCGGAATACTTTGGTTTACGTCAAAGGGTTTGTTTGATTCCTTGTCGCTTATGAGGTCGCAGCCGGCGCCAGAGGCTTACAATGGTGGCCTCTGCTGCCAAACAACGCCATGCCAAACATTCGCAACACTCTGGAACTCCTGGCCCCGGCCAAGAACGCCGAATTCGGTATTGAAGCGATCAGCCATGGCGCCGATGCCGTGTATATCGGCGGCCCGGCTTTTGGCGCGCGCGTAAATGCCGGCAACTCGGTTGCCGATATCGAACGGCTGGCCAGCCACGCACACCGCTTCAATGCCCGCGTTCTGGTCGCGATCAATACCCTGCTCAAGGACGACGAACTGGAAGAAGCCCAGCGGCTGATCTGGGAGTTCTACGAAGCCGGCGCCGACGCGCTGATCGTCCAGGACATGGGCCTGCTCGAACTGGACCTGCCGCCGATCGAACTGCACGCCAGCACGCAAACCGATATACGCACGCCGGAAAAAGCCCGCTTTCTCGAAGACGTCGGCTTTTCGCAGATCGTTCTGGCACGCGAACTTTCTCTCCAGCAGATTCGAAAGATTGCCGCGCACACCACGGCGACGCTGGAGTTTTTCGTGCACGGTGCTCTGTGCGTCAGCTACAGTGGACTGTGCAACATCAGCCATGCCCAAACCGGACGCAGTGCGAACCGGGGCGACTGCTCTCAGGCCTGCCGGCTGCCCTACTCACTGGCCGACCAGGAAGGCCGGATCCTCGCCGAGGACAAGCACCTGTTGTCGATGAAAGACAACGATCAGAGCGACAACCTGCGCGCGCTGATCGAAGCCGGAATCCGTTCCTTCAAGATCGAAGGGCGCTTGAAGGATCTTTCCTACGTCAAGAACATCACCGCGCACTACCGTCGGCAACTTGACGACATCATCGAGGATCTTCCCTCTTATCGGCGCAGCTCATCGGGTGTAACTACACTTTTCTTTACCCCGCAGACGGAGAAGACCTTCAACCGGGGAGCGACCGATTATTTCCTGAATGATCGCAAATCGGATATCGGCGCCTTTGATTCGCCGAAATTTGTCGGCGAGAAAATCGGCACGGTCATCGGAATCGGACACGACAGTATTGACGTTTGCAGCGATGCTCCGTTGCACAACGGCGACGGCATTACCTGCTTCGATGCCGATCTCAAGCTGGTCGGCCTGCGCATCAACCGTGCGCAGCAAGTTGCTTCGGGTTACCGGATCTTCCCGACTCCAGGCGAAGGTCGATTCCCGACCGATCTAAGGATTGGCGAGACGATCTATCGCAACCATGATCAGGAATTCGTGCGCCAACTGGAGAAGAAATCTGCCGAGCGAAGCATTCGGGTACGCATGCGATTCGAGGAAACTAGTGACGGCTTTGCCTTGCGCATCACGGACGATGAAGGTGTCGGTGCGGCGGCTCACTTGAAGCACGACAAGAAAGCCGCAAACAACCCTGAATTGGCGATGACCAGATTGCGCGAGAATCTGGGCAAACTGGGCAACACCATTTACCGCAGCGAAACGATCGATCTTGCCATCGACACGGCGTGGTTCATTCCCGATTCCGTGCTGAATGCACTGCGCCGCGCCGCCGTCGAAGCGCTCGATGCGGCCAGGAATGCCGCCTACAAGCAGCCTGAACGCCGCGCCGCGATGGTGCCTCCCGCTCCCTACCCGGATGATGCGCTCAGCTATCTGGGCAATGTGCTCAACGCGAAGGCGCGCGCCTTTTATGAGAAACACGGGGTCAGCGTCATCGCACCTGCCTACGAGTGCAACGCCGAAAAAGGCGAAGTCTCGCTGATGATCACCAAGCACTGCCTGCGCTACAGCTTCAATCTCTGTCCCAAGCAGGTCAAAGGCATCCGTCCGGACCCGATGATCCTGATAAACGGCAACGAGAAGCTGACCCTGCGCTTTGACTGCAAGCCCTGCGAAATGCATGTCATCGGCAAGCTGAGGAAAAACCGAACGATCCAGCTGGCGATCAGGTAGTTCCCAAACTGGGTTCAGTAATGCGGCGGGATTTCATCACGCAGGCTGGTATTTTCATCCGGTTCGGCATTGTCCTTGATCTGTTGGTAAAGCAGCCGCATCTGCTCCTGCAACAAATCGATCTGCTGCTGTTGCCGATACACCGTGCGATTGAGCTCCTCGAGCAGATCCTCGTTGAGACTCGTCTTTATTTCCAGCTCGGTCAGTCGGTCTTTCATGGCAAGCTCTTTCTGGTCAAGATGAAATGCACAGTGAATGGCGGACAGCGACAAATCGCTTTCCGGCGTAAGGATCACTGTGGCCTGATTGGCCCGATTACGACGCGTCGGACTATAATCCCTGGAAATTCCTCGGTCATCATGTAAGGAACAACGGCATGTCACTCGAACCCTGCCGCGCTTGTGGACATCAGGTCGATACTTCGGCGCTCGCGTGTCCCGGTTGCGGCGCTACCGATCCGGCAAAAAGGATCAGTCGTCAGCAGCACAATGCGCGCGTCTTTGTCATTCAACTGATCGTGTGTCTCAGCCTTCTTGGATTCGGCGGCTGGTATGTCTGGAGTACCCTGGTTCCCGTGATCAAGCAGTTTATCGCGAAACCACAAGCCGAACAGACTCAGGCCGGCCAGCAGTAAGCGATCAGCCCAAAAACCTTGCACATTTGCACAATGCTATTGGCCTGTTGACAGCGCCGGCGTCTCATTTGTCGCACCGATCATCATGCGGCGTGTTTCCGGTGTCTCCAGACTGATCCGACCAAGCTTGCCTTCACGGTAATCCTGCACCAGTACGGCCGAAGCCTTCTCGAAATCGGGACCGCCACCGCGCAAAATCAGGGAACGTCTCTTGGCGACGCCTTCGACGACCGCCACCGCATCGACACCGTCAAGAGCAAAACCATACCGTGCCGAAAGCAACGCCGGATAGCGCGCCAGCAAGAGCCCGGCAAGAAACACCGCCACCTCCTCGTCGATCACGGCATTGCGTCCAATGGCGTGGCTCGCAGCAAGCATCAGGCCATCGCTCGGGTACTCGATCTTCGGCCACATCAGACCCGGCGTATCGGTGATCGAGTGGCGGACGCTGATCTGATGAGTCTGCTGAGACTTGGTCACCGCAGGCTCGTCACCAACCTTGGCGATCTTGCGCTTGACCAGCGCATTCATCAAGGTCGATTTGCCCACATTGGGAATACCCATGATCATCATGCGCAAGGGTTTGATGTTGTCATTGCGATGCGGCGCGAGGCGCTGACAAAGCGCCGGAATGCGCGCCACCTCGCCCTGATTCTTGCTCGACAGTGCAACAGCTTTCACGTTTTCTTGCCGGTTGTAGAAGTCAATCCAGGATCGGGTGGCTTCCGGGTCGGCAAGATCCGCCTTGTTCAATACCTTGAGACAGGGTCGCTGACGGTGCAGGCGGAGTTCGCGCACCAGCGGATTGGTGCTGGCTTCGGGCAGACGAGCGTCCAGCACCTCGATCACCACGTCAATCGACGCCATCGTTTCGGCCGCCTTCTTGCGTGCCGAGGTCATATGCCCGGGATACCACTGAACAGCCATGGCGCTGGAACCTCTGAAAAAGGACGCCATTATCCCATTGCTTCGACGATCCACGTCAATGCGCTTAAAATGGGCGTTTATTGCAAACGTGCATCATGAAGCCCGTAATACCCATTCCCGAGATCAAACCCGAGCAATCCATCGAACTGCTCAAGGAGCTGCATATCCTGACCCGCGAAGGCAAGCTCAATCAGGACAGTCGCCGCAAGCTCAAGCAGGTTTATCATCTTTACCACTTCATCGAGCCCCTGCTCGCCGAATTGCTGGCTGGCAATGAAGCCATGACGCTGGCCGATCACGGCGCCGGCAAGTCCTATCTGGGCTTCATCCTCTTCGACCTCTTTTTCAAGAACCGGACTGGCGGCCATATTTTCGGCATCGAGACACGCGCGGAACTGGTCGACAAATCCCGCGAATTGGCGCAACGACTGCAATTCGGGCGCATGAGCTTCCTCAATCTGAGTATCGAGGACTCGATCCGCGTAGCCACCCTACCTGAGCGCATCGACATGGTCACCGCGCTACACGCCTGCGACACGGCCACCGACGACGCCATCCGCTTCGCGCTGCGTAAGCAGGCAAGATTCATCGTGCTGATCCCCTGTTGTCAGGCCGAGGTCGCCGCTGTTCTGCGCCGAAACAAGAACGATTCGTTTGCGAAAACACCGCTCTCGGAACTCTGGCGCCACCCGATCCATACCCGTGAGTTTGGCAGCCAGATCACCAACGTACTGCGTTGTTTACAGCTCGAAGCTTGCGGCTATCAGATACAGGTAACCGAACTGGTTGGCTGGGAACATTCAATAAAAAACGAATTGATCATCGCCAGAAATACCGGCCAGGTGCGCAAAAACGCCGCAGATCGGCTGGAAGCGATATTGCACGAACTAAACCTCGACGAGTTGCGGGAACGGTTCATGTTCTCCGGGTAAATGGACAGAATTTTCTTCAAGCGCGCACAATCGCACACTAGGACTGACATGGATAACTGGATCACCCGAATCGCCGCAGCCCTCTGCACCGCAGGCAGCACTGGTTTGTTCTGGATGTTTGGCGTGTTCATCGCCGTGCCTTGGCGCGAAGGTCGCATGCTGGCACTCACCAAGACCGAATTGCAAGTCGTCGGCATTCCGCTAGTGATTGGATTTGCCGTCGCCTGGGGGGCGCTGCATATCTTCGCGATATCGGATCGCGCTGCAAACCCGAAGGTTTACGCGACGATCCGCTGGGTGGTGATCCTCATCGCTATCGCCGCCGTGATCGGCGGCAAGGCATGGACCGACGCGAGAATTGCCTGAGTGCAGGCAATAACAACCACAAGCAAGAAACGCCTTAGGCCGCTGCTCGGGCCGTTGCTCAGGCCGTAGTATTGACCCGTGTCCCCACCGTCTGCCCGTTGGCGTTGACCGTCGGTCTACTGCCTTCCACATCGGACTGCGCACGATCGGCTGCCCTGCTCTCTTCAACCGACTGGTTGCTTTGCGTTTCCTGCGTTCCTTGGGCCTGCTGGGACTGTTGCGATTGCTGCGACTGCTGCGTCTGCTCATCCTGCTCTGGCGGACGCGCGCGAACCTGTGCTTGCAAGGCCGAGGCCGAGGCTGTGTTGATGCTGGATGATACTGAACCTGCTTCCATGGCTGATTCCTCCTGCTCCGGGCCTGAACGAACCCAGCTATCACTATAGACTATTTCGCGCGCTTTTCCCTTGCGGCTGCCAACATCGACCGGGTTCCATTGGTGGTCAAACCATATTCGCGTAAACTGAGGCCGCAGGAGCGTAGTTTTCTTGTAGTCGGGATTCGGCATTCCGTACTACTCTCACTCACTCTTCGGGGAGATCATGAGCGCACGAGCCAGACGCTGGATACTGATCCTCGGTAGCGGCTTTATTGTTTTGTTGATCGTCGGCTTTGCCGCGTTTCAGTTTGCCATTCATTCGCTCAAGGGACAGGTGGAAAAGGCGCTGGGGCCCAACGGCGAAGTCAAGGAAATACGTGTCAGCCTGACCGGGCTTGAGGTAATCGGCGTCCGCATCCATTCCGCTCGAGTTCCGGCAAACGCAGACAAAACCAAGGCGTGGCCGGCTGAAGACCAGTTGCGCGCGGAACGCATACTGATCGTTCCCGCAATCCGGGATCTCTTTTCCGCCCGGGTGGTATTGCTCAAGCTACGGATTGAAGGCGCCTACATCTCGGTGTTGCGCGCCAGGGATGGCACCATTCATGTTCTACCGAGCCTGCTCGAAAGGCCTGAACCCGCCGGCGAAACTGGTACTACCAGGCAAGCGGAGGATAGGAGTAGCGGGGGCGACCAAGGCGTCGCCACGCCAGTCAGCATCCGCAACGTAGAACTGGTCGATGGCACTATCGAGTTCTATGACGCCACCATCCGGCAACCTCCTCTCAAGCTCAGGCTGGAACAAATCAGTGCCAGCATCGGCAAGCTTCAGCTACCCGACCTGGCAGGTCAAAGCCCTATAAAACTTGATGCAATTCTCAAGGGCGTTCGGCGCGACGGCAAGGTATCAATCGACGGCACAATCGAGCTGGCGAGCAAGGAGTCGGAAATTGCCACTCGCCTTTCGGGCGTCGATCTGGTCGCTCTCCAGCCCTACCTGATCAAGGTGTCCGAGAGCGGCGTCAAGAAGGGAACGCTCGATCTCGATCTAAAATCCACGGTGCGCAAAGGCCTGCTTCACGCCCCCGGCACCCTGACGCTCAGTGATATGGAGCTGGCGTCGTCGTCGACCTCCGGCACGATCATGGGGTTGCCGCGCAAGGCGACCATCGCCATGATGAAGAACCGTAAAGGCAAGATATCGGTCAATTTTGTTCTCGAAGGGAATATCAACGATCCGCGTTTCTCCCTCAACGAGAATCTGACGACCCGTATCGGCACATCGGTGGCAGAAGCACTCGGAATCAGCGTTGAGGGACTTGCCAAAGGCATCGAGAGCGTCGGTAGCGGCTCGGCAAAAGGACTCGGCGAGACGCTTGGCAAACTGTTTGGAAAATGAAGAACAGGTTTATTATTCGGCGAAAGACTGCAAGTTCGACATTCATTTCATCTTCAACTCCAGGAGCCCCCATGCAATTCCAACTCAATTTCCGCAACACTTTCTCCCTGCTAGTCTTGGGGGTCGTTGCTGCCACCCTGGCAGGAGCAGCGGTGGCTGCCGACATGCCCAAGCGCAAACCTGGACTGTGGGAAATCAACATGCAGATGGACGGCGTTCCCAACATGGGCCCGATGCAGCAGTGCATTGATCAGAACACCGACAATCTCATGCAGCAGCAGGCCAAGAAAGGGAAAACCGATTGCAGCGTGATGGATATCAAGCCCTCAGGCAACAAGGTGTCCATACATACCGTGTGCAAGATTGAAGGATCGACCGCGACAACGGACGGTGTCTTCGAGGGTGCTTTCGACTCAAGCTACAAAGGAAAGCTGAAAACGCGCTTCAACCCGCCGATGCATGGCATGAGCGAATCCAACATGACGCAGGAAGCCCGCTGGCTCGGTGCCTGCAAGCCGGGTCAGAAACCCGGTGATGTGATCATGCCGAACATGGGCAGTGTGAACATCAACGAAATGATGAAGGATCCGAAAATGCAGGAGATGATGAAACGGCAGCAGCAACGCTGAATGGAAATGACGACCCTGCCCGACAGGGTTGGTTTCAGTTGCTGTTTTTGTCAGTATTCAGGAGGACAACGGGTTCGATCCGAACCACCTCCCCCTCGCCTGCAATCATCAGTTCGCCATCCTGAATCGTGCATTGCAGGGTCATTGCGCGATCGGCGAGTGAAGCGAGCGCCTGTGTGCTTTCCAGCGAGAGCCTGAATACGGTCAGCCTCGGGAGTTTTTCCAGCGTTGAGCGGTTCTGTTCCCACCACATTTCCGCCCCCCGGCCACCATAGGAAAACACGATTACCCGCTCCGCTCGCCCGGATGCCTTGCGCAACCAGCGCTCGTCCGGCTGGCCGACGACAATCCAGAGATCAACAGCCCCCGTCAGGTCCTTGAGCCAAAGGTCGGGCTCCTCGTCCGTTGACAAGCCTTTGCCGAAAGCCAGCTCATCGTCCGCATAAAGCATGAAGGCCAGCAGACGAACCATCATGCGCGCGTCGTTTTCGGAAGGATGACGGGCGATCATGCGCGAGTAACTTGCGTAATGATTGCGATCGATATCCGCAATCGTGAGATCCAGCTTGAAAATCGTCGCTTTGAGGGCCATGGGTATTTCTTCTTATCCTGCGTGTCACGCAGGCACCGTCTGAAACATTTGATAACTGCTGGGCAGACCGGCAGCA
>NZ_FLQY01000343.1 GCF_900089945.1 Candidatus Propionivibrio aalborgensis | reverse complement strand
AGTCGGCACACCGAGGTGCAGCAGCCCGGACCGTTTGAGTTCGCCGAGGATGCCGTAGATGCCACCGGCGCGATGCACATCCTCGATGTGATACTTGTCTGTCATTGGAGCCACTTTGCACAGGCAAGGTACCTTGCGCGAGATCCGGTCAATGTCCTGCATCGTGAAAGCGATGCCGGCTTCCTGTGCCGCTGCCAGCAGATGCAGAACGGTGTTGGTTGAGCCACCCATCGTGACGTCGAGCGTCATGGCGTTCTCGAAAGCTTCAAAGGAGCCGATTGATCGCGGCAGCACGGACGCATCGTCCTGCTCGTAGTAGCGGCGGCAGAGTTCGACGATCTGGTGTCCGGCCTTGACGAAAAGCCCCTTGCGATCGGCGTGGGTGGCCACCAGCGTTCCATTGCCCGGCAATGACAAGCCGAGCGCTTCCGTGAGGCAGTTCATTGAGTTGGCGGTAAACATGCCGGAGCAGGAACCGCAGGTCGGGCACGCCGAGCGTTCGATCTCCTCAAGATCGGCGTCCGAAATCGTGCTGTCTACCGCTTTGACCATCGCGTCGACCAGATCGATGCTTATCGTCTTGCCGCCCAGCTTGACCTTGCCGGCCTCCATCGGGCCGCCTGAAACGAAGATGGCCGGGATGTTCACTCGCATGGCCGCCATCAGCATGCCCGGAGTGATCTTGTCGCAGTTCGAGATACAGACCATGGCGTCGGCGCAATGCCCATTGACCATGTATTCGACAGAGTCGGCGATCAAATCGCGCGAAGGCAGCGAGTACAGCATGCCGTCGTGCCCCATGGCGATGCCGTCGTCGATGGCGATGGTGTTGAATTCCTTGGCAATACCACCGGCCGCTTCAATCTCACGCGCCACCAGTTGTCCCAAATCCTTAAGGTGTACGTGCCCCGGCACAAACTGGGTGAATGAATTGACCACGGCGATGATCGGTTTGCCGAAATCGCCGTCCTTCATGCCGGTCGCGCGCCACAGGGCGCGAGCGCCGGCCATGTTGCGGCCGTGGGTCGACGTGCGGGAACGATAATCAGGCATGGGGAATCTCCAGAACAGGATTTGGCTGAATGGTGCAAGCTATAATCGGGATTCTATCCGAAAGCTTCATCATCGTTCGTCACGAGTTGCGTTCAGGCTGCGTTGCCCGACTGATTTCCAGACATGTTGATCCATCCTCAGTTTGACCCCGTCGCCCTGTCTTTAGGTCCCCTGTCCATTCATTGGTACGGCTTGATGTATCTGGCCGCTTTCTTCCAGTTCTGGTGGCTCGGCAAGCGGCGAATCCAAACACACCCGCAATTGTCAAAATCCGGCTGGACGGTACCGCAGCTTGATGATCTTCTGTTCTACGGCGTGCTCGGCGTCATCCTTGGTGGCCGCCTGGGGCAGGTAATCTTTTACGAGCCCGGCTATTACCTTTCTCATCCGTTGGAAATCCTGGCAGTCTGGAAAGGCGGCATGTCCTTTCACGGCGGCTTCCTCGGCGTGCTGGTGGCTATGGGCTTGTTTGCCCGCAGGACTCAGCGCACTTGGCTTGACATCACTGATTTCATTGCGCCGCTGGTGCCATTGGGTCTGGCCGCAGGTCGTATCGGAAACTTCATCAATGGTGAATTGTGGGGGCGCATCAGCGATCCAGCTTTGCCCTGGGCGATGGTTTTCCCACAAGTGGACGATTTGCCGCGCCATCCGTCGCAGCTTTATCAGGCTGGTTTGGAAGGCGTGTTGCTGTTCATCGTTCTCTGGTATTTTTCGCGCGGAGTGCGGCCTCGTGGGGCCGTCTCCGGGGTATTCCTCATTGGCTACGGCAGCTTACGCTTTGTTGCCGAGTTTTTCCGTATGCCGGATGATGGTATCTTTGGCCTCTCGGAGGTCATCAGCATGGGGCAGTGGCTGTCGCTGCCAATGATTCTGATCGGAGTCGTTATGCTTGTCCGGTCACTCCGGCGAGGCGTCGGAGAAACTGGCAGCTAAAGATCGTGAGGTTTAGGGATGACAGAAGGAATTGTTTCGCGAGGTATTCAGAAGGTTCGCAAAATGCTGAGCGAACACTCAAGCACCGGCGTGCTCAGTGAAAGGCAGTTGGCCCAGATACGCGAACAGCTCAAGGAATGCGCTGTGGGTCTGGGCGGTGAAATTTCTGCCCGGCAGCGCGCGGCCCGTCTTGCAGACACGTATCTGTCGCTGAATGATGCCGGGCGCGCGGCGTTTTTGCATATCGTCGCGACGGAATTCGGCCCGGACCCGAAATCGGTAGAAAAGGCACACACTCGATATCAGGCGGCGATCGGTACCGACAGCCAGTGGGCCGCGGAGTCTGCACTGCGGGGCGAATTGCGCTCCATCCCGTTGCGCATCCTGACCCAGTTCAACGCTCTGCCACAAGGGGTCAAGTTTCTAGTCGATATGCGCGCCGATTTGTTGCGCTACGTTGATGCAGATCTCGCGCTGCGCTCGCTGGACCGCGAACTCGAATACCAGTTCGGCGCCTGGTTCGATGTAGGTTTCCTAGAGCTTCAGCGTATTTCCTGGAACTCGCCGGCGATATTGCTCGAAAAGTTGATCGAATATGAAGCGGTGCATGAAATCCGCTCATGGAGCGATCTGAAGAACCGCCTCGATTCCGACAGACGTTGTTACGCCTTCTTCCATCCGCGCATGCCTATGGAGCCGCTGATTTTCGTCGAAGTGGCGCTGGTCGATGAGTTGGCCGACAACGTACAGGCCTTGCTTGACGAGCGTGCGCCGGTGTTCGATGCGCAGCGTGCGAAGACGGCCATCTTCTATTCCATCTCGACCACTCAGTCAGGTTTGCGTGGCGTATCTTTCGGCAATTTCCTGCTCAAGCGCGTCGTCGACGATCTGAAGCGCGACTTCTCGCGTCTGGCAACCTTTGCCACGCTTTCACCGATTCCTTCGTTGCGTCGCTGGGTGGAAAAAAATCCCGGGGTCTGGCAGCAGGCATTCACAGAGGATATGGTTCAGCGTGTCGCTCGCCATGTTGGGCCCAAGGGGCCTGTCATCGACAGTGCGGTGGGCATCAAAGCCTTGCTGGTGGATGATGCATGGGCCGCCAACACGCGATTGGCGCGCGCCTTGCAGCCAGGATTGGTCCGGATGGCTGCTCGTTACCTCCTGCACGCGAAGGCCGGTACGCGTCCGTACGATCCGGTGGCTCGTTTCCACCTTGGCAACGGCGCGCGCATCGAACGCATCAACACGTTGGCTGACATATCGACCAACGGTTTGCAACAATCCTACGGGTTGATGGTCAACTATCTCTACGATCCCGACGCCATTGAAACCAATCTGGAGGCTTTTTCGCGTGAAGGCGTGGTCGCAACATCGGGTACCGTAAGGCGTTCGGCGCAAACGACATAGATTCAGGCGCTTCCGGTTTTTGCGTGTCTGGGAGGATACTGACACTCAAGAACCGGTTTTTATTGGATAATTCTCTCCCTGTCCCACCATCATCTAAAGGAAAGCACAATGAACTTATCGCACATTGAACATATCGGTATCGCTGTCAAAAGTCTGGACGAAGCGATCCCGTTCTGGGAAAAGCAGCTTGGGCTGAAATGCTATTCCATCGAAGAGGTCAAGGAACAAAAGGTCCGGACCGCGTTCTTCAAGATTGGGCAATCCAAAATTGAATTGCTGGAGTCGACCGAACCGGACGGCCCGATTGGAAAATTCATCGAGAAAAAGGGCGAAGGCATTCAGCACGTGGCGTTCGCAGTTAGCGGGATTCAGGACAACCTTACCGAATTGGAAGGAAAAGGCGTTCAATTGATTGACAAGGCGCCACGAAAAGGAGCCGAAGGCCTGAATATCGCCTTCCTGCATCCAAAATCGACACATGGCGTATTGCTTGAGCTGTGCGAAGATCCCAAGAAGTAGTTCCCATCTGCGAGTGTAAATGGCCGCCCCGCTCGGGCGGCTTCATCCTTTGTTGAGGTGAATCGACGATGGCTGAGTCTTCTGTGCCGATTGGTCAAGCTGACAACAAAGCCGCATTCGTCGACGCCAATGGCGCAACTGCATGGCTTGCCGGGCAACCGCAAGCAAACGCGCCGGCCATGCTGGCCGGACTGGTCGCGCAGATTCAGGCTTTCAACAGTGCCTTTACGGCACCTCGCGAACGCTTCAAGACGCTGGAAGCACTGCGCAAGACGATCTTTGCCGTCAGCCAGGAATGCCAGCGGCGTTACGAGAACAAACCGCTGCCGCTCTTGCCGGCCGAACAGACAGCGTTGGACATGTCGCGTCGGCTCTGGCGCTCCTGCGCGGTGGGTTATATGCATTGTCTGCGTGCCTGCCTTGAAAAAGATGGGTCAATCGCATCGCATGGTGCCCAGGTGGCGCACCGCGTGCTGGCGTGCTTGCGCATGGAACAAATGAATTGCTATTTCGCCGGTGCCGATCTTGACGGCGAGTTCTGGCGCAATCTGCATTCAGTTTGGGTTTCGGCAGAGCAACTCGGAAAAACCAGTGATCTGGTCGAAGACCGCCTGCTTGGCGAAACCAGCAAGTCAACAGTTCGCGGTCAGTACTGCATGGTTCTGACGCTGCATCTCGCCCGTCCTTTTACCCTTTCCCGCGGGCAACTCGCGGCCGCAGTCCGTTGGTTCGCGCGCTGGCGTGAGTTGGCGGCGGTACTCGCCGAGCCAAATCAGAACCCGAAATCCTGCTGCATTGCAATCAACCTGTCGCAGGACCGGCCAATTCATGAGAGCGCTCAAGGCGCCAGCGTCGGACGCTGGCTCTCGCTCGATGGTGTGTTGCAGAAGATGCGCAAGCGGCTCGAACTGTTGGCCAAGGGCGATTCGCCGGAAGTTCTCAAGCTCGGCAGCGGGCTTTCGTCGGAAGCCTGTGTCGCACTTCTGACCACACTTTCCGAACATCTCAGGTATCCACAAAAGACGCCAATCGGGGCCCTCCTGGAGGCGTCGCCGATAACAGTTGCCGCTGGGCTGGAAAACATCAATCGATTGCTCGGCGGCAAAGGATTAAAAATATCTGTCCAGCACGCTTCGCTAGGTACTCAGCTCAGCCATCATGAGCAAGTCGCCTTGTTTGGCCGTGCAGTGCGCGATGCCGAGGAAAGTGGCGAGTGTAAATCCGAGATCTGGCAGATCACGCAACAGGCGCCCGGCGTGCTGAATCTGTTCTGTCCTGCCGGAAACAGCGAAGCGCGTCTGGTCCTTGGAGGGTTGTTGTGCGTCAAGTTGCCGCAGCACGAACATTTCACCTTGGCAACGATAAGCGGCCTGAATACGCGTGCTGATGGTGGCCTGTGCGTCGCCGCCAGCTTGTTTGACGGTGAACCCTCTCCACTGATCGCCGAGGTGCGAGAAAAACCTGCTGGCAAGCTTTCCCGTCATCCGGCTTTCCTTTTGACGGGCAGAGAGGAAGGAAGCACGCCGTTGGTTGTCTTGCCGATAGGGCTGCCCGCTCGTGCTTTGTCGTTCCGCTTCTTTGAGGCGCGCGAGCAGTCCCTGATTGCCCTGCGATTGGTGGAGAATCTCGGGCGCGGTGGCGACATCGAGCGCTGGTCGGCTGCTATCGACGCGTAGCGCTCGGGTCGCTACGCCGGTTGAGAGTAAAATCCCCGGCATGAATACGCTCCTCGTCCTGACCAACCTGCCTGATCGAGCGACCGCCGAAACTCTGGCTGCCCGGCTCGTAGAAGACCGGCTGGCTGCCTGTGTCAATATTCTCCCCCCTTGCCATTCGATCTATCGCTGGCAGGGTGAGGTCGAGACGGCCGATGAAGTGCCGCTGCTCATCAAAACGACCGAGGCACGTTACCCGGCGCTCGAGGAAGCGATCCGCGCGCGACACCCCTATGAAACCCCGGAGATCATCGCTTTACCCGTGTTGCTTGGCCTGCCAGGCTATCTTGCTTGGGTAGCGGCAGAAACACAGAGCGACGACTGGTCCGCACCATGATGCGTCAGCTATTGCGTTGCCTGATGATTTCTCTGCTGCTCTGCAGTCTCGCCAACGCAGAGGACCTGCTGCATCCACTGGCTGCATTCAAGCCCACGGCACGCGCGCTTGATGGTCAGACGATTGAAGTGCGCTTCGAGATCGCCCCGGCGTATTACCTTTACCGCGACAAGTTCCGCTTCAGCGCTGAACCGCCCGGCGTGCAGCTCGGCACGCCCATTCTGCCGAAAGGCAAGGAGAAGAATGACGAGACTTTCGGCAAGGTCGTCGTCTACTACGATGAAGTATTGATTCGCCTTCCGGTCGAGCGCAACAGCTCCGGCAAACTGCCGCTCACCCTGAATATCACGTCGCAAGGTTGTGCCGATGCGGGTGTCTGCTACCCGCCGCAAAAGCAGGCACTGAGCCTTGAACTGCCCGACCCGTCGGCAGTGCCGCTTGATACGCCGAGCGGTGATGAATCCGGCCGAATCGCGCAACTGCTGAAAAACGCCGGTTTCTGGCTGATCGTTTTAAGTTTCTTCGGCTTCGGCTTGCTGCTCTCACTGACGCCCTGCGTCTTTCCGATGATTCCGATTCTTTCCAGCATCATTGTCGGTGCCGGACGCGATGGACATGGTGTGTCGCACGCTCGCGGCTTCGCGCTCTCGCTGGCTTATGTTACTGGAATGGCGATAACCTATGCCGCGGCCGGTATTGCCGCCGGCCTGACCGGTACACTGATTTCGACGGCCCTGCAGAACTCATGGGTGCTCGGCGGTTTCGCGTTGATTTTCGTCGTACTGTCATTTTCTATGTTCGGCTTTTATGAGTTGCAGTTCCCCACTTTCCTGCAAAGCAAAGTGTCGGAAGAAGCGTCACATATCAAGGGCGGATCACTCCCCGGCGTGGCGGCCATGGGGGTGCTGTCGGCGATAATCGTCGGCCCCTGCGTCGCGGCTCCGCTGGCCGGTGCCCTGCTTTATATCGGGCAGACCGGCGACGCGCTGCTAGGCGGTTTGGCGCTCTTTTTCATGGCGTTCGGCATGGGCACTCCGCTGCTCGCCGTCGGCCTCTCGGCGGGGACGTTGCTGCCCAAATCGGGGCCGTGGATGGAGGCGGTCAAAAAGGCGTTCGGCGTGATCCTGCTGGCCTCCGCCGTATGGACGGTTTCACCGGTCATTCCGGTCGTGGTTCAGATGCTGGCGTGGGCGCTGTTACTGATCATTCCGGCGATCTACCTGCACGCGCTCGATCCGTTGCCAGCGCACGCGAAGGGCTGGCAACGTTTCTGGAAAGGCATCGGTATGGTCATGCTGATTACCGGTGCCGCGATGCTGGTCGGTGCACTTGCCGGCGCCAAGGATCCATTGCAGCCGCTTTCCGGGTTGCGTGGCGGGGCCCAGAGCAGCGAAATCAGTCGTCTGCCGTTTGAGCGCATCCACTCAATCGCCGAACTGGATGCCCGCATCCAATCCTCTGCCAAGCCCGTCATGCTCGACTTCTACGCGGACTGGTGCGTGTCGTGCAAGGAATTGGAACGCTTCACTTTTTCCGATATTCGTGTGCAACAAAAACTCGCCGGCTGGACCCTGTTGCAAGCCGATGTGACCGCCAACACTGAGGAGGACAAGGCGCTTCTCGCGCGCTTCAAGCTTTTCGGCCCACCCGGAATCATTTTTTTCGATGCCAGCGGAAAAGAAGACATGGGGGTTCGGGTGATCGGCTTTCAGGGCGCCGATGAATTTCTGGCAACACTTTCACGCTTGCGCTGAAAGATCAGTCCTCAGCCTTCGGGTATCGGCTCGTGGGCAGAAATGGATGCGGCGACACCCGCCGTAAGAATGCCGAGTACTGTCTGCGCGAACTCTGCCGCTTCCCGCCCGAGGCTGGTCAGGTATCCGCCGTCAGCCTGTGTGACCAACCCCTTGGCGTGCAGGCGTCGAACCGCAGCAATCACCTGCTTGTCGGCCGTCTTGTGCACCTTGATACCCTGCAGGCCGGTCTCAAGATCAAAACGGATCAGGGTATTGAGTTCATGAACCAGATCGGACGTATAGGGCATGACCACTCCTTATCGCGCAAAGCGCCATTCTACGCGCAACTTCCCGCGAGTTTACGAACTGCATGAGAGCATTGAGCAACCCGCTTTGTGGCGAGCCCAGTCAGGACGCCTGGCGGCAAATGCTTCACACCCAGGCCGTTCATCGTATGGATTGCGCAAGACATCGAGCAACTGATGAATCATTCCCGGATCACCGTTTTCGGCGCCGTCAATCGCTTGCTGCGCCAGACAGTTGCGCAGTACATAGCGTGGATTGACAGCGTTCATGAGCGCTATCCGAGATTCTTCGCGATCATCGTCCGAGCGCACACGGGAAGCCCAGCGCACTAGCCAAGCGGTGAATTCGGCCGCATGAGCTGCAAACAGCTCTTCGCGGTAAAAGGCTTCATGAAGGGTTCCCAGCGCCGGGGCTTGAATATCGATTCGCGCCAGGCCGCGGAAAAAGATCGTCATATCGACCTCGGCCCGATGCATCAGGCCAAAACATTCTTCAACCAAGGCCGCATCCTCATCGCGCCACGCCGTGAAACCGAACTTGGCGGCGAAGGCCAGCTGGAATTCCTTGTTGTAGATATCGTCGTAGCGCGTCAGCCCGAGCCCCAGTCCGTCATGGTCTGGCTCAATAACGGCCAATGCCTCGGCAAGCCGTTCGAGGTTCCAGCGGGCAATCTCAGGTTGCCGGCCAAAACAATAACGACGACCAGAGGCATCCGTCGTGTTCGGCGTCCATGAGGGGTCGAAATCATCAACCCAACCGTAAGGACCATAATCGATGGTCAGCCCAAGAATCGACATGTTGTCGGTATTCATCACTCCATGAACAAAGCCAACCCGCATCCAGTGCACCATGAGGCGCGCGGTGCGCTCGCATATTTCGGCAAACCAACGTATCAGGCCGTCGTCCGGGTCGGCAGAAAAATCAGGGAAATCGCGCGCGATCGTGAACTCCACCAACCGGCGCAGCAACGCTTCGTCGCCGCGTGAAGCAGGCAGCTCGAAATGCCCGAAGCGGATAAATGATGGCGCAACGCGGCACACCACCGCGCCCGGCTCTTCGGTCGGGTTGCCGTCATAGAACATGTCACGCACCACCGCTTCTCCCGTCGTTACCAGCGAGAGCGCTCGGGTCGTCGGGACGCCGAGATGATGCATGGCTTCGCTGCACAGAAATTCCCGGATCGACGATCGCAACACGGCACGGCCGTCAGCGCGGCGCGAATAGGGTGTCGGACCGGCACCCTTGAGCTGCAGCTCGAATCGCTGCACGGCGCCATTGACGACTTCTCCGAGAAAAATTGCACGGCCGTCGCCCAGTTGCCGCGCCCAGTTGCCGAACTGGTGGCCCCCGTAGCACGTGGCGTAGGCCGTCATCCCCGGTAGCAGGGCGTTGCCGGCCAGGGCGTTCACCCACTGCGGTGAAGTGAGATCACTCGCATCAAGGCCGAGAAGTTGCGCCATTTCGCGAGAGTAGGCCAGCAATTCCGGCGCTGTAACCCGCGTTGGCATGACTGGCGACCAGATCGCACCGTGCACCTGGCGCGAATGATTGCGTGTGTCACTCTCGCCCGGCAATTCGCGGACCAGTCGGTTATCGAAATGAAGCATCACGGATTCCGGTTGCTGAAGAAGGTTTTATTTGGGCACGAAAGCAGCATGACAAGTTCCTGCGCCTGTGCTCCTCCTCAGAAACCGATACGCTCACCTGCACCAAGCAAGGTGGCAATGCCTAGCACGGCAAAGATGGCCGCAGCGACGCCATGCACGGCACGTGCCGGCATTCTGGCTGCTACGCGGTCACCCAGCAGGACGGCCGGCACATTGGACAGCATCATGCCGAAGGTTGTGCCGGCCACCACCTCAATGACAGTTCGATACTGTGCGGCCAGCGCGACTGTCGCGACTTGGGTCTTGTCACCCATCTCGGCGAAGAAAAAGGCAATCAACGTGGTACCGAAAACGCCAAATCGCGCGAGATTGGCGTCCTTTTCCTCAAATTCGTCGGGAACAAGCGTCCACAGCGCCATGGCGATGAAGGAAACGCCAAGCACCCAGCGCAGCGTCTCGGGCCCGAGCAGTATGGTAATCCAGGAACCCAGCATACCAGCCAAGAAATGGTTGGTCAGCGTCGCGACCAGGATGCCCAGAATGATTGGGACCGGCTTGCGGAATCTTGCAGCGAGGATGAAGGCCAGCAGTTGGGTCTTGTCGCCAATTTCTGCCAAGGCAACAATGCCGGTTGATACGAGAAATGCCTCCATCAATCAAGTTCTTCGCGACTGGACAAAAAAACAGCGCGCGAAATTAATTCGCGCGCTGTTGAATTATGTCCCCGCGAGTGCCGCTAGGCCGGCATCCTGAACCGGAGTTCAGATTGGTCGCATTCCTTCCGCATCAGGCACACCCATCGAGTAAGGCGCGCACAACAGCAGCTTCTATGGTCTGCAACCGACGCCAATTAGCATTGGTTCAAAGAATGTATGGCCTTGGCAAACACCGCAGGGAACAACTGTCGGAGGCTCAGAGCAACTTTTCCTGCGGTGCGAGCACCGCTTCAAGTTTTGCCCCCATGCTGGAAATTCTACGCTTTACGACGGTAATGTCCAGTCCTGTTTCCGAATCGTCAGGCGGAGGCGTTTCGGTCGGTGATTGCGGCTGAGAAAGGTATTCGTGAGCGATGTTCAGTGCCGCCATGACGGCGATGCGCTCGGAAATTGTACTCTTCGTTTTTTCAGCAATATCGTGCATCTTTTCATCAACATAGGCCACGGCATCAAGCAGGGCATCGTGCTCTTCCGGCGGGCAGGCCACACGGTATTCCTTGCCGAGCAGGGTAACGTCGAGATAGTTGGCGTCGTTGGGCATGGGTTCGTTCAAACTGTGGCTTTGGCTTCCGGCAATTGCCGGGCAAGTTGTTCAAGCCGGCTGCGGGCCGACTCCATGCGTTCGGACAAGCCCTTCCTGACCTCCTCAGTGGCGGCAAGTTGCTGCCGAAGTAGGTCGTTTTCCGCACGCAACTCTTGGCAAAGCGACACAGTCTGGACAACTTTGCTTTCGAGCATATTCAGTTCGTCAATCATGCAATGGACTATAGTTTTAAAAACCAAGCGAAGTCAAGGATTAAGCCTTGGTTTTAAATGTGATTTATTTCACACGGCTCAACTCGTTGAGCAACTCAATCGGGCTTTGCGCTATAATCGCGCCCTTCGTTGCTGGCATAGGGCGAAATATAGCGTGCAAGGTGCCGCAACGCAGGGTTTTCCAAATTCTCTGCAGCGGTTAAACGGGAAACAGGTGCGTGTCTGCAAGACATCATGCCTGTGCTGCCCCCGCAACGGTAAGCGAGTGAGGTTGTGTCGATAGGCCACTGGGCAAGCGCCTGGGAAGGCGACACATCAAGACTCGTGAGCCCGGATACCGGCCTTCGCGCAAACAGACGGAAGTGCCGCGGGGAGGCGGACACGACATGCTCAGCGCAGTTTGCAGAAGCACGCGCCCATCTCGAAGACTTCTCCATCGCGCAGTTCCGATTTATTGCTCGCCGGTTTGCGGGGACGTCAATCGGCCATCGGGAGAAATCCGAAATGTATCCACGTCGCGCTTTCACAACAGTTTCTATCGCACTACTTTCTGCTATACCGGCAATCGCCACAGGCCAGGATGCTTCCCAGGTAAGCGACCCCATAGTGGTCACCGCAACACGGATTCCCACACGGGAAAACGAGTTGATTAGTGACGTCAGCGTCATCCGCCGGGAAGAAATCGAGCAAGCAGCACAGTCGACCTTGGCCGAGTTGCTCGGTCGCCAACCGGGTATCAGCTTCTCCAGTGATGGCGGCCCCGGCAGTACCCAAAGCCTCTTTATTCGCGGCACAAATTCAGATCAGGCGGTGATCCTGGTTGATGGCATCCGACTCAATTCAGCCACCTTGGGTACCACATCATTGTCGCGCATTCCGCTCTCGCAAATTGACCATATCGAGATTTTGCGTGGTCCAGCATCATCGCTTTACGGCGCGGACGCGATTGGTGGAGTCATACAGATTTTTACCCGGCAAGGCGGTGGCCCGGCACAATTCAATGGCGAACTTGCCTACGGCACCTACGACACCACGCGGGCTGTAGCGGGCGTCAGCGGCAGCCACGAAGGGTTCCGTTACAGCTTTCAATATGCGCAGGACAGGACCGATGGCTTCTCGAATGTCCACGATTCGCGAAGTTTTGCGTACAACAAGGATCTCGACGGTTTCAAGAACGAAAGCTATACAGCGAATCTCGGGTACAGCTTCAACGCAGATCATGAAATCGGAATCAACGCGTTTGCGAGTGATGGCACCAATCGTTACGATGGCGGTTTCGGGGCGTCTGCTGCCAAAGACTACAAGAACAAACTGAACGTTTCCGGCACGAGCATCACCTTGCGTGACCGCTTTCTGCCTGCTTGGCAAAGTACGTTGCGTATCGGTCAGGGCGTGGACGATGCCGAGTATCTCACCGATGGCGTGACTGCAAGCTCGGCACGCACCGAATCAAACCAGTTCCAGTGGATGAATGACATCACCTTGCCGCTCGGTAAGTTGCTGGCAGGTATTGAGCAACTTACTCAGAAAGTCGATGCCTCGCAAACCTACACCACGACCAAGCGGACGATTAATTCCGCGCTACTCGGTTGGACGGCATCGGTCGGCGCAAATCGTTGGCAGATGAACGTGCGCCGTGATGACATTTCCAACGCGGATGCAAAGAATACCGGGACCTTGGCCTATGGTTACCAGTTCACCGATACGCTGCGAGCAAGTGCCTCAGCGGGTACCGCTTACAAGGCGCCGTCGATCAATGCCCTGTATTTCCCGTATACGCCCTTTGTGGGTCAGGGCAACCCAAATCTGAAACCCGAGACGGCCAAGAGCGCTGAAATCGCCATGCACTGGGAAACCGCAAGCCAGAAAGCTTCGGCTACCTACTACGACAACCGGATAAAGGATCTGATTCAGTGGACCGAGACGCCGGTTGGGTCGTATTTCTACGTTCCGCATAATGTCAGCGAAGCGCGCATCAATGGTGTAACGCTAGTATATGCGGGATACTTTGGAGCCTGGAAGCTGCATGGCAGCGCCGACTTTCTTAATCCCAAAGACGAATCCACAGGCAATCAGCTGGCGCGCCGTGCCAAACAATTCGGAACGGTGGGATTGGACTATAGCGGCGGACACTGGAACGTTGGCGGAGAGATTGTCGCTACGGGCCAGCGTTACAGTGATGCAGAGAATACGCAACGGCTTGGCGGATACACGCTATTTAATCTTTTCGGTGCTTATCGTCTCGACAAGGATTTTTCGTTGTTCATTCGAGCCAACAACGTGTTCGATAAATACTACGAACAGGTACAGTACTACCAGACGCCCGGTGCCAACGTGTTGGCCGGAATTCGATATCAACCCCGGTAATTTTGACGATGCCCAGCCGCCAACGCGCTTTGCTCATCCTCGTCGCTCTCTCCGGGCTGGCGCTATTGAGTATTGCGCTGGCGTTGATGGTGGGAAGCATCCGCGTCAGCCCGGGCGACGTGTGGACAAGTCTGTTTAACGCGGGCGGCGGCATCGCCGGCGACGTCGTGCGCAGCCTTCGTCTGCCGCGCGCACTGGCCGGCTTTGCATGCGGCGGACTGCTGGCGCTGGCTGGCGCATTGCTCCAGATCCTGTTGCGCAATCCGCTTGCCGACCCTTACATACTCGGAATTTCGGGTGGCGCCGGCGTTGGCGCGATGCTGGCCATCCTGCTCGGCCTTTCTGCCGCCGGCATCAACGGTTTTGCCTTTCTCGGCGCGCTTGGCGCCATGGTTGTCGTTTTCGGTCTGGCCCATGGTGACGGGAGCTGGACACAGACCCGTCTGCTGCTCACCGGCGTCATCGTCGCCGCCGGCTGTGGCGCAGTCGTCGCGCTGATGCTCTCCATCGCCCCCGAGCACAAGCTACGCGGGATGCTGTTCTGGGTAATGGGCGATCTCTCGCAGACCAATGATCCGCAACTTGCTCTCGTCATTCTGGCTGCGGCGTTGCTCGTCTCGCTGCCCTTCGCGCGCGAACTGAACCTGCTGGCGCGGGGCGCGGATACGGCGCAAACACTCGGTGTGGCCGTTGTTCGCTTGCGCCGCGGGGTGTTTGTCGTGGCCTCGCTGGCCACCGCCGCTGCCGTCACGCACGCCGGTTCAATCGGTTTCGTCGGCCTGATCGTTCCACATCTGGTGCGTCTCGCCACCGGCAACGATCAACGCCTGCTGCTACCAGCCTCGGCGCTCGCTGGCGGTAGCCTGCTGGTCATTGCCGATACGCTGGCGCGTACCGTCGTCGCGCCGCAGCAACTGCCGGTCGGCGTGCTTACCGCCCTGATCGGCGTACCGGTCTTTCTCTTCCTGCTCACGCGCGATGCGAAGGCGAGGCATTGATGACGACCATCGCCACCCCGCTTCTCGAGGCACGCAAACTCACCGTCAGCATCGGAGGCATTTCCGTTTGTCGTGATCTCGAATTGACCTTGCGTCCAGGCGAGCGTCTTGCTGTCCTCGGACGCAACGGCGCCGGCAAATCGACCTTACTCTCCGTTCTTGCCGGATTGCGCCCGCCCCAGGCCGGCGAAGTACGGCTCAACGGTTCCGGATACGCGACGCATGGCCCACGCAAGAGCGCGCTCATTCGCGGCTGGCTGCCGCAAGTGCGCGGTGACGCCTTCGCTTCTACCGTGCTGGAAACCGCGCTGGTCGGCCGGCATCCGCACCTGGCGCGCTGGGACTGGGAATCCGCCAAGGATGCCATTATCGTGCGCAAGGCGCTGGCGGCAGTCGATCTGGCCGAATTTGAACAGCGCGACGTGCTGACCCTTTCGGGTGGCGAACGCCAGCGGCTGGCGATTGCCACCCTGCTCACGCAGGCACCGCAACTTTTTCTGCTCGACGAGCCAATAGCCCACCTCGACCTCAAGCACCAGATTGCCATGCTGGAACTCTTTGCCGGCGCAGCCCGCGATTGTGGCGCCGGTGTGGCCATGGTTCTGCACGAGCCCGCGCTGGCCTGGCGCTTCTGCGACCGCGCGCTCCTCATCCACGGTGACGGCCGCACGGAATGCGGCAGCGCGCACGAGATGCTGACCGCCGAACGGCTATCCGCGCTCTATCAATACCCGCTGCAGGCCATCGAACGCAATGGCCGGATCAGCTTCATACCCCACTAGCACCACTCAAGGACGAAAACTCATGAGCGAAGAGCAAGGCCGGGAAGACCGCCACAACACCCGCATGCAGCGCAAAAAAGCGGTGGTCGACGAGAAGATTGCCGCCGCGCAGGTAGAGCGCGGCGTGCTTGTCATCAACACCGGAAACGGCAAGGGCAAGTCCTCTTCTGCCTTTGGCGTGGTCGCACGTGCCATTGGCCACGGCATGAAAGTCGCCGTCATCCAGTTTGTCAAAGGACGTTCCGACACCGGTGAAGAAGACTTCTACCGGCGTGTTGCTGAATGGATGCCGGGCAGTGTGAGCTGGCATGTTTCGGGTGAAGGATTCACCTGGGAAACGCAGGACAGCTCACGCGATGCCGCAGCGGCGCGCGCTGCGTGGGAGCTTGCCCGCAACTACCTCGCTGATCCCGGAATCGGCCTCGTCGTGCTCGACGAATTCACCTACGCGTTCAAGTACGGCTGGCTGGATGTCGCGCCGGTACTTGCCGCACTGGCCGGCCGGCCGCCAATGCAACACGTGATCATCACCGGGCGCGGCGCGCCGGAAGCGCTGATCGCAGCCGCCGATACCGTGACCGATATGACACTCATCAAACACGCCTTCAAAGCCGGCGTCAAAGCCATGCCGGGGCTTGAATGGTAATGCTTTCCTGCCCCGCCCTTTTCGTCGCCGGCCCGGCATCCGGGCAAGGGAAAACCACCGTCGTGGCCGCACTCGCCCGCTTGCATACGCGGCAGGGCCACAAAGTACGCGTTTTCAAATGCGGGCCGGATTTTCTTGACCCACAGATTCACGCGATCGCCAGTGCTGCGCCGTGTTACAACGTCGACCTGTGGATGTGCGGTGAAGCCGATGCGGCGTGGCGACTGGGCCAGGCCGCTGCGGACGCCGACCTGATTCTCGTTGAAGGCGTCATGGGGCTCTACGACGGTAATCCATCCGCCGCCGAGCTCGCGACGCGTCTGGGCATTCCCATCCTCGCGGTGATTGACGGTTCGGCAATGGCCACCAGCTTCGGTGCCATCGCTTACGGGCTCAAGCACTATCGCTCGGGAACGCAACTCAACGCGGCATTTGCCAACCGGGTCGGCAGCGCCTACCACGCCGAGTTGCTTGAGAAAAGCCTGCCGCGCGACATCGCCTGGTATGGACACCTGCCGCGCGATGCCGACGCTGCGCTACCCGAGCGCCATCTCGGCCTGCTCCCGGCGGCCGAGATCGAAGATCTCGCACGACGCATCGACCGCATGGCCGACCTCCTGGCAACGACCGCTGCGGCGGCGCTGCCACCGCCGATCAGTTTTGCTCCTGCCAGCGCACCCTCGATATCGCCACTGCTCGCCGGCAAGAACATTGCCATAGCACGCGATGCGGCCTTCTGCTTTCTCTACCCGGCCAATCTTGATTGCCTCGTCGCGCTCGGCGCAAATCTGACTTATTTTTCGCCCTTGAAAGACGAAACGCTACCCGAGTGCGATGCCGTGTGGCTACCCGGTGGCTACCCCGAATTGCATGCAGAAACGCTCGCCGACAATCGCCGGCTGTGGGCGTCGCTAGCCGCTCATGTGGAATGCGGCAAACCGCTGCTCGCCGAGTGCGGCGGCATGATGGCGCTATTCGATACGCTGGTCGACATCGAAGGCAGCAGCCACGCCGTGGGCGGCCTGCTGCCGGGTCAGGTGACGATGCAGAAGCGCTTCGCGGCGCTCGGCCTGCAGGAAATCGAACTGCCTGAAGGCATCCTGCGCGGCCACACCTTCCACTACTCGAAAGCACAAACCACGGTGCCCGCATTGGCCCAGGCGAAGCGACCTGACGGCCGACCGGGCGAATCCGTCTATCGCCTTAAACGAATGACGGCGAGCTATATTCATTTATACTTCCCATCCAACCCCGAAGCCGCCGCCAGGCTTTTTCTCGCTTAACCGAGACGACACATGCCCGATCAAGACCACCGTTACAGTGACGCTGAAATCGAAGCACTTTGGCGCACCATGCGCGAACGCCGCGACATGCGTCACTTTCTGCCGCCAACGCTCGCCAAGCCGCTGCCCGATGGCCTGATCGAGCGTCTGGTTCTGGCCGCGCACCTCGCCCCTTCCGTCGGCTTCATGCAACCGTGGCGTTTCATCCGCGTCTGCGATCCGGCATTGCGCGAATCGATGCACGCACAGGTCGACGCCGAGCGTCAAAAAACTGCAGCGGCACTGCCCTCGCGCAACGACGAATTCCTCAAGGTGAAGATAGAAGGCATACGAGATTGTGCCGAGCTACTCGTCGTCACCCTGATGGCGGAACGCGAGAAGCACATCATCGGCCGCCGCACTTTGCCCGAAATGGATGTCGCCTCGGTCGGCTGCGCCATCCAGAACATGTGGCTGGCAGCACGCGCCGAAGGTGTCGGGCTCGGTTGGGTATCGTTCTTTGAACCACAGGCGCTCGGCGAACTGCTCGGCCTGCCCGAGGGTGCGCATCCGCTTGGCATCCTGTGCATCGGTCACGTCCCGGCTTTCTACCCCAGGCCGATGTTTGAGGATACGGGCTGGGGCAAGCGCCTGGATCTGACGCAGATACTCTTCGAAAATCGCTGGCCGGAAAGTGCGCAGCCTACGCCAACAGCCTATTGAATTTCAGCTGGGCGGGAACTCGCAACACGATCGTTTTTCAGCAACTGCATCACGCTGCCGATGACGATCAGCGCAGGTGGCTTGACCATATTCTCGCGTGCCGTTTCCGATAAAGTGGCGAGCTGGCACGGATAAATGCCCTGTGTCGGCCAGGTGGCGCGGTAGATCAGCGCCGCCGGTGTGTTGCCTGGCAGCCCGGCAGCTTGCAGGTTTGCCGAGATGATTTCCAGACCAGTGATGCCCATGTAAATGACAATCGTCTGGTTCGGCTGAGCCAGCGCAGGCCAGTTCAGGTCGACACTGTCATCCTTGAGATGGCCCGTGATGAATACGCAGCTTTGTGCATGATCGCGGTGCGTGAGCGGAAAGCCGAAACTCGCCGCCGCCCCCAGCGCGGCGGTGACGCCGGGAACGATCTCGACGTGAATTCCTGCAGCCAGCAGTACGTCGAGTTCTTCGCCACCACGACCGAAAACGAAGGGGTCACCGCCCTTCAGGCGAACGACAAATTTCCCGGTGAGCGCCTTGTCTACCAGCAACCGGCAGATATCATCCTGCGCTAGCGTGTGGTTGCCGGCCATCTTGCCGACGAAAATGCGTTCGGCCGTTGGTGAAATAAGGTCGAGAATACCGTCGCCGACAAGATTATCGTAGATCACGACGTCAGCTTCACGCAGCAGCCGGACGCCCTTGACCGTGATTAGCTCGGGATCACCAGGGCCGGCGCCCACCAGTGCGACGCGTCCGATAGTCGGCCGGGTGGTTTGGGTCACACTCATTCTCCTGTAAATCGAACTTGCGGCTGATTCTCTATTTATTCTGCATCACTGCTGCTGATCTCTTCATCGAGCTCAAGCGGTTCGCTCAGCACGGCGGCGATGTAGCCTTCCGGCAGGCGATATTCATCGGCCAGTTCCGCTGCGCTTTTGCCGCTGGCGTGAATAGCCGTCAGCCAGCCGTTGAGGCCAGACGACAGCGAATGCCCGGCTTTTTCTCCTGCACGCGCCGCACTGCTACCCCCTTCGACCGCATACTTATTGGCATAGCCGCGCGGCGTCACCATCAGGCCATGCTTGACAAAGGTGTGCGAATTGCCGATCAGCACCGTCGTTAACATGCCGATGTCGGCTTCACCCATATTTTCAAGCGTGGTGAATTCGATGTGCTGTTTCGGGCGATAGGCCGATTTGACGATGGCCACCGGGGTCTGCGGATCGCGGTGATGCAGAAAGATGCGCTGCGCTTCCTCGATCTGCCGCGTGCGACGACCGCTTTTCGGGTTATAGAGCGCGACGACGAAATCGGCATACGCCACGGCGTCAAGACGGCGGGCGATGGTTGGCCACGGCGTCAGCAGATCGGACAGCGAAATGGCACAAAAGTCGTGCGTCAGCGGCGCGCCGACCAGCGCAGCACAGGTATTGAGCGCCGAGGCGCCGGGAATAATCTCGACTTCGATCCCCGAATCGGGGGTCCACCCGGCCTGGAACAGCACCTCGAAGGTTGGCCCGGCCATGCCATATACCCCGGCGTCACCCGACGACACCAGCGCCACCTTCTTGCCCACCTTGGCGCGGTCGAACGCCTCGATGGCGCGGTCGAGTTCTTCCGTCATCGCCTTCTTGACGACCTCCTTGCCGTCGAGCAGAGTCTTGACCAGCCGGATATACGTCGCGTAGCCGATCACGGTATCCGCTTCAGCGATGGCAGCGCGGGCTCTGGCTGTAAGGTAGTCCTGGCTTCCCGGGCCAAGGCCGACAAGCATGATCTTTCCTGTTCCGTTCGAGGTCATTCGTGAATCCTTGCAATGGAGACGGTGGCGTTGCGCCCGTCGGGGCCGCGCAACTTGTGTTTTTCAACCAACAAATACTTCATGTCTACGCCGCCGATGAGCAGGGCGGCGGCTTCCGACACCGAGGGCGAGCCGGTGTGTTTGCGCACTATTTCCGATGGATTGGGGACATCGACGGTGGCCAGTTCGGCCGCCGGGTAAAAATGGATGCTCCAGCCGTATTTCTGCGCCACCTGAAGAAGCCCGTCTTCATTGGCTTTCAGGTCGATACTGGCGACTCTTGAAACATCGGCTAACTGCGCGTCGCAGGCGATCAGCGCATCACTGATGGCCTGCGCAATCGTGGCCGCTGGCGTTCCCCGATCGCAACCCAGGCCCAAACTGAGATTCATTCCGGCTCCGGGCGGTAGGTGACGCAACGGCCGGCGAGCGTTGCCGCAAGATCGGCCGGCATTTCGCGTTGGCTGATCCACAATACGGCGGCGAAGCGTTCGGCGTCGACGTCTTCAAGCCGATCAAACCGGATGAGGTTGGTTGGCAAAGGCGTTTGCCGGCCGTTGGCGTGATTCACCCACCAGTCCGGACTGCCGGTTTCCTGAACCAATGCCACGGGTTCATCATTCACCACAGCGGCGCTGACTCGAACGAGATTCTCGTGGCTGGCCTCGATGCGCCAGCCAAACTCGCGGCCCAGGAGGTCGACCGCCAGGGTCTGGCGCACATCGGAAGCCGTGGTCAGCACCGGGGTTGCGCCCAGTACAGTGGACAGTTGCCCGGCAAGCGCATTGGCTCCGCCGAGATGCCCGGAGAGCAGGGGAATGACGAATTGGGCGGCTTCGTCGATCACCAGGACAGCCGGGTCGGTTTCCTTGCTGCCCAAATGCGGAGCGATCAGTCGGACCACGGCGCCAACCGAAACGATGGCGATGATGGCGTCGCTAGAGGCGAATAGTGCTGGAATCTGGTCGCCGGTCTTGCCGGTATAACACGAACAATTACCGGATGCCGCCGCTTCCGCTTCAGCACGAAACTTTGCTGGAGCAAAAAGATGTGCACCGGACAAGGCCGCGACAATTCGCCCACCCAGCGCGATGCCGTGGCGGGTGATGGCGACAACGGCAATCTTTCTATTAGGCGTATTGATTTGCTTAGACATTGCTGCGAGCCTCTTTCAACGCAGAGAGCGCAGAGACGCAAAGATCGCGGAGAAAATCTTTCGATCTCTGTTTTTTATCTTTGTGCACTCTGCGCCTCTGCGCTCTCTGCGTTGAAAGCGTTTAACCATTTGTCTTCTCCAACGCCCTTTGGCGGCAGCCGCGCCGCAGTTCGCCACGCTCGCGTTTGGGGTTCTGCACCAGCATTAGCGACAGGTAATTGACCTTCTCGCCTTTCAGGCTGGCCACATCGCGTACGATGCGTTCGTCGGGCGATCCGACTTTTTCAATGAAGCAACTGGTCGCCAGCAGGTTGCGGCGTTCGAGCAGTTCAATGACTTCATCAATCAACGGTTTGACCTTGAGCAGAACCAGCGTGTCGAAGTCGTCGAGCAGGTGGTCGATGACGCCAACACCGTAAGCGGCCGGGATGATGGCCAGGGTTTCGTCCTCCTCGGCCAGGCTCGTTTCGGCGCTGGCCGCCGCAGCGGCAAAGGACGAAACGCCGGGAATGGTCTCAACGTCGATTTCTGGAACCAGCTCGCGGACAACGCGGGCGAGATGGCCGAAGGTGGCGAAGGTCGAGGCATCACCTTCGACCAGGAAGACCAGATCGCGCCCTTCAGCCAGCAATTCGACGGTACGCGCTGCTGCATTGGCCCAGGATTTGAGCAGGATTTCCGCATCGCGCGTCATCGGGAAGACGAGCTCCTCGGCATCGGCCGGGACGGGCAACCCACCGCGTTCGACAATGGACAGAGCGTAGGATTTTTCTTCGGCCTTCTTGACCGGGTACAGCCAGCGCGCGCCCGATTGCAGCACGGCCCAGCTGCGCCGGGTAATCAGCAAGGGGTCGCCGGGGCCGAGCGAGGCGCCAATCAGTTTTCCATAGGATTTGGTCATGGGGCTTTAACCTCTTTCGCCGCAAAGTACGCAGAGGCGCAGAGATCGCGGAGAAGAGCAAAGGCAAAAGAATGTTTTTCTCTGCGTCTCTGCGCGCTCTGCGTTGAAAAAGGTATGTTTTTCATTTCATTTCCTTATGTGCGCTTAAAATCCACACCGGGTTTTGCGCGGCCATCCGGTGCATGTCGAGAATCGGCTGGCTGCGGCTGGCCTGGAGCTGGACAACGTCCCAGGTGGCACCGGCGGCAGCCAGTTCGTGGGTAGCGGTGGCCAGATTTTCCAGAGTGACGAAGTTCATCACCAACCGACCGCCGGGTTTTAGACGGCCAAGAATCAGGCAGATCAATGCAGCCAGTTCGCCGCCGGAGCCGCCGATGAAGACGGCATCGGGGTCCGGCCAGGTATCGAGGTGCATCGGTGCCTTGCCTTCGCTCAGCGTGTAGTTGCTGACCTTGAAGCGGGCCGCGTTGGCACGCGCGTTGGCCGCATCGGCAACGTTCTTTTCGATGGCCCAGACGTGGCCCAGCGGGGCGAGGCGCGCCGCTTCCAGCCCAACCGAGCCGGAACCGGCGCCGATATCCCAGACGATAGCGTCCGGCGCCAACCTGAGCTTGGCCAGCGACAGCGCCCGCGCTTCCTGCTTGGTGATCAGCCCCTTCTCCGGGGTGCGCTGGAAGTACTCCAGATCTTCAAGACCGAACACCGGCTGTCGGGCCTCGGGCAGGCGTTCGACAAGAACAACGTTCGGCTCGGGGAAATCCATTTTCGCGGCGTCGGCAAGGGAAAGCTCGGGGAACAGTTGCTCTTCCGGCAGGAGCAGGCGACAGGCGACCGAGAGCGTTATTTCCTCTCCATAGCCGGCTGTGAGCAGTGCCCGCGCCAGGTGCGCCGGGCTATTTTCCGGGCCGGTAAAGGTGGCAACACGCGGATGCAGAGCGATGGCGCGCATCAGTTTGTACAGGCCATGTTCAGGCGTCGCGCCGATGAACCAGTCGCCGGCATCGGTGCTGTGACAGGACGTGATTTTCACATCCTGCCAGGGCCGCTTGAAACGGGCAAAAGCGAGTTGCAGTGTGGAGACAGCCGGCAGGATTTCGCACGCTTCAGGCCCCAGCTTGCCGGTTAGCCAGGAAGCAATGCCGTGGCACAGCGGATCGCCGGTGGCGAGCGCCACGACGCGCTGGCCGGCTTCACGTGCAGCGACGATCCAGCCCGGCACCTGGCCGAGGGCGCCATCCATGTCTTGCAGCACGGTGCTTGCTGGCAGATGCTGTCGAACCAGCTCGAGCGTCCGCTCGGCGCCGATCACCAGATCGGCCGCGATCAGGCGCTGGCGCGCGGTGTCGGAAAGTCCGCTCCAGCCATCGTCGAGAATGCCAACCAAAGTGCAAGGTTCAGAGGGCTTCATTTTCCTCCACGCGAACAATGAACCGCCCTTCGAAATCGCAGACGTGGACGGTCAGGTGATAGGGGCCCGGGTAACAGGACTTGAGGCTGCGAATGGCCTTCTTGGCCAGCGCTCGGTGAAAATCGACGGTCAGGCCAAGCACAGAAAGGCGTTCGGCGGCAAAACGCGCCGTTTCCGCGGCGCGAATTTCTTCGACCAGATCGGGTTGTGCGCCGACCTCGCGCGCACAGTCGGCGAGCAGATCGCGGTCGATCTCGGCCCTCCAGGCGTGGGTGACGGACAAGCCCTGACCCATCTTGGTCAGCTTGCCGGCCATCGCGCCAACGTGAATGTGCGCCATCCGCTGCTTGTTGGCGCTCGCAAACGCGGCCTTGACGAAGTCGCCCATCTGCACGAAACAGGATTCGTCGAGTTCCGGCAGTTGGCGCATGGCGAATTTCTCGCTGCGCCCGCCGGTGGTGAACACGACGCTGGTCTGCCCTTGGTAGGCGGCGACATCAATCGCCTGCACGACGCTGGCACGGAAGGCGGCAGTCGAATACGGACGCACGATGCCGGTGGTACCGAGGATGGAAATGCCGCCGAGAATGCCAAGGCGCGCATTCAGCGTCTTCTTCGCCATCTCGTCGCCACCGGGAACGGAAATGACGACTTCCAGCCCGTCATGGTCAAGCAACTCGGCGGCTACGGCAGTAACGTTGTCGCGGATATTGCGCTGCGGTACGGGGTTGATCGCCGGGCCGCCCACCTCAAGCCCTAACCCCTCCTTGGTGACGGTGCCAACGCCCGGCCCGCCCTTGAGGACGATTTCACCCGCACGATTGGGCAGCAGACGAACATCGGCGGTCAGGTGCGCGCCATTGGTGGCGTCCGGATCGTCGCCGGCATCCTTGACGATGGCGGCGTGCGCAGTACGTTCAACGCCCTCGCCCTCGACACGGCCGTCGATCACGGCGAAGTTCACTTCCTGGCCATTGGGCAGGCGGCACAGCACACTGTCCGGCACCTCGCCGTTGACCAGGCCGAGCGTCGCCGCACGTGCCGCCGCAGCCGAGCAAGCGCCGGTGGTAAACCCCGTGCGGTTACCGCGCTGACGGCGACCGTCACCCTTGCGCACCTTGCCGGCGTGACTGCCGAAAGGTGGCTCGGCCGGATTGGCGGTTTCGCTCATGCCGCCCGTTTTTGCGCTGCTTCAGCCAGTCCGAGCAGGGCGTGAATGGCGGCGACCACCAGCGTCGACCCCCCTTTGCGGCCACGAATGGCAACCCACGGAATCGCATTGACGGTCATCAGCAAATCCTTCGATTCGGCCGCGGAGACAAAGCCAACCGGCATGCCGACAATCAGCGCCGGCTTGGCACCCTCTTCGCGAATCAGGCGAACGACTTCGATCAGGGCCGTCGGCGCATTGCCAATCCCGACGATCGCGCCATTGAGTTTGCCCAGCCGGTGCGCCTTGCGCATGGCCTGTACAGCGCGGGTGGTTTCCTCGGCCTTGGCCTGTTCGATCACGTCCGGGTCGGAGATGTAGTGATGCGTGCTCATGCCGAAGTGCTTGAGGCGAGGTGCCGAGAGGCCGACACAGATCATTTCGACATCGGCAACGACCGGCGTGCCGCCTTTGAGTACAGCGGCCAGTCCAGCCTGCATCACGTCCGGGTGAAAAGCAGTGAGACCGTTGAACTCGAAGTCAGCGTTGGCGTGGATCATGCGGCGTACCAGAGGCCATTGTTCGAGGGTGTAATTGTGCGGGCCGACTTCAGCGTCAATGACGGCGAAGGAATCGTGCTCGATGGCACGGCCGGCGGCGGTCAGTTGTTCGGTTATCGTATTTGTCGTCATGGCTGTTCACCCGTGAGCGTGTTGGCAGTGATGGGATTCGGGATGATCATGCGATTGATCGCGATCGAGATGAATTGCGCCGCAAGCACCCGTCGCGGTGTGACTGTGGTCGTGCAGATGCTCGGCTTCGGCGGCCTCGCGGTACTTGCAGCCGTCACATTCAAGCAAGCCGCCAGGCTGCAGTTCGCGGCCGTCCACCTTGGTGTCGAGCAGGTCGAAGATGCCTTTGTCGAAACCGAAATGCGTACCCAGAGCAAAGGCAATCTGCGGGTACTGCTGTTTCAGGCGCTCGACCTGCGCATTGATACGTTCGATCAGAACGCCGGTAAATAAGTACACCGGAATGATGCAGATTTGCGTCATGCCCAGCTTCATCTGGCGTTGAACGACGATTTCCAGACGTGGCCAGGTGACGCCGGTAAAGGCCAGGTCGACCAGTTCGTGGTCGTTGTTCTCGAATATCCAGCGCGCCATGCGTGCCAGTTCACCATTGGCGCCAGCATCCGATGACCCTCGGCCAAGCAGGATGACCCCGGTGGTTTGCGGATCGGGTACATCCAGCGCTTTCATCAGGCGGTCGAGCTGGCCCTGCAGAACAACCAGGATTTCGCGCCCCATGCCAAGGTGGCGGGTGACAATGAACTGCACTTCCGGATGACGGATACGTGCGGCTTCGAGCGCCGCCGGCAACTCCATCTTGACGTGGCCGGCCGCATTGAGAATGAAGGGGATGAGCAGCACGCGCTGCGCGCCTTTGGCGGCACGATCCAAGCCTTCGTTGATCAATACCTCGGCATGCTCGATGAAGCAGACTTCAATGCGCCACACGGGGTGACGCTCACGCCATTGGGCGGCGAAATGCAGGATTTCCTTGTTTCCGTCCTGGTTGCGCGATCCGTGGCCGACCAGCAATAGGGTTGTGTTATCCATGGTTGTTCTCCGAATTCTTATCCAAACCACGGCGAAAGCGGTGTGTAAAGGATGGGTCGTATAATTTTGAGCGCACCAGGTTGTCCCAGTCGGCCGAGCCCAAGGTCGGGCTGGCGACGATCATGGCCTGACTGCCGACTTTTTCAGCCTGGCATTTCTGCTTGATGTCGGCCAGCGTGCCGCGAATGATCTTTTCCTCGCCCGGCCAACTGGCTTTCTGCACCACCAGAATCGGCGCATCCTCGGCCCAGCCGGCGGCACGCAGCGCACGCTGGACCTCGCTGAGCAGGGTGATGGACAGGTAAATGCACAGCGTGCAGTGGTGGCTCGCCAGTAATTCAAGGTCTTCACCAGCGGGCATTGGCGTGCGCCCGGCAACGCGGGTGAGGATCACCGTTTGCGTTACTTCCGGTAGCGTCAGGGTTTCGCCGGCGGCAGCCACAGCGGCCATGGCCGACGACACGCCGGGAACCACGGCCCAGTCGATGCCGGCGGCGGTGAGCGGCCGGGTCATCTCGATCAGTGCGCCAAAAAGACCGGGGTCGCCGGTCTGTAGCCGAACAACTGTCCCGTGACGGCTGGCCTGGTCGAGCAGCCAGGCCGTCATCTCGTCCAGTGTCATGTCCTTGGAATCGCGGATTTCACAACCCGGCGGGGCGAACTGCGTTGCCGCTTTATCGACCAATGAACCGGCAAAGAGGATGGCGCCGGATACTTCCAGCAGTTTGCGCCCCTTGATCGTCAGCAGATCGGGATCACCCGGACCCGCTCCGACAAACCATATTTTTCCGGGCATCAGGTGGTGCTCCAGTGGGTTGGTAACATTTTGCTTCCTTTCATAGGTGGCTGTTATAGCAGGGCCAGCAGTTCCGTGTGGGTGCGCGGTGTGTGCTCACTGGAGAGCACACCTTGCGCCATCAGACGGCGATGCAACTCCACCACTTTTGGCAGCGGAAACCCGACAGCCGACAAGGCATCGCCACACTCCGCCAGATCAGCCGCCTCCAGCGTGGCCGTGCAACGACCGGCTGCAATCAGGTGTAAATGGTCGGCCCAGCGATAAGCGAAATCGATGTCGTGTGTTGCCAGCAGCAGCGTAATGCCCCGGTTGTGCAATCCATCCAGCACGATCAAGAATTCATCCTGCATTCGCTGATCAAGTCCTGCCATCGGCTCATCGAGGACCAGAAGTTCCGGCTCCATGGCCAGCACGCCGGCAATGCAAACACGCTTTTTTTCGCCGTAACTCAGGTTGTGTACGGCCTTGTTGGCAAATGCCTCCATGCCCACGGCGAGCAACGCGGAAGCAACACGCTGGCGTACGATTGACTCGTCCAGGCCGAGATTGAATGGTCCGAAAGAGACGTCCTCCTGGACGCTCGCCGAAAACAACTGGCGATCCGGATTCTGAAAAACCATGCCGACCTTGCTGCGCAGTTGGCGCAGGCCACTGCGGCCGTAGTCAATGGGTTCGCCGTCATAACGCACAACGCCCGCTTGGGGCCGCAACAGGCCATTGCAATGCTGAAACAATGTCGTTTTTCCCGAGCCGTTGGCGCCGATCAAGGCATTTCGGCTACCGCGCCTGATGGTCAGCGTACAGTCGTCGAGGCCGATGCCACCATCGGGGTAACGAAAACTGACCCGCTCCAACCCAAGCAGACTGCTGTTCGGCGTGTTTTCCAAAGTCGGTTTCATGACAGCGCCCAGGCCAGCAGAACCAGGGCGATGCCGCCCACTGCGGCGAACGCGAGATCGCGACGCCTGTTGGTGAAAACCGGTTCGAGAAAGCGCAAGGGGCCATCGTTATTGCGCGACTGTGCAGCGACGTGCAAGGCGTGGGCGCGTTGCCAGACTTGCAGCGTCAAATTGGCCGCCAGATCGCCGAGAGAACGCAGAGCCAGTCGCGGCGTAGCGTAGCCCAGGCGGGCGGATTGTGCGGTCAATGTGTCATGCACGGCTTCGGAAAAAACGAACAGCATGCGATAGCTGAGGACCATGATTTCGAGCAGCGCTTCGGGGGTTTTCAGACGGCGCAGCATCGCGATCAGATCGATCAATGGGGTCGTAAGCACCAGGAAGAGCAGTGCCGACAGTGCGCCGAGCGAGCGAGCACTAACTTCGGCGACTTGTTGCATACCGGTTGGCGTCAGATGGAACGATAGCGCTTGCGCGTCGTTGTTCAGGTTCAACGAAAACGCCAGCGACAGACAACTGATGCCAAGAAAGAAAAGGGCGGGTGTGGCTACCCGCAGATAACGTCCGAACGGGATGCCGGCACCGACCAGCGTGGTTGTGGTGATGAGCATGGCGACCGCAATGGCGGCCATCGGAGCCCTCGCCGTAAAGGCCGCAATGAAGCCGCCCAGAGCAAACAGCCCCTTGGCTGCCGGCGCAACCTGCCGCCAGCGGTTGGCGTAAGCCGATCGTTCAATCAACAAGGTTGTTTATCTCGTCAGGCGCTGCCGATTGCTCTGGCGTTTTGCGGGACATCTTTTCGCGAGTCACCGAAACACCCAGGTAGTAACCGATAAAGCCAGCCCCCAGTGCCGCCTGCAAGGCAAACAGCAACGAGGCGATTTCAGAACTGGCCGGTTGCATCAGCGGCTCGAACCACGGCGTATAGCCCGGATCGATCTGGACGATCAGCTCTTGCGCCTTGTTGTCCGCGCCGGCAAAGATCTCAACCTGTTTGCCATCCGCGCCTGCTGCCGGTTTCTCCACCAACCACAGCGGGATTAACACGAGCAGCAGAACGACGCTCAGTAGCATGAGGTTCTGATGGCGCTTCACACGCGCACCTCCGAGGGGCTGACGACATTCATGTCCTGCAATTCCCTTGCGTTGAAACGTTTCAGCGCGTTGAAGATGACCACCGTCAACAGACCTTCGCTGATCGCCAGCGGGATCTGGGTGATCGCGAAAATTCCGGCAAACTTGGCAAAAGAAGCGACAAAACCGCCTTCCGGGTCGGGGAATGCCCAGGCCAGTTGTGCGGAGGTGGTCACGTAAGTCAGCAGATTCGCCATGCTGGCGGCAATGAACACGCTGACCGCGAAGGAAAGCTTCAGACGGCGCGCCAGGTAAAACAACGCCGCCGCGACGTACGGCCCGACGATCGCCATGGAGAAGATGTTGGCGCCTAGCGTGGTCAATCCGCCATGGGCAAGAAGCAGTGCCTGAAAGAGCAGCACGACCATGCCGATCGGCGCCATTGCCGCCGGGCCGAAAAGAATGGCGCCAAGCCCGGTACCCGTCGGGTGCGAACAACTGCCCGTCACCGACGGCAACTTCAGGGCCGAAAGCACAAAGGTGAAGGCCGCTGCCACACCCAGCAACATGCGCTGCTCCGGGTTGTCACGAATACGTTTCTTCACGGCGTAAATGCCGTAGGCAACGAAGGGCGCGGAGGCGATCGACCAGCCCAAGGCATGTTCGACGGGCAAGAAGCCTTCCATAATGTGCATGATTCCCTCCCACTGCTTTACAGCGCCAAAGCGAAGAAAAAGCGTCATTCGAGGGGGCAGGAATTGCGGATCGGAAGATAAACCGCGGGAAGAACACTGCAAGGCGGAAAATCAACAGAAGCCATCCCTGTACCCCGGGGAATAACGCTATCTTTGATTTGGGCAGGTCTTCTGGCTCGCCTTCAATCTCGTCCGCCGACCTTCCCATACCCGAAGGCACAGTGGCGTGTGGCGGAGTTGTCTGGCTTACAGCAGCGGGGGCTGCGCCGGAATGTCTGAACTAGTCCAGAGTCACCGGCTTCCCTTTTCATTCGCGCCGTGGAAACGGCAGCGAAATCCCAAAACAGGCGGGAGATTATACGAATTGGCTTGGCATGGCAAATTGATTTATTCAACGCTGATTCGGCCATTGAGATACACGGCTTTGCCAAGCCGATCCTTGCCTGGAATGGCAAATTTCCAACGTTCCCCGGCGCTTCCGGTCATGCAAAAATCGAGCTCATGCAAGCGCCTCGACCTGACGCAGGTGCTCTACAAGAATCGCTGGCCGGAGAGTCCCAAGCCTACGCCGACGGCGTATTGACTGTCGGCAGTGCGACCGTCAGCACTTTGCTCCCGCCACACATCCGGCGAGCGCACTGGCCGGCGACACGACCGAGCGCCCTTCCTTGCTCCAGGCATTCATCCCGCCGTTCGCGTTGTAGACGGTTTTGTAACCGGACTGTTGCGAAAGAAACTGCGACGCTGCGTCTGAACGCCGGCCACTTCGGCAAATCAATATGACGGGTTGATCCGCTTTCGCGTACTTCTTGACTTGCTCAAGCCATGCCGGCTGGTCAACCTTGCCCTGTTCGTCAAAATACGTCACCAGCTTGCTGCCGCCAATAACGCCGGTTTGCTTCCATTCGCCTTCAGTGCGGACGTCGATCACGGGTACGCCACTGGCGGCAAGGCGTGCCAGCTCGGCATTGTCGACGTTCACCACTTCGGCGTAGGCGCCGAGTGCGGCAAAACAGAGTAGGGCGCTTGCTATGGCCTGCTTGAACATGATTTCTCCTTCTTGATGGGTGGCTAAGCTTGTACCGCACAAGCCGCGCTCATTGCAAGTCTTCGACCGGCATTGGCGGAAAAGGTGCCGCTTATGGAATCAGGCCGATGCCGCCCAGGACTGAATCAAACGAGCCAGCGCCGGCAAGCCTTCGCGTATCGCTACCGGGCCGGGATTCAGTATCACCGCCGACTTGATCTCGTGCAGTTGGCCGCCGGCAATCGCCGGCACATCGGCCCACCCCTGCCGGGCGGCGACCTTCTCCGGGCGGAATTTCTTGCCGCACCACGAGCCGATGATGATGTCCGGCGCGCGACGGGCGATCTCCAGTGGATCGGCGATGATCCTTTCCCTGGCGGATTGCCGGGTCGCGGCTTCGCTGAAAATGTCGTCGCCACCGGCAATCCCGATCATCTCCGAGACCCAGCGAATGCCGGAGATCGGTGGGTCATCCCATTCCTCGAAATAGACCTTCGGCCGGCGCGGCAGTGCGGCTGCCACCGCTTGAGTGCCCTTGATGAGTTCCTCCAGACCGGTGACAAGCTCCAGCGCCTTCGCCTCGGCACCGACCAGCCGGCCGACGGTCTCGATCATCGCCAGAATGTCGTCGACACTGCGCTGGTTGAAGGCATGAACCAGCACGCCGGCCTTGATCAGTTCGCACGCGATGTCAGCCTGCAGGTTGGAAAAGCTGAGCACCAGATCGGGCTGTACGGCGAGAATCTTGTTGATGTCGCCGCTGGTGAACGCGAAGACCTTGGGCTTTTCCTTGCGCGCACGCGGTGGATGAACGGTATAGCCACTGATGCCCGCAATGCGATCTTCCTCGCCGATGGCATAGAGCACCTCGACGGTTTCGGTGGTCAGACAGACGATGCGTTGTGGCAGGCGGGGCATGGGCAGACTCTCGAAAAGCCGGGCGGAGGGAAAGGGCATTGTAGCGGCCCACGGCATCTCCTCAAAAGAGCTTGTGCTTGGAGTCTTGTTATTCCATTTGGTTCGCAGCAGAATGTGCAAATGGAACTGGTTTTTCTATAGCATCGTTAGATTTCTAAAGCCTGAGACACAGAGCCAATGCACCCCGACCATCGACAATACACAAAGTTCACCAAGCGAGCCCGTCTTGACAAGTCGGTGAATTCTCTTTTGGGCCTCATAGAAGGGATTTCAATCGACGGTGCCATCAATGCATCCGAGCTTGGATTTCTTCATCTTTGGCTGAGTGATCATGACGAAGTCCAACATCGTCACCCTTTCAACGAATTGGTTCCGGTGGTTCACGCAGCCGTGGCTGATGGTGTTCTGACCCAAGATGAACGCGAAGACATCATTTGGCTCTGCGAGCGCCTGCGCTCAACGGAGTACTTCGATAAAACTACAGCCGATCTCCAGCGTCTTCACGCGGTCGTTGGCGGCATAGTGGCAGACGGGCACATATCAGAAGAAGAACTTCGCGGTTTGTCTTCGTGGCTTCAAGATCATGAGCACCTCAAGACCTGTTGGCCATACGACGAGATAGACAGTCTCATTACGACGGTGCTTGTCGACAAGAAGATTGACGAGCAAGAACACCAGATGCTGAAAAACTTCTTCTCAGAGTTCACCGCCGTGCTTGATGAGCGCACCATCGTGAGCCCGTCATTTGCCGAAGGCACAACGCTGGTTGGGCTTTGTGCTGTCTGCCCCGAGGTCGAGTTTGAGGGTTCACTATTCTGTTTCACTGGCGCGTCAACGCGCTACACACGCACAAATCTTACAGAGATCGTAAACCGCCTTGGCGGCGAAGTCGTTTCGACAATGTCCGCGAAGGTCAGATATCTCATCATCGGCGCGGATGGGAACCCATGTTGGGCTTATGCGTGCTACGGGCGAAAGGTAGAAAAGGCTGTTCAGTTGCGGAAATCTGGCGTCCGTCTTCTCATCATTCACGAGAACGACTTTCACGATGCGGTCGCTGATCACTGCTGAAGGCCGATCCATCAATCAAGTGGACGCTCCGCCGGCAAGCCGGCTTCGCGTCCCCGTGCTTGCGTTGGGTTTCAGGCTGATAACGTGACCGAGTCGCTGGAGGCGCTGCTACACGAACTGCAACAGTTCGGCGTGACTAACGATAGCGCCATTGCTGATCGACCTCGGCGCATGCTGAACATCACCCGAGACACTGGAGAATTTCTTTCAGTGCTTGTCCGGGCGATGAATGCTCAACGGGTGCTTGAAATCGGAACCTCGAATGGTTATTCGACCCTCTGGCTGGCCTTGGCGGTGAAGGAGATCAATGGGTTCGTTACCACGGTCGAGTTGTCCGACTACAAGATTTCGCTTGCGGCAAAGGCTTTTGAGCGATCCGGCCTCTCCGCTGTCATTGCGCAGGTTCATGCGGAAGCGGGTGCGCTGCTGAAGAACAGCGCCGAATCAAGCTTTGATCTTGTTTTTCTTGATTCCGAGCGCTCGGAGTATCCGGCATGGTGGCCCGACATCAAGCGAATCCTTCGCAAGGGCGGACTTCTTGTCGTAGACAACGCCACATCCCATGCCGCCGAGATGGCGCCCTTTGCGGCCCTGGTTTCCGCAGACCCCGACTTCACCACATGCACGGTGCCTGTCGGGAACGGTGAGTTTCTGGCGACCCGGGTTTCCCGGTAGGCCATGCCGCCCGGCGCGGTTGTCATCCGAACTTGGGCAATAAGCAGCGCAGATGGGTTCTCATATGAGAACCGCACCGGCAAGGTTTCTCGACGGTGTTCCCCAGAACAGGGATGATCGGACCCGTTCTGGGGAACGTCGAGTCTGTTGTCGCCAAAGTTGCTATTCCCCAAATCAGGAACGATAATCCTCATTATGGGGAAACTGAAAGCGATCTCAATCTCGGACGTCCTGTTCTCAGGAGTGCAGCAGAAGGTGCTCAGACTGCTATTTGGCCAGCCTGACCGCTCCTTTTACGCCAATGAACTCGCAACGCTCGGCATGACTGGTCGGGGGGCCTTGCAACGTGAATTGCAGCGAATGACATCGTCCGGCTTGATCAGTGTCACAGTCATAGGCCGCCAGAAGCATTATCAGGCAAACAAAAACGCACCAATTTATCAAGAGCTAAGAGGAATCGTTCTCAAAACGTTTGGCCTATCCGACGTTCTCCGGCACGCCTTGTCGGAGTGCGCCCACAATATTGCTGCCGCATTTGTTTACGGTTCTGTCGCCAAAGGCACGGATACAGCAACCAGCGACATCGACGTGATGGTGATTGCCGATGGGTTGAGTTATAGCCATCTTTTCGAGGCCCTGACAAAGGCCGAGGAAATACTTGGCCGAAAAGTAAACCCCACGCTGTACTCCCCTGAAGAGTTCGCGAAGAAATTCCAAAACGACAACCATTTTGTAGTCCGCGTGCTTGACCAACCGAAAATAATCCTAATTGGTGACGAAGATGCAATCTCCTCGGGAAAACTTGTTGAACTTGCAGAAGATAGGGAAGCTCAAGGCTGAGCCGCCAGACAAGGGAGAGTTTGACGGGCTGGTTCGATCAGCCAAGAGGAAGCTTCCAGACGCTGAAAACACCACCCTGTCGCCCGACAGCCGGTTCGTCCTGGCCTATGATGCAGCGCACTCGCTCGCGTTGGCAGCACTTCGTTGGCATGGTTTCAGATCAGAAAACCGTTACATCGTTTTCCAAGTTTTGGCCCATACGCTATCGTTGCCAACAGCCAAGTGGCGGTTTCTCGACAACTGTCACCAGAAGAGAAACGTTGCGCTATACGATGGCAATTATTCCGAAGACGAGCAGTTGATCGAGGCACTCATCGCCGCAGCCAAGGAGCTACAGGCAGCGGTCGAGGCGTTGGGGCCGATTGCACCCTGAACCATCTGCTTCAACCTCATATTCATTCTCGTCTTCTCAGGTCCACAATCGGTTTGCATTTCAGTGCGTACGCCTGACTCTTGCGACCGCATAAATCACATCGCCAATCAAAGTGGGAGTCGCCACGGTGTGTGCGAAAGCGGCTATACGAAGAATTGAAAAAACTGGCGTTACGGAATGACAAGCAACATCAGATACGCGAAAAATATGACCAGATGCACGATCCCGGTCAGCACGTTGGTGCGGCCGGTGCCGAAGCTGACGATACACAGCGTCAGTGCCAGCACCAGCAGTGTTGAATCACGGTTGTCCAATCCGAGGATCAGTTCGCGGCGCGTGAACAGGCAGACCGCGACGACCGCCGGTATGGTCAGCGCCATGCTGGCCAGCGCCGAGCCGAGCATCGCATTGATGCTGTGTTGCAAGTGGTTGATGCGCGCCGCCTTCAGCGACGTCAGGAACTCCGGCATCAGCACCAGCGTGGCGATCAGCGCGCCAACGATTGCATCGGGACGCAGCACGCCGATGGCACTGAGTCCGCGCTCGGTGCCATCGGCCACCTGCTCGGCGAGCAGCACCACCGCGGCCAGCCCGGCGAGCAGGAACAGAACACTTGCCCACAGCGGCGCGGTACTCGGTTGCTCGGCAATATGATGTATCTGTGGTTGAACACCGGCATCGAGAAAATGGCCACGATGACGTACCGTCTGAATGTAGAGAAAGGCGATATATAGCAACACGGACAGGGTGCTGATAAAGACGAGTTGGCCCGTGGAGTAGGTGCCGCTTTCGGTGCTCAGCGTGAAATTGGGCAGAATCAGGGTCAACACCGATAACACCAGTAGCACGGCAAGGTACGCGCTGGTGCCCTGCATATTGTGTTCCTGCTCACCGTGGCGCAACGCGCCGAGCATCAGGCAGAAGCCGACGCCGCCACTACACACCAACATGACTGCCGAAAACACTGCTTCGCGCGCCAGTGTGGGATTGCCGGTTCCGTTCAACATCATCGAGACGATAATCGATACTTCGATCGTGGTGACGGAGAGCGTCAGCAGTAGTGTGCCGTACGGTTCGCCGAGGCGTCGCGCAGCACTGTCGGCGTGATGCAGTGCGGCGAGCACGCTCGGCACCAGCAGCACTACGGCGCAGATAATAATTGCCAGCTCTTCGCGTAACGCGGAATGCGGATTCGCAGCAGCAAAGCCGTGCATGGCAACGGCAAATGACAACGCGATGATTGGCAGCGCGTATGGCCAGATTTGCGCCAGCTTCCTGGTAAGGGATGCTGAGTTGGCAGAAGGCGGCATAGGGGCTCCGGGTTCGTTCGCTGGTAACGAACTGTTCGAGGGAAGTACTTACTGGTCGCGCTATTATCAACAACGCTGCGCTGGCTGACAATCAACTGGCACGAGGACACGATGCGCATATGAAACAATTTTTCCAACCGCTTCGCTAGGCGTCACATGCCCCCAATCGACACGCTCCTGCTGGTCTCAGCCGTTTTTCTGGTCGCTGGCTGGGTCAAGGGCGTTGTTGGCATGGGCCTGCCTACCGTAGCCATGGGTGCACTTGGCTTGGCAATGCCACCGGCGCAAGCGACGGCGCTCTTGGTCGTCCCGTCTTTATTGATCCGGCCAGCTGAAGTATGAAGTTTCAGGCGGCATATTTGACACGGGGGTCGTGGA
>NZ_FLQY01000342.1 GCF_900089945.1 Candidatus Propionivibrio aalborgensis | reverse complement strand
GAAATATGCAGGAAGGAATAGGGCTTGCCAGCGGCGCGCTGACGTGCTTCCTCGCTGGAGAGGACGTCATACGGTGGCGCGGCGACAGCCGCAGCGAGTTCGCTGCGCGGGCGCAGGCCGGCGAAGGGGCGGATCAGGGGGGAGGTGGAAGGCAATCGGTTCTCCTTGATGGGGCTCAGGTTGCTAAGTTCAAGTGCTTCACCACCAAGGCACAAAGTCACCAAGTTTCACCAACAAGAGCAAATGAAGCATAGAGCAATCCATAGAATTCCTTGGTGTTCTTTTGTGCTCTTGGTGTCTTGGTGGTGAAGATTCTTCGTTCAGGAATTTCGTTTAGGCAGTATGTCACGCAGTTGAAGGGCCGCTTCGCGGATGGCTTTCTCGGTAGTGTCCCAGTCGATGCAGGGATCGGTCACCGAGCAGCCGTACTTGAGCTGGGACCGGTCGGCGGGAATCGGCTGATTGCCGCCGACCAGATTCGATTCGATCATCATGCCGACCAGCGATTTGTTGCCCAGGCGAACCTGATTGACCACGTCGGTCATGACCAGCGGCTGCAGCTCCGGTTTCTTGTAGCTGTTGGCGTGCGAACAGTCGACGACGATATTGGGGGGCAGTTTGGCCGCGATCAGCGCCTGTTCGGTCATCTGTACGCTCACCGTGTCGTAGTTGGGCCGGCGGTCGCCGCCGCGCAGTACGACATGGCAATAACGGTTGCCGCGCGTGCGGACGATCGACGTTCGCCCCTGGCCGTTGATGCCAAGGAAACTGTGCGGTCTGGAGGAAGAGATGATGGCGTTGATGGCGATGTCGACATCGCCGCTGGTAGCGTTCTTGAAGCCGACCGGTGTGGATAGCCCCGAGGCAATCTCGCGGTGCGTTTGCGATTCGGTGGTGCGCGCGCCGATGGCGGTCCAGGCCATCAGATCGCCGAGATATTGCGGCGAAATCGGGTCTAGCGCCTCGGTGCCCGTCGCCAGGCTGGCTTCGGCGACATCGAGCAGGAACTGGCGGGCTCTTTTCATCCCCTCATCGACAGTGAAGGAATCATTCATGTCGGGATCGTTGATGTATCCCTTCCAGCCGGTTGTCGTGCGCGGCTTTTCGAAATAGACGCGCATGACCAGGAATAGCGTTTCGCTGACTTCGTCGGAGAGATTCTTCAGCCGTCGCGCGTAGTCGATGCCGGCCAGCGGATCGTGGATCGAACAGGGGCCGACCACAACAAACAGGCGATGATCCTTGCGCTCGAGGATGTTGCGCAGGGTTTCCCGGCCTCGCATCACGGTCCTGGCCGCCTCTGTCGACAGCGGCAGGTCGGCCAGGATGTCCTCGGGCGAGGGCATCGGGTCGAAGGCGCTTACATTGATGTTTTCGATGTCGATGGTGTTCATTTGCTGGGCTTTCCGTACTTACTTCTTGGTCAATTGGCGAAGCAGATCCTTCACTGCGGAAACGCGATCGGCCAGTGTCGGGCAATGGCGTTTCAGCGCCAGTTTATCCTGTCCGGCGAGCCGGTACTGCTCGGACGTGGCGTCCAGCTTGATGACGCCGAGCGGCTTGCAGAGCAGGCGCAGGCGGTGGCTGTCGAGCAGCGATTGCGCCTGCGGCGGGAGTTCTCCGAAGCGGTCGACCAGTTCTTCATGCAGGTCGGTGATGTCATCAAGTGATTCGCCGTTGGCCAGTCGCTTGTAGAGTATCAGCCGTTCATTGACGTCGGGCGCATAGTCGTTGGGCAGCAGCGCCGGCGTGTGCAGATTGATTTCGGTGGCGATTCCGAGCGGCTGCGAAAGGTCCGGTTCCTGACCCTGCTTGAGCGAGGCGACGGCGCGCTTGAGCATTTCGCTGAACAGATTGAAACCGATTTCCTGCATCTCGCCCGACTGGCTCTCGCCAAGCACTTCGCCGGCCCCCCGGATCTCAAGGTCGTGCATGGCCAGGTAGAAACCGGCGCCAAGCTCGTCCATCAACTGGATGGCTTCCAGCCGCTGTCGGGCCTGTTTGGTCAGGCCGGCGAGTTTGCCGGCGCTCTCGTCGAGGCCGGCATGGGTGAGCAGGTAGGCGTAGGCCTGGTGGTGTGAACGACCGACTCGACCGCGCAACTGGTGAAGCTGGGCGAGGCCGAATTTCTCGGCGCGATTGATGATGATGGTGTTGGCATGCGGGTTGTCGATACCGGTTTCGATAATCGTCGTGCATAGCAGAAGGTTGACGCGCTGCTGGGTGAAGTCGCGCATCACCCGTTCGAGTTCGCGTTCGCTCATCTGACCGTGGCCGACGACGATGCGTGCCTCGGGCGCTAGCTTGGCAAGTTTCTCGCGCATGTTCTCGATGGTGTTGACTTCGTTGTGCAGGAAGTACACTTGACCGCCGCGCTTGAATTCGCGCAGCAGCGCTTCGCGGATGATGCCGTCGGAGAAGTTTGAAACAAAGGTCTTGATCGCCAGCCGCTTCTGTGGCGCCGTAGCGATGACCGAGAAGTCGCGCAGGCCCTCGAGCGACATGCCCAGCGAACGCGGGATGGGCGTGGCGGTCAGCGTCAGTACGTCGACTTCCGCACGCAAGGCTTTGAGCGCCTCTTTCTGGCGCACCCCGAAGCGATGTTCTTCGTCAATGACCACAAGCCCCAGACGACTGAACTTGACGTCCTTTTGCAACAGCTTGTGCGTTCCGATGACGATGTCCACCTTGCCTTCGGCGAGTTCCTTGAGCGCCTGCGCCGATTCCTTTCCCGTCTTGAAGCGCGAGAGTTCGGCGATGCGAATCGGCCAGTTGTTGCCCACTTGAGCGAAGCGGTCGCTGAAGGTCTGGAAGTGCTGTTCGCAGAGCAGCGTGGTCGGGCACAGCACAGCGACCTGCTTGCCGCCAGCCACGGCGCAAAACGCGGCGCGCAAAGCGACTTCGGTCTTGCCGAAGCCGACGTCGCCGCAAACCAGCCGATCCATCGGACGACCGGATTTCATGTCGTCGATTACGGCGTTGATGGCGGCTGCCTGATCGGGCGTTTCCTCAAAGCCGAAGCCGTCGGCAAAGGCGTCGTAGTCGTGCGCCGTGAATTCGAACGCATGGCCCTGGCGCGCAGCGCGCAGGGCGTAGAGCGCCATCAGTTCCGCTGCGGTGTGCCGAGCGTGTGCAAGGGAGCGGCATCCGGGTCCGACGCGGAGTAACGTGAAATGACATGCAATTGCGAGACCGGTACGAACAGCTTTGCCTCGTCGGCGTAGTGGAGTTCGAGAAACTCCATGTCGCCCTCGCCCAGGTCAAGGTGCACCAGACCTCGAAAACGCGCGATGCCGTGTTGTTCGTGCACTACCGGATCACCGACCTTCAGTTCGGTGAGGTCGCGCAGCCAGTTGTCCAGCGTGGCCTTGCGCTGTGCCGCGTGACGACTCCGCCGCGAGGGGCTCCCGGCGTAGAGTTCGGTCTCGGTAATGAAGGCCCATTGATCGGGCTGCGAGGTACTCGTTGTATTCGTCGTCAGGAGAAAGCCGTCGTGCAACGGCGAGACGCCCAGCGCCAGTCGGCTCTCGCCGACGAGGAATTCGCCAAGATCGGAGCAGGGATCGGGTTTCAGGCCATAGTCGGCGAAGAGTGCGGAAAGGGTTTCGCGGCGTCCGGCCGATTCTGCCAGCAGCAGCACGCGGCCGGGAAAGCCGGTGATAAAAGCCTTCAGAGCGCTCAACGGATCGTCGGCACGGCGGGCGACGGCGACTGGTGGCAAGGCGGTGGCCGGGCCGTCGGCGCCGGTGGCCAAAATAACTCGCGCATGCGGCCTGGCGGCAACGAAAAAGGCCTCTTCGCTGAGGAACAGGTCACCCGGCGGCAACAGCGGCCGGCTACGTTCTCCCGACAACATGGCATGGCGCGACTGGGTATCGCGCCAGAAGCCGCGGATCGCTTCAGGAACGTCATTGTGCAGGCAGAGCAGCGTGTCGCCGGGCAGGTAGTCGAACAGTGTTGCCGTGCCATCGAAGAATAGCGGCAGCCAGTATTCGATCCCGGCCGGTGCGATGCCGCTCGATACATCCTTGTAGATTCCGGATCGTGCCGGGTCTCCTTCGAAGATTTCGCGGTAACGCTGGCGGAAGCGGGTACGACCCTTGTCGTCGAGCGGGAATTCGCGTGCCGGAAGCAGGCGGATTTCCTGCACCGGGTATAGGGTGCGCTGGGTGTCGATATCGAAGGTCTTGATGTTCTCGATCTCATCGTCGAACAGGTCAAGCCGGAAGGGTAGCGCCGAACCCATCGGGAAAAGGTCGACTAGCCCGCCGCGTACCGAGTACTCACCAGGAGCAACGACCTGAGCGACGTGCGCGTAACCGGCCAGCGTGAGCTGGGAGCGAAACTGCTCGGAGTCGAGTCGCTTGCCTTTCTTCAGAAAAAAAGTGTACGCCGCCAGGTACGACGGCGGCATCAGCCGGTAGACCGCCGTCGACGCCGGAACCAACAGGACATCGCATTCGTTCCGCATGACGCCGTAGAGCGTGGCCAGTCGTTCCGATACGAGGTCATGATGCGGCGAGAAGCTGTCGTAGGGCAGTGTTTCCCAATCGGGAAGCAAGCGCACGCGCAGCTCGGGCGCGAACCATGGGATTTCCTCAAGCAGGCGCTGGGCATCTCCAGCGCTGGCGGTCAGTACGGCCAACAGCCTGCTTTGTCCAGCCTGGTCCGCCAGTTGCGCGATGTGCAACGCATCCGCCGAGCCCGAAAAGGGTGGCAACTGCGTGCGCTCGCCCGGTTTGAATGAAGGCAAGGGCACCGTTAACCGGGCTGCCGGAGAGCCGGATACGGGCGAGAATTGAGGCACGGGTGGTGACAAGCAGTAGGAAGAGGTGAGGTGATGCGGAAAAGGACAGCATTATAGCGGCCATGGGGCGTGGAGGGTCGGTCCGGAGTCCAAGTAATCCTCGCCGACACCTGTTGCAGCCAGCCGGAATGCCCTTGCTCAAGAACTGTGCGCTATCCCTTTTCCCCTGAAACCGGAAAAGGCCCTGCAGGCATCATTCAGCCGAGCGCCTTCAGTGAATGCGTGCGGACCCAAGGGACGTACTCGACATCCGCTTGCATGATGTGGTTGTAGAACCATCCGTAGATGAGGTATTGAACTTCTTTGGCAATCTCGTCGAGAGACAGTTGCCTGGCGTTATCGAGCAATTTGATCAACATGTCCTTGAATTCCGCATGCAGCCGCTTGTGCGCTTCCAGCTCCGGGTACTTGAGTGACGCCAGCATCTCTTCCTCGTCGCGCAAATGGACCTTCGCATAGTTGCTCAGCATGACCAGAGACTTCATCACCCGAATCTGGTCCCCATTGCCGGCAAAGGTGGCCGCGAGGTCGAAAAGCTGTTTGTGCTGGCTGTCTATCCTGGGCAGGCCGAACTCCAATTTATCCGACCATTCAGCCAGTTGCATGTCCATCCCACTCTCCTCTATCCAATGTGCGGTGCTGATTTTAACGGCATTTGATCGGATGGAAGCACTCGCGGTTCCCGCAAACGGGCATTTTTTGAAATTTCAGATTGACCACACCAGCCAAGTTTAGCGATACTCTCCGGGGTTCGACTGTATTCTGTCGATAATTGGGATAGCTTCTCAGCCGGCAGATGGACGTGCGTTGCGGGACGTACATTGTGCTGATTACGCACCGTAATCATGGAATTGCTTGCAAACAGGACGGAATTGTGACGGGGTTGCATCACCGTGCCGGATAGTTTGCGAGAGTCTTTCAGAATTAGTTCGCAGGTGCAGGCTTGATCGGCTTTAGACTTGCCTTGAAGTATTGAAAAATATACCAATTCGGGAGGTGACAAATGAATGGCGTATCTTGGAAGCTTCGTGGCACGATGCTGTTGCTGGTGGCCTGTGCCGGGTTGGCAGCCTGGCTGGCGGTGAACGTGTTCGGTGGCGGAATGCAGGGCTGGAGCATTGCCTATGGCCTGCTGGTCGTGGTCGCCGTCGTTCTCAGTTTGCTCATCGAAAGCGGCCTGGTCCGACGCTTGAATTCGTTGCGCGGAGTAATCGGGCAAATGTATATGGATGGCGACCTGACCCGACGCGCTCAGGTTGAAGGTGGCGACGAAGTCTCCCAGACTGCTGCTGAATTCAACAAGCTGATGGAAAGCATCCAGACGATCATCGGCAAGGTGTTTTTCAACTCGGTCGAAGTCGCGCATGCTTCTCAGAAGTTGATCGCCGAAGCCAATCGCGTCGCATCCGGGTCCAACAAGCAGCGCGATGCCGCCCTGGCGACCTCTGGCGCGATGACCCAGTTGACCGAAAACATGAATCAGGTCAGCCAGAATGCAACCGAGACCGCCGGCATCTCCGAAACCTCCAGCAATCTTTCGGCAGAGGGCATGACGATCGTACATAACGCGTCTGCTGAAATGGAGCGCATTTCGTCGTCCGTCAC
>NZ_FLQY01000341.1 GCF_900089945.1 Candidatus Propionivibrio aalborgensis | reverse complement strand
CTCTTGGGACCCAACGGCGCCGGCAAGACGACGCTGATTTCCTGCCTTGCCGGTTTGGTTCGCCCGGATCGAGGCCAATTGAGCGTGATGGGTTGCGATGTGCTTGGCGACTACCGCGAGGCGCGTCGTCGACTCGGTGTGGTGCCACAGGAACTGGTTTTCGATCCCTTTTTTTCCGTGCGCGAGACATTGCGCATTCAGTCGGGCTACTTCGGAATTCGCAACAACGACGACTGGATAGACGAGATTCTTGCGAATCTAGACCTTACCGCCAAGGCCGCTACCAATATGCGACGACTTTCGGGCGGCATGAAGCGGCGGGTGCTCGTCGCGCAGGCGCTCGTTCACAAGCCCCCGGTAATCGTACTCGACGAGCCGACGGCAGGCGTTGACGTCGAACTGCGCCAGGGGCTGTGGCAGTTCGTGCAGCGACTCAATCGCGAAGGGCATACGGTCATTTTGACCACACATTATCTTGAAGAGGCCGAGGCGTTGTGTGGGCGCATTGCCATGCTCAAGCAGGGGCGAGTCGTTGCACTTGATTCGACGAG
>NZ_FLQY01000340.1 GCF_900089945.1 Candidatus Propionivibrio aalborgensis | reverse complement strand
CGTAGTTGGCGTTGACGGTGTAGCGACCGAGCGCGGTGAGATCCAGATTATTGTCGGTTTTGTCGCGATCGGCATTATTGAAATTGGCGGCGTCCCGGGTCTGGTTCATCATTCCCGCAGGTACGCCTACGGTCGGGAATGTCGCCAGATTGTAGCCATGTACCGGACCCGCATTGGTCGTGACGAGCTCGTAGCGCGCGCCGAGCAGTGTCATCCATTGGGGGCTCAGCTGCTTTTCCCATTCACCGAAGAGCGCGGTGCGGTTGCGTTCGCCATCGTTGATATTTATGAACGTATTGGGAGACATCCCGCCGGTACCCGAGGGTGGCCACCAGTCATTAAGCGTGTAATGCTGAACTTCGCCGCCGATGCGCAGGAGGTCCTGCAAACTCAAGTTGATACTGGCTTTGATGCTGGCCCCGGTCGTTTTGCCTTTGGTGTTCATCGGCATGCCATTGATGGCTGTCCCATAGGCCAGTTGCTTGTCGGCACCGAAATTC
>NZ_FLQY01000339.1 GCF_900089945.1 Candidatus Propionivibrio aalborgensis | reverse complement strand
TTTTTGAGAGAAGTTGATGAAATCGTTTATTGCAGTAGTTTTGGGGCTGGTGGTGACGTGTTCTGTGGCATTCGCGCAGGAAGACCCACCTGATGCCTTGATCAAAAAGGTGACTGAAGACGTTTTGACCATCGTCCGCCAGGACAAGGATATTCAGAACGGCAATTCGAAGAAGGCCGTTGAACTGGTTGAGGCCAAGGTTCTGCCCAACTTCAATTTCCAGCGCATGACCGCGCTGGCAGTGGGGCGCGACTGGAACAAGGCGACACCCGAGCAGAAGAAACGTTTGTCCGAGGCGTTCAGAACGCTTCTTGTGCGCACCTATTCCAATGCCTTGACCGGATACAAGGATCAGACCGTACGCTTCAAGCCGACCAAAATGCAAAGCGGTGATACGGATGTAGAGGTCAGGACCGAGATTGTGCAGCCTGGCAGCAAGCCCATACAGCTTGACTATTCGATGGAAAAGCAGGCGGATGGGTGGAAGGTCTACGATGTTGTTGTGGCCGGTGTAAGTTTGGTGTCGAACTATCGCAATACCTTCAGCCAGGAAGTTCGCGCGAACGGTATCGACGGCCTTGTCCGGATGATTGAGAACAAGAACAAGCAGCTTGAAGCCAGCGACAAATGATTGAACAAAACGGTAATGAGCTGCGTATAACGGCTCCCATGCTGATTGCCAACGCCAGCGCCCTGCTCGAAGCAGGGCGCGGTTTTTTGCGTGGCGGAGTGGGAGCGGGTGAAGTCGTGTTCGACCTTTCTGCGGTTGACGAAACCGACTCTTCGGCGCTGAGTGTTGTGTTTGGCTGGCTGCGAACCGCCCGTGAGCGCAGTGTTTCCCTGCGCGTGGCCCATCCGCCGGCAAGCATGATTAGCCAGGCCGAGCTTTACGGGGTTTCCGATT
>NZ_FLQY01000338.1 GCF_900089945.1 Candidatus Propionivibrio aalborgensis | reverse complement strand
CATGAAGCGGCTGGTGTAGTCGTCGGTAATGCCCTTGACGGCGGTCGAGATGACGAAATCGGCAAAGAAGGCGATGGCGACGAAGGATCCCATCACCAGCAGGTAGAAGTTGAAGAACAGACGCGACAGGCTGTAACCGCCGCGCCAGGGGATCGGCTTGTAACGCCCGAGTATGTCAAGCAGACTATTGTTTGGGCTATTGCCAGTCATGCTTGCTGAACAGATAACCCTTGCCACGAACCGTCTTGATGCGTGTGGGGTTTTCCGGATCGTCGCCGAGCTTGCGGCGCAGTCGCGAAATGCGAGCGTCAATCGAGCGGTCAAGACCGTCGAAGCCGATGCCGCGTAGTTGCTGAAGTAGATCGTCGCGCGACAGGATGCTGCCAGCGTGGCGAGCGAGCAACCACAGCAGGTCGAATTCAGCGGTGGTCAGATCGATGGCTTCATTGCCCAGGTGGGTGCTACGCGTTGACTGACTGATGCGGAACTGGCCAAAGACTAGATCAGTCTTTCCGTAAGGCTCGGCGTATTCCTTCGTCGGGTAGACAGAGGAGCCTGGTGAACGGCGTAGCAGGGCTCTGATGCGCGCCAGAAGCAGGCGTGGCTGCACCGGCTTGGCAATGTAATCATCGGCTCCGAGCTCAAGTCCAAGAATCTGATCGAGATCTTCGTCGCGGGCCGTCAGC
>NZ_FLQY01000337.1 GCF_900089945.1 Candidatus Propionivibrio aalborgensis | reverse complement strand
TATTTCCGTTTGGCGCGGGGGTGCGCCGAATCATAGACCCTGGCCAGATGCTGAAAGTCAAGGTGAGTATAGACCTGCGTCGACGCGATGCTGGCATGGCCGAGCATTTCCTGCACCGCACGCAGGTCGCCGGACGACTGCAAAACATGCGAGGCAAATGAATGGCGCAGCATGTGCGGATGCACGCCAGTCAGCAGGCCTTTCGCCAGCGCGCGCCGCTTGAGCCGCTCCTCGATCAACCTGGGGCTGATTCGGCCACCGCGCTGCCCCACGAATAGCGCTATTTGCTCGGCGGAAGCCACTTCACCTCGTCGCCGCGCCCAAAGCCCAACGGCTTCGCGGGCCTTGCTGCCGACCGGAACCAGCCGCAGCTTGTTGCGCTTGCCGAGAACACGCACTTCACCAGCCAAAATATCTTCGAGGCTCGCCAGGTCCAGCGCAGCGAGTTCGGCAAGACGCAGGCCTGACGAATAGAAGAGCTCGAACATCGCCTGATCCCGAATTTCCATGACCGCATCGCTCGAAGAATCAAGGAGACGATTGGCTTCATCGGGCGACAGAACCTTCGGCAAGGCCTTGGACGTCTTTGGCGCCCGCACGCCGTCGACCGGATTCTGGGTCGTTTCACTGCGCTGACCAAGCCAGCGATAAAAACCGCGCCACGCGGAAAGCATGCGAGCCAGTGAGCGCCCACCCAAACCACGGGCGTGCAACTGGGCGATGAAACGGCGAATTTGATGCGTCTGGATCGTGTCGAATCGGTGATTTCCGGGCAACTCGCCGACAAGCCTGCCGAGAACACCCAGATCACGCCGGTAGTTGCTGACCGTATGCGGGGACTGTCGCCGTTGCTGAGCGAGTTCGTCGAGGTAAGCACTGACAAGCCCGTCGGTGAGCATGCAA
>NZ_FLQY01000336.1 GCF_900089945.1 Candidatus Propionivibrio aalborgensis | reverse complement strand
ACCCACGGCTCTAGCTTGGGAAGCTAGGGTATTACCATTATACGACGCCCGCAAAAGCAGTCGGGCATTCTACGATGCTTCGGCCTGCTTCCACAACTCCGAGCGCTGTGCGGGATTCGTTCGAGAGTGGACGATAATAGGCAAGGGCCATTAGAGTCCAGGCGGCGAACGACGCAAGCGGCGCCGTCTGACGAGCGGGATACAGCGGGATACAATGTCGATCCTAGTTATGGAGCAAGGTATTGCCTTCACTGCCCACTGAGCCCAGCACTGATCTTGGGATTCATCAGAACGCGCAGCCCCGTTCCTATGTGCGCCAACTGGCATTACAGGGCGCTGCTGCATTGGCCGTGCTTTCACTGGCGTGGCCTTACTTTGGCATCAGGGACGAAGTTCTGCCTTGGCCGGCAACCGCTGCAGCCATCGGCGGGGCCGCCCTGCTGATCGCAATACTCACGCACCAACCCTGGTGGTGGCGGTTGATCCACGCATCTTTCGCCCCGCTGGGATGGGGTGTAGCCACGCTGGCGATTGATCCGGGTTGGTTCTTGCTGGCTTTCATTCTGATGCTGCTTGTATATCGCGGTGCAGTCACTGGTCAGATACCCCTCTTCCTTTCGAACAACGAGACTGCATCCGCTCTTGCCGCACTGGTCCCAGAGCGTCCGGGCACGCGCTTCATCGATCTGGGTGCCGGCGTCGGTAGCGTACTGCGGCCGCTAGCCAGATTCCATCGGGATGCACAGTTCACCGGGATCGAGAATGCGCCGGCGACCTGGCTTGCCGGCTATTTGTTGACGGCCGGTCTGACAAACTGCGACTGGCGATGGGGTGATTTTTGGCGCGTAAATCTTGCTGAATACGATGTGGTTT
>NZ_FLQY01000335.1 GCF_900089945.1 Candidatus Propionivibrio aalborgensis | reverse complement strand
CGTGCGGGTGAGCAGGGGCGAGGCTTTGCCGTTGTCGCTGACGAAGTCCGCAAACTCGCCGAACGGACGGCCAAGGCCACCGGCGAAATCAGCCAGATGATCGGGGCGATCCAGGGCGAGACGCAGAGCGCGATCACCAGTATCGAGGCCGGTACGGGACAGGCAAAAAATGGTGCCGATCTTGCCCAGCAAGCGGCGGCGTCCCTTGAGAGCATCAACAGCGGTGCGCGCGTGACGATGGAAAAAGTTGACGCCATCGCCGCTGCGGTTGCCCAACAAAGCAGGGCGGGAAACACCATTGCCGACCATGTGACCAACATCATGCAAATGGCGGAGAACAACAGCGCGGCGGCAGAGAAGGCTCTCGGCGAAGCGAACCAGCTCGATTACCTGGCAACGAACCTGAAAGAGATCGGCAACGTTTTCAAGCTTGGCCCGGCGGGTGATAAAGCGGTTGAAACACATGCCAAAATGCCTGATTTGGTCCAGCGCGCGGCGCAGGCCGTCAGCCAGATATTCGAGAAGGCCGTCGATTCGGGGCGGATCAAACTCGAGGATTTGTTTGACGACAAATACCAGCCGATTTCCAATACCAAGCCACCGAAATACAAGACCCGTTATGACGACTTCACCGACCAGAATGTGTCGCCGACGCAGGAGCAGTTGCTCGAGCAGAACAAATGGGTGGTCTATGCCATTGCCTGCGACCAGAAGGGTTATGTTCCGACGCACAATCGGAAATTCTCACAGCCGCTGACCGGCAACGAAAAAACGGATTTCGTGAACAATCGGACCAAACGCATGTTCGATGATCCGGTCGGCCGCCGTTGCGGCGCTCACGACCAGCCTTTCCTGTTGCAGACATACCGTCGCGATACCGGAGAGATCATGCATGACATCTCGGCTCCGGTGTATGTGAAGGGGCGGCACTGGGGCGGTTTCCGCATTGGTTACAAGACGGAGGTCTGATATCACCCTGAGCACGCCAGATGATTTGGCGCGGCGCTGGTGCATCAGGAACGAAAGGCAAGTGATGGCCTCTTGGGGATGGGCGAGAACCGAATAGGTTGTCGTCGCTGAACCGAGCGAGCAGATTGTGTGGGAGATTGGGCACCGAGTTTCGCTGGTAGCGGCATATTGGTAGCGCTTTGCACATTCAGGGGTCTTTCAGGTGAAAATTGCGCTTAGCGTATTGAATGCTCTGAGTCTTCCGGCCTTTGTGCTCGATACCGAGCATAAGGTCGTGGTGTGGAATGCACCCTGCGAGTTGTTGACCGGCATCCCCGCTCGCGATGTTGTCGGTACGCGAGATCACTGGCGCGGGTTTTATGACGACCCGCGGCCGTGCATGGCCGATCTGGTTCTGGATAGCATGCTGGACGAAGCTTCGCGCTATTACAGCCGGCACGAGCAAACCGAATTCGCCATCGAAGTGCTCCAGGACATCACCCATCACCAGGAGGCCGAGGATCAACTGAAGTTGTCCGCCAGCGTCTTCGAGAACAGCCTTGAAGGCATCATCATCACGGGCGCCGACAACCGCGCCATATCGGTCAACAAGGCCCTGGAAAGCCTGACCGGATATCGCCGGGATGAAATCATCGGCAGGAACCCGAAGATGTTCGCCTCCAATCGGCTTCCCGACAGCTTCTATCGAAAGATGTGGAAAACACTGGCCCGCCTTGGCTACTGGCAGGGCGAGATATGGAACAAGAAAAAAACGGGCGAGGAGTATCTTGTCCGCGTCCATCTCAGCGCTGTGAAAACCGGTGCCAACGTGACCAACTATATCGGTTTGCTATCCGACATCACCGAGTCGAATCGGGTGATGGAAAAGATGGAGCACATGGCGCATCATGACTTCCTGACCGGTTTGCCCAACCGCAGCCTGCTGGAAGACCGCTTGCGGCAGGCGCTGGCGCGTGCGGTGCGCAACCGGTCCAAGTTCGCCGTGATGTTCATTGACCTCGACAAATTCAAGGCGGTGAACGATACGCTTGGCCACCACATCGGCGACGCGCTGCTCAAGGAAGTGACCCGTCGTATCCAGGGGTGTCTGCGTGCGAGTGACACCGTATCACGGCAGGGAGGCGATGAATTCGTGCTGTTGCTTGAGGATATCGGAGACGAAGCCGACATCACCCATACTGCGAGGAAGCTTTTGGCGGCGATCGGGAGTAGCTGCCATCTTGACGGACACGTCGTCACCGTCACGCCTTCAATCGGCATCAGCCTGTTTCCAACGGATGGCCTTAGCGTCACCGACCTGTTGAGTCATTCCGACGCCGCCATGTATCACGCCAAGAACCAAGGGCGAAACAATTTCCAGTTCTTCACCGAGCGCATCAATGCCAGGGCACTGGAAACACTGATGGTGGAGAATGGCCTGCGCAAGGCGATTCCTGACGGACTGTTATTGCACTACCAGCCACAGCTCTGCCTCGTCAGCAAGAGCGTGCACGGCGCCGAGGCGTTGGTGCGCTGGTCGCACCCGGACCTGGGCCTCATCAGCCCGGCGCGTTTCATACCCATTGCCGAAGAGTCCGGGCTGATCTGCGAAATCGGCGAATGGGTGTTGCGCGAGGCCTGTCGCGTCATGAGAAGCACCGGCATCAACATGTCGGTCAACCTGTCTCCCATGCAACTCACTCAAAGCGACATTGTCGCCAAGGTGATCGAAGCGCTGGACGGTATGGCCGGCTACCGGCTGACTCTGGAGATTACCGAAAGCGCCTTCATCAACGACTTTGAAAAGACCAAGACTACCCTGCTGGCCTTGAAGAAAATCGGCGTCAATTTGGCGCTGGACGATTTCGGCACGGGTTACTCGTCATTGTCATACCTGTATCAGCTCCCATTCGATTTCCTGAAAATCGACCAGTCCTTCATTAGCGAACCCAAGAACAGTCCCATCGTGCTGGCAATCCTCGAGATGTGCAACAAGCTCAACATCATGACCGTTGCCGAAGGCGTCGAATCCCCGGAACAGGTCGCTTTTCTCGAAGCCAATGGCTGCGATGTGATCCAGGGCTACTACTTCTCTCGCCCGCTACCCTTGCAAACCTTGACCGGTTTCGCGCAGAACCCGCCCTACCAGGTCTCATCCAAGCCGAGAGTCAAGAAACTCGCAGAAGAAGACAGCAACCCGATGCTGGCATGGTCATTTACCTACGAAACCGGCCATGCCGGTATCGACTCACAGCACAGGGAAATATTGCGCATCCTTGACCGGCTCGACTTCAGTGCGCGTTCAGTCGATGACGGAACCAATTCGAGAAATGTGATGAAGGCACTGATCGATTTCGTCATCGACCATTTTTCGTACGAGGAAAAACTGATGCACGACCATGGCTATCCCTGGGCCAACGAGCATCATGCCGAGCACCTGGACCTCGTGGAAACGCTTGCCAGCTATGACCTGCAGCTCAAGGCCAATGCTCAGGTCAGTCCGAGTCAATTGACCACATCCCTGCACACCTGGTTGATGCATCACATCCTGGCCAGCGATAAGAAGCTTGGTGAATACCTGAGCAAACACAGCGAGCCAGGATCCGAGTCCGATGCTTCCGACCCGATGCAGGAATTCACCACGTCATGGTGCGGTTTCGCTTCAGATGGCCCGCTGATGCCGAGTGACTGAAAGGCGCGCAATGGTCGGCCGCATGGTGGACATGAGGAGTTCGACGGCGTCCGCATAAAAGAATAAAACCCGCACTTAGGCGGGCCGATTGGATGTTGCCGGACTACTTAAAACGCATACTTGGCCTCCTCGACGGGAATCGAACCCATATCTCACGCTTAGGAGGCGCGTGCACTATCCGTTATGCTACGAGGAGATCGGAGCGTATTTTATCGCGCCCGTGCGCTACGCTGACAAATTCCGTTCAATTCATGAAAATGCCGTACTCAGGCAATCGTTATCCTCCCCTGGAAAGTAAACTGATCTCATGCCGCAGCTGATTCTGTCCGATGCTTCGCTGGCCTATGGCCATGTTCCCCTTCTTGATCATGCTGATTTCCAGCTTGATCCTGGTGAACGCGTGGCGCTGATCGGGCGAAACGGCACCGGCAAATCGTCGCTGTTGCGTGCGCTGGCCGGGCAGGGAACGCTTGACGACGGGACCGTGTGGCAGCAACCTGGAATCCGCAGGGGCTATGTGCCGCAGGAGCCGCCATTCGATCCGGATCGCTCGGTGTTCGAGGCAGTGGTGGATGGGATGGGAGAAGTTTCCACACTGCTTGCCGAGTACCACGCCGTTGCGCACGCCATGGCCGAAGATTCAGCCGATCATGAAGCATTACTTGAGCGAATGCACCAATTGCAGGGCGAGCTTGAGTCGCTCAACGCGTGGTCTTTCGAAATGCAGGCGGAGCGGGTGATCCAGCGTTTTTCGCTCGATCCCGATGCGCGCGTTGGCACCCTCTCGGGCGGGCAGAAGAAGCGTCTGGCCTTGGCCCAGGCTCTGGCCATTTCGCCCGAACTGTTACTGCTCGACGAACCGACCAACCATCTGGACATCGGCGCCATCGAATGGCTTGAGGAGTTTTTGGTTTCATCGGGGGTGTCGATGGTGTTCATCACCCATGACCGGCGTTTTCTGGATCGCGTATCGACACGCATCGTCGAACTGGATCGTGGCCGTTTGCTCTCCTGCCCCGGAAACTTCAGCGCCTATCTGGCCAGGAAGGAATCGATTCTGCACGACGAGGCGATCCAGAACGCCAAGTTCGACAAATTTCTGGCGCAGGAAGAAGTGTGGATTCGCAAGGGCGTCGAAGCGCGACGCACGCGCAACGAAGGCCGCGTGCTGCGTCTCGAACAGCTTCGACGTGAGCGGGTAGCCCGGCGCGAACGGCAGGGCAAGGTTGAACTGGCTCTGGATGCAGGCGACAAGAGCGGTAAGTTGGTTGCTGAACTGGAGCACGTGAGCAAGCATTTTGGCGAGGGTGCACAACGACTGACCGTGGTGCGCGATTTTTCCTGCCGTTTGCAGCGCGGCGACAAGATCGGCCTGATCGGCCCCAATGGTGCGGGAAAGACGACCCTGCTGCGCCTGATTCTCGGCGAGCTGGCACCGGATTCGGGCCGCGTGCGCCTGGGTACAAAGATCGAGGTGGCGTACTTCGACCAGTTCAGAACGCAGCTCGACGAAGAGGCGGCGTTGGTGGACGTGATATCGCCAGGATCGGACTACGTCGAGATCGGCAACGAGAAGAAGCATGTGATCGGCTATCTTGGCGATTTCCTGTTTGCCCCGCAGCGCGCTCGTTCGCCGGTGAAGTCGCTTTCCGGCGGCGAACGCAACCGGCTGCTCCTGGCACGCCTCTTTGCCCGCCCGGCCAACGTGTTGGTACTCGACGAACCAACCAACGACCTCGACATCGAAACACTGGAACTTCTCGAGCAGTTGTTGCAGGACTATACGGGAACGCTCTTCCTCGTCAGTCACGACCGGGCTTTTATCGATAACGTGGTGACGCAAAGCATCGCGTTCGAAGGCGAGGGCGTCTGGCACGAATATGCCGGCGGCTATCAGGACTGGGCCGACTACCAGGCCAGGCGGCGCGCTCAAGAAGCCGCACAGCCGGTGGCAAAGCGCGAAGCGTCGGGCGCGGTACAGTCAGCCAAGAGCAAGGCGGATGGCGGCCGCAAAATGAGCTACAAGGAAACGCGAGAGCTGGCCGAACTTCCCGGGCGCATTACTTCGCTTGAGCAGGAGCAGGCGAGGATCAACCAGCGATTGGCAGATCCGACGATCTATCAGGCCGAGCCGCAGGAAGCGCAGCGAATTTCATTGAGGCTGACCGAAATTGACGACGAGCTGATGGCGTTACTTGAACGTTGGGAAGCATTGGAACTGTGAAGCTTTTTTGTTTGCCGACGGTTCAGATACCAGATGCCTTTCTGATCGCCTCGCGGATTTGCGGCAGTGCCGACTGAGCCGCTTTCTCGCCTTCCAGAATCGCATCGTGGCGTGCCGGGAAATCGGTTGATCCGACGTTGCCGACCTGCGGTCGAATGACGATATCGGCCTCCTTCAGTTCGTATCGGGCGAGGTTCTGCCCCATGATGGTGAAGGTTTGCAGGAGGATATCGAGCGTGCCGCGCACAGTCTGGTTGCCGGGTCGCGCCGAGATGTCGACGGCGATCACCACGTCGGCGCCCATCGAACGCGCGCCGCGCACCGGGATCAGGCTCGACAGCCCGCCATCGACGTATTCGTGTCCATTGATGCTTACGGGTTTGAAGACGCCGGGAACGGTCGCCGAGGCGCGCACGGCCATGCCGGTATTGCCGCTACGGAAGAGAATGCTTTCGCCGCTGTTCAGATCGGTCGCCACGGCGGCGAAGGGCTTTTTCAATTTTTCGAGCGGACGCTGTGCGACGGCATCATTCACGAATTGCTGCAAGGCTTCGCCTTTGAGGACGCCTCGATCGGGCAGCGACCAATCGCTGATTTTCGATTCATCCATCTTGTGGGCCAGTTTCTGCAGATCGAAACCGTTATGTCCCGAGGCGTAAAGCGCACCGACGACGGCACCGGCACTGGTGCCAACGATGATGTCGGGGACAATGCCCTGGGCTTCCAGTACCTTGATGACGCCGATGTGGGCGAAGCCGCGCGCGGCACCGCCACCCAGTGCAAGACCGATCTTTACGGGTTTGGGCGTGAGTGGAGGCGGTGTTGGTGGCTTGCTCGCGCAGGCGGAAAGAACGAGAGCGGAGAGCAGGGGTAACAGGAACCTGATTTGCATGGTGTACTCGATTGGTGAGGTCGCATTCTAACTTCGAACTTGTCGACCTATACCGTATTTCAGACGGCGTTATGCCAGATCCAGGGCAGGGCACCAAGCGAAACAAAGAATACGGAGAGGTGGAAGATCGACCACCAGAGATAGCGTCGTGAAATCCTTTCGGGCCCTATGTTCGAGAGCAGATACAGTTGCCCGTTGGTCGGGCAGCGCAGGGTGTGCAAGTCGGCGTCGTTGCGCACTTCACGGTGCAATTTGGCAACTTCGCGCCGAGCCGCCTGGCGCGCCAGCATCCATTCTTTCATGCTGATGCTGCCATCGCCGTCAAGATCGAAGCGTTTGAGCAAGCCAGGCTGGTCCCGTTTCCATTCGGCAAGCAGGGCATTGACGTCGTGATTCGCATCAAGTTCAAGCCTGCTGCCTCCCAGGGTTATGAATTCACCCAGCGCGTATATCTCGTCGTCGATGTTCAACGTCCATTCGGTCTTCCGGTAGCGTCCTTCCGTCCATGTGGATTTGTGTTTGGTCAGGATTTCAGCGTCTTCCATATCGACCAAACAGCGGCCGCTACCGTCGTCAAGAATAAAAGGGATTTCACTTTCACCCGAGTCGAGGGAACGCCATTTGTCGTCCGATCTTTCTTCGATCCAGTAGCGATACCAAAGGCAGGGAAATTGACGCAGCTGTGAGAGCAAGGGTGGGTAGTCAAGCGGCTTGCCGTAACCACTCAGTTCGACGTAGCCCTGAGCCGCTGAAGCGATACGCGAAGTAGGTGTGTCGGCAATGGCTCGACGTCGCCGTTGCGCGAAAACCCAGGCGATCAGGCTGGCGACAGACATCAGCGCGACACATGCCATCCAGGCGTTGCGCGTTTGGAGTTGCATGCCGCTTGTGAGCAGCAGCAGTTGCGCGCCCGTCGTGATGAGCTGGCCGAACTCTCGTCGGATGCTGACGATCATGGGCCGAATGAATTGCCTGCGGAGCCGGGGCGGTTAGGCGATTAGCTGAACAGTTGCTTCATATCGATGTCGGCCTTTTCAACCGTCGAGAATTCCAAAAGGGGTTTGGTTTCGAAGCTGAACAGGCGTGCGATCACCGCGTCAGGGAACTGTTCGACGCGGACATTGTTGATATTGACCGATTCGTTGTACAGCTCGCGCCGGTCGGCAATGGCGTTTTCCAGGCTGGTAATCCGCTGCTGAAGCTGCATGAAATTATCGTTGGCCTTGAGTTCCGGGTAGGCTTCGGCAATGGCAAAAATCTGCCCGAGGCCCATGCGCAACATTCCTTCGGCCTCGCCGAGGGCCTCGATATTCTGGGCTTCGCGTGCCGTTTGAACGCGCGAGCGAGCTTCGATCACTCGTTGCAGCGTGTCCTGTTCGAATTGTTTGTACTGCTTGCAAACCTCGACCAGTTTCGGCAGCTCATCATGGCGTTGCTTGAGCAGCACATCAATGTTGGCCCAAGCCTTGGCGACACCATGTTTGAGTGCAACCAGACCGTTATAGAGCGTGACGCCAAAGATTGCTATAACGACGATTGCGCCGATAAAAAGCAGGCTGCCGATGGTCATCTATTTCTCCCGTGTCAATTGATCATGTTTTGATAGTTAGGGTGCGTTGTGCTTGCCAAATACCTGCTGGCGACGCGTCCGGGCATCGGTTTCTTCTTCCGAAGGAGGCAAGTACGTCTTCATGAGTTCTTCGGGAATATCCAAACGATTGAGCAGTGCCACACGGTCGATATGCAGGAGTTTTTCTATCGCCGCAAAGTCATCCGGCAGCGCGGCGTCTTTCCATCCCCCCGCTGAGTGGCGCGCCAGGTTAACTGCCAGTGTCACGTTCTGCACACGCGGTGACTGGGCATTGGCATCGTCGAGCAAGGTGTTGAGTAGTTCGGGCAGGTGCCATACGGTGCACAAGGCCAATTGCAAATCAGACAGCCGGATTCCAAGCACCTGCTCCTGCGCAGTGGCGCTGCGCAACGACTTGTCCGCGTGCTGCCGGTCACGGATTTCGATGGCCAGCTTCGGGGCAAAACACCACAGCAGGATTTCGGGCAGGTCGTGCAGCAGAGCGGCCAGGGCGACTTCGTCGATGTTCATGTCGTGTCGCTCAAAGGCCCAGTCATGCGCGTAATGCGAGGCGCGTTGAGCGCGGCGGATGACCTGCAGAACGCCAAGCAATGCCTGTGGTTCGTTTTTCAGCATGGCTTCGATGGAGAGTGACGCATCCATCTTGTTGAAGAAAGGCTCGATGCCGATCATCATTACCGCATTGCCGATGTTGGTGATGTCGGAACGCAGATGCTTGCCGCTGACTGTCTGGATATAGGCCAGAACACGGATGGCCATCAATGGATCCTGCATCACGATATTGGCGATATCGCGACCACCAACCTTGTCGATATTCTGGCGCGCCTCTGCAAGGCGTCGAGCCGTCTGCCGCAGAACCGGCAATTCTGCGTTGCTGAAGAAACCTACCCAGGATTCAAGGTCTGACGGTGGCTGATTGAGCATAAGCATGGACCTGAATGATTGCTCGAAAGAAACGCGCCAATTGCTTGATTCGTTATGGCGTATGCAAATTCTGGGCTCATGTTACTCGCGGCGTCAATCGTTCGCAAGCCGAAGATTCTTCAATCATTTCCGGAGATGTTCAGGACGTTGGTATTCCCGGACCGGCGGCCAGCGTCTGCGCGAGTTCAACGGCGGTTCTGACGCCCATTTTGTCGAAAAGACTGGCCCGGTGAACTTCGACGGTACGCATGCTGATCTGCAGCTCGCTGGCAATGATCTTGTTGAGCTTGCCCGCGAGCACCAGTGCCATGACTTCCCGCTCGCGGGTAGTCAATTGGTTGAGTCGCGAGTTGATCGAGTCGGTCGAAGCGGTGGCGGCACACCTGGCTTTGTTGATTTCCAAGGCTTCCACCACACGATCAACGAGTTCATTGTCGTTGCACGGTTTTTCGAAAAAGTCGAACGCACCGGTTTTCAACGTGGAAACCGCCATTGGAACGTCACCATGACCGGTCAGGAAAATTACCGGCAGGTTGCAACCCAGTTCAAGCAGTCGCTCGAACAATTCCGTACCGCTCATCCTCTCCATGCGGATATCGAGCAGAATGCAACCGGTGAGTGCGGGTGTCCAGGCTTCGAGGAAGTCTTCGGCCGAAGGGAACGCAAGGCTGGCAATGCTGCGGGATTGCAACAACCAGCTGAGCGAGTCGCGAATCGCTTCATCGTCATCGACGATATATACGTATTGTTGTGTCATGGCATGGTGATCGGAAGGGAAATGACGAAAATGGTACCGCCTTCCGGGTTGTCTTCCACCCACAAGCGGCCCCGATGAAACTCGATGATCGAACGGCAGATGTTAAGGCCAATACCCATGCCTTCGGTCTTGGTCGAGTAGAACGGCGTAAACAGCTTCTCCCGAAGCTCCAGAGGAATGCCCGAACCGCGATCGATAACGCGGATCTGCATGTGATCGTCTTTCTGGTACAGCTTGACTGTAAGGCGACGATTCTCCAGTGGTGTCTCGCTCATGGCTTCGATGCCATTGCGCATGAGATTGAGCAGGACCTGCTCGATCATGACCGGGTCCGCCATGAGTTCCGGACGCATGCCCTGAATTTCGCGCTCGATCCGGATGTTGAGGAGTTTGGCCGCTGCATCGATAAAACCGACGCTATCGTCAATGACCTCGGCCAGATCGCAGGGTGCAAGTTTGGGTTCACTCTTGCGCACAAAATCGTGAACGCGCCTGATGATCTGGCCCGCGCGCTGCGCCTGAACGGCGATCTTGCCCAGAGCGTGCTTGAGTTCGTCCGGACTGAAGTTGCCTGATTCAAGTTTGTTCAGGCAACCGGTGTTGTAGCTGGTAATGGCCGCGAGCGGCTGATTGAGTTCGTGGGCAAGGGTTGAGGCCATCTCGCCCATGGTTATCAAACGCGAGGTGAATTGCAGTTTCTCCTGCTGCTGACGCGCCAGCTCCTCGGCGTGCTTGCGCACGGTTACATCGATGATCGAAGCCATCCAGCCAGTCTGTCGTCCATCGGCGTCGATCAGGGGGGCTTCGTAGATGAGCGCATCGAAACGGCTTCCGTCCTTGCGCATCAGACGGACTTCGAATCCTTCATGCGGCGCTTTGCCGTCGATGATGGAATTGTGAATCGACTGGATCCGTTCCATGTCTTCCGGAGCCCAGTAGGGCATGGGCGGTTTTGCATCGATCAGTTCCTCCGCACTGAAACCGACCATCTGGCAAAAAGCAGGATTGGTATAAGTCACAACGCCTTCAAGATCGCGCGCGCGCATACCGACAGTCAGCGAGTCTTCCATGGCTTTGCGAAAAGCGTACTCGGAACGCAAAGCCTGCTCGGCCGCCAGACGGCGATGGATATGTCCGCGCATGACCCACAGGCTCACCAGCACGGCAGCAGCGAGTGCGATGATCAGCGTTGTAATCAGTGTCTGCGCAATACTGCTGTCGCTACGATAAGCGGTGACCTGGAATGCCAACCCGTACCCAGGCGGATCGAAGGGGAGGGTGTAGCTCAATGTCGTTGCGGCGTCGCTGACTTTGGATTTGCTGGCCAGCGTCGTTCCATCGGCGTCGAGGATCCGCACTTGATACTTTTCGGTAAACCACCAGGGGACCAGATGCTTCAGCAATGTGTTCAGCGAATAGACACCGACGAGCGAGCCTTGATACTGGTTGTTTTGAAATACCGGAAAGAAGACCTCGAACTGGGGCGAATTCGAGATTCGATACACCTCCGTATAAACAGGTTTGCCCAGCTTGCTTGCCCGTTCAATCGTTTGCGCCTGCACTTCATTGCCCGGTTCACCCAGCCCCAGGCGAGGCAGGTTCTGTGTTGGCAGCGCGGCCAGTATCTGTGCCGAAGCATCAAGCCAGAGCACCTGTTGAAGTTCGGGGTTGTTTTTCAGGAGATGCTGACTGCGCAATCTGAACAGTGCACTCTGGTTCGTCTCCGGAGCCAGGACCAGGTCAAGGGCCAACTGCTGGAATTGTTCGGCGTTTCCTTCAAGACGAAAATTGACGCTTTGCTCGAGCCACAGCACATCGGCAATCAGCGTCGTGCGTTGTTCATTCGCTGCGTTCTGACGCAATAGCCAGAACAGGACGATGAGCAGTGCGAGCAGCAAACCGACCGCCAGCTTCAGGGTGGTCAGGTACCAGTTTGACCACTTCATCTGTGCTGGCTTGCGCGGCCTGTAGCGGTTTCGTGCGAGTGCGTCTGCCATGGAGCCTCGTGTTTTCGAAGTCGCCGTGTATTGCGGCAATCGGCGCATTTCAAATAGCGCATCTTCGTGCTGGCATGTGTGGTATACCCGCATTTACTCATTCGAAACCAGTTACGTATTTTCCGCAATAGCTTGACTGATCTTTTTTTGTGATAGTGCGCTCCGGCTTCGGGATTTCCCCGATTC
>NZ_FLQY01000334.1 GCF_900089945.1 Candidatus Propionivibrio aalborgensis | reverse complement strand
GCCGCCGCTCTCCCCCATCAGTGCCGCCGCCAACGCCGGTCACATCGGCGCCAATGGCGAGATTCCGGATGTCAAGCAGCTGCGCATCCCGGTCAAGTACCTGGCCAATATGCTGACGGCTGGCGATACGCAGCCAGTCGAACGCGCGTTGGAGCGCATGCTGGCGATGCGTGCCTACCAGCGTGAAAAACACGTCGATGGACGAATAAACACGGCCGTACTGGAGCAGGTCAACATGACCCCGGCGCAGGTTGAAGAGATGTATCACGTGATGGCCATCGCCAACTACGAAGACCGCTTCGTGATTCCCAGCACGCATCGCGAGTATGCCGAAAACACCTTCGACGTGCGCGGCGGCTGCGGCTTCTCGTTCGGCAACGGATGCTCAGACGGCGCCAACGAGACCAGCCTGTTTGGCGGAACCAAGCGCCGTACCATCCCGATCAAGGCGGAGGTCTGAACCATGACGCTACCTGACGCATCCTTAAGCCTGCGCGCTCTGGCACGCCTGCTGTCCTACCCGGACGAGACGCTTCGCAGCCAGCTGCCCGAAATCCGTGACGCGCTGAAATCGGACAGGACCGTGGCCGCCGACCGCCTGGCCGAGCTTGGCGCGCTCATCAACACGCTGGAGCGCGGCGACGCACTGGACAACGAGGCCGAGTACCTGCAGATATTCGACCGTGGCCGCTCCACCTCACTGCATTTGTTTGAACATGTGCATGGCGACTCACGCGATCGTGGCCCGGCCATGATCGATCTGGCGCAGACCTACGAGAAGGCCGGATTGTTTCTGGCGCCCGGTGAGCTGCCGGACTATCTGCCGGTGGTGCTTGAATTCGTCTCAACGCAGCCGCCGCGCGAGGCCCGCGCCTTCCTGGGCGAGATGGCGCACATCTTCAACGCCATCTTCAACGCCTTGCAACAACGCAAGAGTGCTTACGCCAGCGCCCTTGGCGCCTTGCTTGAGCTCAGCGGGGAAAAGGCTCACGCCGTCAAGATCGCGCCCGACGAAGCGCTCGATACCGCCTGGGCCGAGCCCGTGGTTTTCGACGGCTGTTCCGTCAAGGGACAGGCCAAGACCGCTCAGGAACAGCCCATCCACTTTGTCAGAAATGAAACGTCCAGCTCAAGAGCGAATAGCCCTGCACACACCGGAGCATCACTATGAACACTCTCGACACTTTCTTGTTCGGCTTGTATCCCTACATCTGCCTATCCGTTTTCTTTCTGGGCAGCCTGCTTCGCTTTGACCGGGATCAGTACACCTGGAAAAGCGATTCGTCCCAGTTGCTCAAGGTCGGCCAGTTGAGACTGGGCAGTAACCTCTTTCACATCGGCGTCCTGTTCCTCTTCTTCGGCCACTTCTTCGGCATGCTCACGCCGCATTTTGCCTACGAACATTTCATCGACGCCGGCACCAAACAGAAGCTGGCGATGATCGCGGGCGGTGTTGCCGGCGTGCTCGCGTTCATTGGCGTGACGGTGTTGCTGCATCGCCGACTGAGCGAACCGCGAATCCGGGCGACATCAAAAACCAGCGACATCGTGCTGCTCGCAGTTTTCTGGCTGCAACTCGCACTGGGTCTGGCAAGCCTCCCGCTCTCGGCGCAACATCTTGACGGTAGCGTCATGATGCAACTGGCCGAATGGGGTCAGCGCATCGTCACCTTCCGCACGGGAGCGGTCGAGATGCTGGCCGGCGTCAGCTGGGTGTTCAAGCTGCACATGTTCCTGGGAATGACCCTCTTTCTGATCTTCCCATTCACCCGACTGGTTCATGTGTGGAGCGGTTTTGGTGCTGCCGCCTATCTGATCCGGCCCTATCAGGTTGTCCGTGCACGCCGGCTGAATGTGCCTGCCGGTCACAATCTGCCGCGTCGTCCAGGTGCTGGTGTTTAAGGAGTCCATTATGTCCGCCTCGCAAAACAATTCGGCAGTCCAGCAGGAAATCGCCAGCGTCAATGGTGTCGCTCTTAATGTGGCGGAAGACGTTCTCTCCGCCGATGAACTGCGCCAACGCGCCTGTTCCGAACTGCTGCGTCAGGCGGCCGTGAGCAGCGAGTTCTTGTCTGCAAGCGATACATCCGGTACCACCGGCATTCTGAGTGAGGCGGCCAGCAACGCCATTGAGGCCTTGCTGGAGTCCACCCTGATCATTCCCGAACCCTCGGAGGATGAGTGCCGGCGCCACTACGCAGCACATCAAGCCCTCTACACCACCGGCGAGCGCGTCAATGCACGGCACATCCTGTTCGCCGTAACGCAGGGGGTCGATGTGGTCGCGTTGCGCAATCGTGCCGAAACCTGTTTGCTCGATGTTCGCTGCCACGACGGCAGCAACCCGGAAGACCGGTTCACCAAAGCCGCCAGCACCTTGTCAAACTGCCCCAGTGGTGCTGAAGGTGGCCACCTGGGATGGCTGAGCGCTGCGGATTGCGCGCCGGAGTTTTCCAAGGAGCTCTTCGGACACGCTGAAGTCGGCGTGCTTCCGCGCCTGGTGCATAGCCGTTTCGGTTTTCATGTGGTCGAAGTTCTCGGCCGCGAACCCGGCGTCGAGCAAGCATTCGAGGCGGTGCGCGGCGCTGTGGCCATGTCCATGCGGCAAACAACCTACGTCACCATGTTGCGTCAGTACTTGCGTCAACTGGCAGGTCAGGCTGAAATCATTGGCGTGGCCATTGAGGCAGCAGAAACGCCACTGGATCAGTAAGTGGCGCTTGATCTGTACTGAATAGACAAGACCTCCAACGTGAGACGGGGGAACCCCCCTCGGTTTCTTCCCTATTGCAGAGCCAGCTGATTCGAGCGTATGGCAAGGCCGTTTCCGGCTTTGACCGCCGCTCTGAGCGGATGCAAATTCGCCCAAACGATCGCCCTCCGTTCCAAGTCGTTGATCGTAGACTGCCGTGACTGGGTAGCTATGATGTTTGGCTATACGCAAGCATCTCGCGGCGAAACACCGCGCGGTCGGAACTTTCCACTGCCTGGAATGCCTCATGCAGGGTTGAAAGCCTGCTGGGCATTGTGTAGGCTAATCGACCAGCAGTCTTCATCCGCATATCATCAAGCTCCTCAATAGCTGACTCAATAACAGCGCTCGAAAGGTAAGGACAGCCACATGAAAAAGCAATCGTTCAAGGTCAAAGCCGCCGCCGTCGCCCTGTCGTTAATCACGGGTTGCGGAATCGCCAGTGCGCAGATTCCCTCCTCCCTTGTTACGCCGGACAAAGTCGAGACCCGCATCGGCACGCTGGAATTCAAGGACGGTGTACCGACAGTCGAGAGCGCCGCGAAGGTGTACGACACGCTGGCCTTCACGCGCGCGCTGAACGCCTTCAACAACAGCTTCCGCGGTGCGTCGGCCCTGGCGATCGCCAAGGGCTTCGCCGGCATCGGTGCCACGGACAACACGGTCCTGATCTTCTCGGACCTGATGGACTCACAGTCCCTGTTCCTGACGGCCAACGCCGACACGGTCTACTACCTGTCCGTGGTGGACCTGTCGAAGGGTCCCATGGTAATCGAGCAGCCCCCGAAGAGCCTGGGGACCATCAACGACATGTGGTTCTCGTGGATCATCGACATCGGCTTCCCCGGCCCTGACCGCGGCGAGGGTGGCAAGTACCTGCTGGTGCCACCGGGCTACGACGGTCCGCTGCCCGAGGGCGGCTTCAACGTGGCCCACTCGAAGACGAAGCGCGTGCTGTATGCCGCACGAGCGTTCCTCGACAACAACGACCCCAAGCCGGTCGTGGCGATGATCAAGAAGTCGCTCAAGATCTACCCCTACACTCCAGGCGGCGTCGGGACCAGCATCGCGGCGGCCTTGACCGGCAGCGTGAAGCTGGGGCGCGACCCGGCCGTGCCCGAAACGAAGTTCGTCGAGGGCTCGGGCAAGGCGTTCAACACCATTCCGCCCGGTGACTTCGGCTTCTTCGAGCTGATCAACGAGAACGTGCAGAATGAGCCGGCCACCAGCTACGACGTCGAGCTGGCCGGACAACTGGCCGCAATCGGCATCGTGCACGGCAAGCCCTTCGCGCCAGACGCGCGCATGAAGAAGATCCTGACGGACGCGGCGGCCGTGGGCAACGCGACGGGGCGTGTGCTCAACTGGCGCTTCGCCCAGGGTCACCCCGACTGGTCCTACTACCCCGGCTCCACCTGGGGCAGCATGCTCTGGGAGGGCGGCGCGTTCTTCGAGACGCCGCCGCCGATGTTCACCAAAGAGGGCATGTTCAAGCCGCTGCCGCCCACGGGTGCGCGCACGCTCGACTCGCGCGCGGCCTTCTACTACGGCTACACGCTCGACTCGCCGGGCATGATCATGCGCATCCCCGGCGTCGGCTCGCAGTACCTGATGAGCTTCCTGGACCCCCAGGGCAACCCCTTCGACGGCGCCAAGACCTACAAGACCACGCTGCCCAAGGGCATTCCGGCGCGCGCCTTCTGGTCCTTCACCGTCTACGACAACCAGACGCGCTCGATGCTCCAGACGCCCCAGCGCTATCCGCGCGCCGGCAGCCAGACCTTCCCATCGCCCGCTGCTGTGGCCAGCGCCGACGGTTCGACGACGGTTTACTTTGGGCCGACGCAACCTGAGGGCGTCAAGCGCGGCAACTGGATCCAGACAACGCCGGGCAAGGGCTGGTTCACGATTCTCCGCCTGTACAGCCCGCTGGAATCCTTCTTCGACAAGAGCTGGCGCCCGACCGAGATCGAGCTCGTGAAATAAGCGCGGCAACGATTGATTCGTGCCAAGCCATTTAGCACGAATCATTGAGCACCGACAGCACAAACCAAAGGGGGAGACCAGCAGCGCAAGCTGTAATCTCCCCTCTTCCATTGCGGATCGAAAGCTTGAGCAGTTCGTGATGAGCGGCCAGCAGGCCTACACTAATTTGCGCAGCTACGGCTACCGGAAACGGATATCACCGGATTTTTCAGGATAGCGGCCGGTCTTGTCGGCGTAGTACGTGCGGAATATTGCGAGATCCTCTTCCTCGTTACCCGAAAGGCGTATCCAGCGGTCGATCCCCACACGTTTGCTGCCGTAGTCGATGAAGCCCAACCCGACGGGCACGTCAGCGGTCAGCGCCAATCGATAGAAACCCGTTTTCCAATTCTCGGTTTTTGAACGCGTTCCTTCCGGCGCAATGCAGATGCAGAAGCTGTCTTTCGTCGCGAACGCCTCAACCAGCTGGTCGATCATCCCCGTATGTTCGCGCCGGTTGATCGCAACACCCCCGAGGCGGAGGAACAGCGCTTTCAGCGGCCAGCGAAAAAGCGTGTCCTTGCCGGCCCAACTGGCCGTCATTCGGTGTTTGGCCCTGAACAGCACGCCGATGGGGAAATCCCAGTTCGAGGTGTGCGGATAAACGATCACCACCGACTTCGGTCCTGGTGGTGGCGCATACACGGTGTGCCAACCGAGCAGTTCGAGGATGAAGGCAGCGAGCTGGCCGGCCATGACTGAAGCGTTTCAGTCGATGCCCTGACTGGCAAGGTACTCCTCGTAGTTGCCGAGGTAGTCGACCACCGTGCCATCCAACCGGATTTCGAGCACGCGCGTGGCCAGCGATGAGACGAACTCGCGATCATGCGAAGCAAAGAGCAGCGTGCCCTTGAATTTTTCCAGCGCCGTATTGAGCGATTCGATCGATTCCATGTCCAGGTGGTTGGTCGGCTCGTCCAACACCAGCACGTTGTTTTTCATCAGCATCAGTTTGCCGAAGATCATGCGCCCCTGTTCGCCGCCGGAGATGACTTTCACTGCCTTGCGCACTTCATCGCCGGAGAACAGCAGACGCCCGAGCGTTCCGCGAATCAGCGTTTCCAGATCCTCACCCTCGGCCGCATTGGCGCGGGCATAACCGGCGATCCATTCGACGAGGCTGGTGTCGCCTTTGAAGTCGTCCGCGTGGTCCTGCGCGTAGTAACCGCGACGTGCTTTTTCCGTCCATTTGATGCTGCCGGACTGCGGCTGCAGTTCGCCCATCATCAGCTTTAGAAAAGTCGATTTGCCAACGCCGTTTTCGCCGATCACCGCGACGCGGTCGCCGGCATTGAGCGTGAAAGTAAAGTCGTCGAAGATCTTGTGCTCACTGCCTGCGTAAGCAAAGGTGAGGTTTTCGACTTCTGCGGCCTGTCGATGCAGTTTTTCTTTCTCGTCGTAATCGAAACGAATCCACGGGTACTGGCGCGAGGAGGGTTTGACGTCCTCCGGGCGAAGCTTTTCGATCAGTTTGACGCGCGACGTGGCCTGCTTGGCCTTGGACTTGTTGGCCGAGAAGCGCCGCACGAAATCCTGTAGTTCGGAGATGCGCTCCTTGGCGCGTGCATTGGCGTTTTGCTGCTGCTGGCGCGCCTGCGACGAGGCTTCCATGAAGTCGTCGTAGTTGCCCGGATACACGGTGATCTTGCCGTAGTCCAGGTCGGCCATGTGCGTGCACACCTGATTCAGGAAGTGGCGATCGTGGGAAATGATGATCATCGTGCTGTTGCGGTCGTTGAGCACGTTTTCCAGCCAGCGGATGGTGGCGATGTCGAGGTTGTTGGTCGGTTCGTCGAGCAGCAGGATGTCGGGGTCGGAGAACAGTGCCTGCGTCAACAGGACGCGCAGCTTCCAGCCCGGCGCAACTTCGCTCATCGGGCCGAAGTGCTGTTCGCTCGGAATGCCGACACCGAGCAGCAGCTCCCCGGCACGCGCTTCGGCCGTGTAGCCGCCGTATTCGGCAAAGCGGCTTTCGAGTTCGGCGGCGTGCATGAAGTCTTCTTCGGTCGCATCCGGGTTAACGTAGATCGCATCCTTCTCCTGCATGCAGGCCCACATTTCCTGGTGGCCCATCATCACCACGTCGATCACCCGCTGGTCTTCGAAGGCAAACTGATCCTGCCGCAAGTAGGCCATACGCTCGTGTGCGTCTTTCGAGACATTGCCGGCAGTGGCTTCCAGCTCGCCGTCGAGTATCTTCATGAAGGTCGACTTGCCCGAACCATTGGCCCCGATCAGGCCGTAGCGGAAGCCCTCTCCAAATTTGACCGAAACGTTTTCAAAAAGGGGCTTGGCCCCGAACTGCATGGTGATGTTGGCGACTACGAGCACTCAGGAACCCCGAAAAACGTTGATTCGAAAGGCCGACATTGTACCCGAGGGCGCTAGTGGGCGAAAAGGATCGACTAATAGCTTTTGCCTATCAAATAAATTAAAACAATCAATTAGATTAATTTTGGTCGCAACACTACCATGAGGCCGTAGTCTGATTTTCAACCCGTCGCACATAAGGAGTCCTCAAAATGAAATCATTGATCAATACCGAAATCCTGCCCTTCAAGGCCACCGCATACCACAATGGCAAGTTCGGTCCAGTATCCGACGCCGACCTGCGCGGCAAGTGGTCAGTCGTGTTCTTTTATCCGGCTGATTTCACTTTCGTTTGTCCGACCGAGCTGGGCGATCTTGCAGACGAATACGCCGATTTCCAGAAGATGGGCGTCGAGGTGTATTCGGTGTCGACCGACACGCACTTCACGCACAAGGCCTGGCACGACGCTTCGGAGACGATCAAGAAGATCCATTACCCGATGATCGGCGATCCGACCGGCGCAATCACCCGCAACTTCGGCGTCATGATTGAGGAAGAAGGTCTGGCCCTGCGCGGCACCTTCGTCATCAACCCCGAAGGCGTGATCAAGGTTTGCGAGATTCACGATCTGGGCATCGGCCGTGATGCCAAGGAACTGAAGCGCAAGATTCAGGCCGCACAGTACGTCGCCACACATCCGGGCGAGGTCTGCCCGGCCAAGTGGACGCCCGGTGAGGCGACGCTTGCACCATCGCTTGATCTGGTCGGAAAGATATAAATCAAGCCAGTCAACCCACGAAGGGCCCGCCCTTCGTGGCTCGATCTCTGCAATACCAATTGGGAGAACAAGAAATGCTCGACGCCAACCTCAAAGCCCAGCTCAAGGCTTATCTGGAGCGACTTCAGCGACCCATCGAACTGGTCGCTACGCTCGACGACAGCGACAAGGCGCAGGAAATGCGGTCCTTGCTGGACGATATCGCACTGCTTTCAGACAAGGTCGGTGTGCGCAACGACGGTGTCGACACGCGCAAACCCTCGTTTGCCGTAACTCGTCCCGGCGAGCCGGCGCGCATCGGCTTCGCCGGCCTTCCGATGGGGCATGAGTTCACTTCGCTCGTGCTGGCTTTGTTGCAGACCGGCGGTCACCCACCCAAGGTCGAGGCCGAGTTGATCGAGCAGATTCGCGCCATTCCGGGCGACTTCCACTTCGAGACCTTCATTTCATTGTCCTGCCACAACTGCCCGGACGTGGTTCAGGCGCTCAATCTGATGGCCGTACTCAATCCCGGCATCAGTCATACGATGATCGACGGCGCCTTGTTTCAGGACGAGGTAAACGACCGCAAGATCATGGCCGTACCGACGGTTTTCCTGAATGGCGAACCCTTTGGGCAAGGACGCATGACGCTGGAGGAGATCATCGCCAAGATCGACATCGGCGCCGTTGCGCGCGAAGCCGAAAAACTTGCCGCCAAGGAGGCCTTCGACGTGCTGATTGTCGGCGGCGGGCCGGCCGGCGCAGCTGCCGCTATCTACGCGGCGCGCAAGGGCGTACGCACCGGTGTTGTTGCCGAACGCTTCGGCGGTCAGGTGCTCGATACGCTGGCCATCGAGAATTTCATCTCGGTCAAGGAAACCGACGGCCCGAAGCTCTCGGCCGGGCTGGAACAGCACGTGCGCGAGTACGACGTCGACATCATGAATCTGCAACGTGCCGAGGCTCTGGTTCCGGGCTCGAACGGCCTCACCGAAGTTCGGCTGGCCAGCGGGGCGACACTGAAGAGCAAATCGGTAATCATTTCAACCGGTGCGCGCTGGCGCGAAATGAACGTTCCGGGCGAGAAGGAATATCGCGGTCGCGGCGTCGCCTACTGCCCGCATTGCGACGGTCCGCTGTTCAAGGGCAAGCGCGTCGCGGTGATCGGTGGCGGCAACTCGGGCGTCGAGGCGGCGATTGATCTTGCCGGTGTCGTCGCCCACGTCACGCTGCTTGAATTCGACAAGGCGCTGCGCGCCGACGCCGTATTGCAGAAAAAGCTCTTCAGCCTGCCCAACGTGACCGTCATCACCAGCGCACTGACCACTGAAGCGACCGGCGACGGTGAAAAAGTCAATGGCCTGATCTATAAGGACAGGACCAGCGACGAAGTTCACTCGATTCCGCTCGAAGGCATTTTCGTGCAGATCGGTCTGTTGCCCAATACCGACTGGCTCAAGGGAACAGTTGGATTGTCAGCACACGGCGAGATCGAGGTCGATGCGCGTGGCCAGACTTCACTGCCCGGTGTCTTTGCCGCCGGCGACTGCACGACTGTGCCGTTCAAGCAGATCATCATTGCCATGGGTGAAGGTGCCAAGGCCGCTCTCAGCGCTTTCGATCACCTGATCCGCAGTTCGGCACCGGGATGAGTTTCAGGAAACCACAACAGAAACGATAACGGTTTTCGCCTCAATTCGAGGTCTCAATCGATGAATCGTAAAGGCGTGCCAGTTCAAGTAGTGTCGTCGCGCCAGTCTTCTGCATGATTCGCGCCTTGTGGATTTCCACAGTACGGTGGCTGATTCCAAGCTCTCGCGCGATGACTTTGTTCGCCAGGCCTTCGACCGCCAAGCGCAGTACGTCCTGCTCGCGTTCGGTCAAACTGGCCAGACGGACAGCGGCATCGACCGTGTCGCCGATACGCGAATTCAGCCTTTCACTTTCGTTCAATGCCGCCTCCACGCTGGCCAGGAGTGCCGCGCTGCTGACCGGCTTGCTCAGAAAGTCGGAAGCACCGGCCTTGATCGCGCGAACGCTCATAGGAATATCGCCGTGACCGGTGAGAAAGACGATCGGCAGCAAAGTATCGCGCCTCGCCAATTCGGCCTGTATCTGCGTGCCGTCCAGACCGGGCAGGTTCATATCGACGATGGCACAACTGCGCGGCAACCAGCGGCATACTTGCAGGAAGTCCTCTCCGCTCTCGAAACATTCGACGTTGATGCCGCGACCTTCAAGCATGCGTGCCAGAAGATTCCGAATGGCTGAATCATCATCGATTACAAATACGGTGTCTTTTGCGGCCATTTTATGTACTCGCTGCCTGGGACTGGATTGTCGTCAAAAGCTGCGGCAGATCGATGGGTTTGAACAGTACCGGCCAGCGCAAGCTTCTCGCCTTTTCGATCCAGCCCGGGGTTGTATCCCCGGTCAGCAGCACGGCCCTGAATGGTTTCGTGGAACGCTTCAGAATATTTTCCAGAAACCGCTCGCCATCCAATCCGGGAAGTCGATAGTCGCTTACGTAGAAATCCGCTTTCAGGGTTTCCGCATCAGACAACGCCTCTTCGGCATTTTGAAAGACAGCGACGCACATGCCGACTGATTCGAGCGAAAGCTTGATTGCATTGGCGACCATGGCATCATCCTCGACCACGACAATGCGACGACCTTTGTATGCATCGACTATGGCTCGATCTATTGCGTTCTGAGGCGGTACCTCCTCCTGTGCCTCGACGGCCAGTGGCAGGCTGAATTCGAAAACACTCCCCTTGCCCGGACGCGAGCGGCATGCCACCTCGGTCCCCAACAATTTCGCCTGGCGTCTGACAATGGCAAGGCCCAGCCCGAGGCCTCTTCTTCTGACTCTTTCCGGATTCTCGATCTGAAAGTATTCCTCAAAGATGCTGTGGATATGTTCTGCCGGGATGCCGATTCCGGTATCCCATACCTGAATGAGCGCCTTGGTCCCACGCTGGCGAATTGCTACGAGAACCCCGCCCTGTTGGGTGTATTTGATGGCATTGAAGATGAGATTGCCCATCAGACTCCTCAAAAGCTCCCGATCCGCAATGATCGCCATGGGCTTGAGCGGGAAGCACAACCTGAAACTCAAACGTTTCCGCTTGGTGATCGGCGAGAACTCGGCATCGCATCTCAGGAAGAACTTCTCGACCTCGATGACCTCCGGGTTCGCTTTGATAATGCCGGCATCAAGTTTCGACAAGTCCAGCAGAACGTTCAAGAGTTCGTTCAGTGAAGAAATCGATTGCGACAGGTGTCCGCTGATTTGTTTCTGCTCGTCACTGAGGCCGGTCCCGATCAATGCGTCATTGAACAGGTTGATCGCCTGCAAAGGCTGTCGCAGGTCATGACTTGCGGCGGCAAGGAAGCGTGATTTGACGAGCACGGCCTGTTCCGCCAACTTCCTGGCGGCAACCAGTTCATCCTCAAATCGCTTGCGTTCCGTGATGTCGTTCAGGGTAATGCGCAGCATGACCGTGCCAGCTTCATCGCGCGTCGCATTGCTATTCAGATGCATCCAGAGAAGTGTGCCGTCCACGGTCAACATTCGCAGCTCACACTGCTGGGGCTGACTGCTTTCAAGCAGCCGTTTTCGGTGAAAGTAAAAGACGTCCTGATCCTCGCGATGGATGAAGCGGAATATGGGCTGCTTGATCAGTGTGCCTCGCATCGTTCCCAGCAACGCGGCGATGCGGTGATTGGCCTCCAGAATCACGCCGGCCTCGCTAAGGGTGCAATAACCTACCGGAGCCAGATTGTAGAGGTCATAGTAAAGGGCTCGCGACGCATCCAAGGCGGCCTGAGTCCGGTGCAGATTCTCGTTCTGCATCTCCAGCTCGATCTGATGCGCCCTCAGCTCAAGCACCATCTCCCCGATCTCATCCGACGACAGTCCCGTCAGATCTTCCGGCAGGTGTTCCTCTATTACTGTGGATCTCGCGGCTACCGACACCGGTTGACGGAATTTATCCTGTCGTGCGAATCGATCATTTTCGTTCATCATCGGCGACCTCTTGATGTTCCAACTCACGAACGTATGAACCTGGCTGGCACCTTCCGGTCCCGGAGGGCTGCTAGCAATGTTCAGTCTAGCAGCATGAAACGGCGAATAACAGGTCGTTCCCGAGTAGAGACGCGGGCATACCGGGAAACCAGTAAGTGATCGCACGTATTTAATTTTCTTCGTTGGTGCATAAGCTTGTAGTCGTATATCGCCTCGGCTTGCTCTAGCTTCGCTTGGCAACGAACGGGCGAGTCGCCGGTGGCGTACTGAAAGTTCTCGTCGAAGTAACGCATTGAATTATTTGTGCATTTGACGCAGCAAGAGGAACGAAGAAATTTCTTGACCCACTGAAGGAGAAGAATCATGACTGACCTTGCTCGTTACAACCCGTTCCGCGGACTGACACGTTTCAACCCATTTGGACGTGACATGGATGATCTGTTGACGGGGTTCTTCCCTACCCCGATGTCGCTCAATCCGATGGCCGACCTCCATATGCCGATCGATATCACCGAGGACGACAAGGTCTACAAGGTACGCGCCGAAATGCCCGGCTTCAACAAGGAAGACATCAGTGTCTCGGTGAACGGCGACCAGGTAACGATCAGCGCCGAAACAAAGAAGGAAAAAGAAGAAAAAAAGAACGGTGAAAAGATCGTGCACCGGGAATGCTACTGCGGCAGGCAGTTCCGCTCGTTCACGTTGCCGCAAGCCGCCGACGAGACCAATACAAAGGCAAGATACGAGGACGGCGTATTGAATCTGGAGCTGCCCAAGAAAGCGGGCGACAACCAGAAGAAGATCACCGTCAACTGATCGACGGCCGATGGGCAGGTAGCGTCTGATTCTTCAAGGACATAGCCAGGCGCTACCTGCCATCACTTCGGACCGTGTCGTCAGCGCGCGCGCAAGGCACTGGCTCAAGCTTCGCATCGGTGTCGATTGTCATGAGAAAAAAGCTGAAAGCGCTAGTCGGGCGGTATGTTCGGTTGAAGTATCGAACGTTCGAGAAGCTTGTAATGCCAGCCGGGAAGCCTGGTGCGCTGGAAAACCTGTTCGTGATTGCGGCCATCACACACGGAATGAACAAGCTGGTCTGCTATGGCTCGAACATCAGGGTTGTCGTTTCCCTGTCCGATGTGGTTTTGATCTAGATGGATGAATTGCGGGAGCACTGAGCGTCTGCATCGCGTCTTGTCAATCACGATCCGGCTGATCGTGTCCGTTTGCGTCGGCTTCGCGCTCGGCGCCTTGAGCTCCAGGCTTGCCCCGAAGTCTCTGAAACTTGGCACATCGACGATCAACGGCAAAACCGGTCCCCTAAGCGAAATACACTCACTTCAGGAGCACAATCATGAACACTGATTTTGACTCTGATCAACGCATACTCTCCCCCGCCCGACGTGCGCGGCGGAGCATCCTGGCCTTGACCACCATCATGCTTCTGGTGACGGGTTCAAGCGCGGGAAAGCGCTGGGTGCAAGACAATGTATTCCTCACGAGCGGTCCGGATGGCGAATCTAGTCTCTATTACCATCCGCCGTTCAGCAAGCCTGGAACCCTGGTTGCCGTCTTTGGTGCAACGCCCGACAATTTGACTCGGGCATCCTCCATACAGACGACCCAGGCAGAAATTAAGGTAATTGAAACCACCTTCGAGCCTGCCACCAGGCTAACGGCATATCACCTGCGCTGATCGGGAGGAGTAACAATGAATCGACTTGTTACCGCGCTGCCAGGATTTGTGCTGGAGAATCGGCTGGAATTTCTCTTTGCGACTTGGCGCAAGAAGCTCGGCGAACACCCGATTGCGGTTGAGCTATGGAACGGAAAGCGCTTTGCTCTCGGAGAACCTCCCCGACTTCTATTGCGTATCAACTCGAGAAGGGCGCTAGAGCGCTTGATGCGTCCCTCGCTGGCGTCGCTGGGCACAGCCTACGTCGAAGGGGAGTTGGATTTTGAAGGGCATATGCGGGACGCCTTTCACACCATCGCCGGTTTCCTTTCATCGCTCTACCAACCGAATCAGCGCCGAAAGCTTCGCAAGACGCTACACACCCGCCAGCTCGATTCAGCATCCATTGAACACCACTACGATGTTTCAAACGACTTTTATCGTTTGTGGCTGGATGAGAACATGGTTTACTCGTGCGCATATTTTCGATCGGCCGACGACAGCCTGGAGCAAGCGCAAGTCCAGAAGATCAATCATATCCTCAACAAGATTCAGTTGCGTCCGGGAGAGCGTCTGCTGGATATCGGTTGTGGCTGGGGCGCGCTGGTTTTGCAGGCAGCCCGAAAGTATGGGGCGCGCTGCGTGGGCATTACCTTGTCCCAACAGCAATTCGAGGAAGCGTCACGTCGGGTGCAGGTTGCCGGTCTTCAGGATCGCTGCGAGATCCGCCTGCAAGACTATCGGGATGTCACCGAAGAATTCGACAAAATCACCAGCGTCGGAATGTTCGAACACGTCGGCTTGAACCACCTTCGAGACTATTTCCGAAAGATCTATGCACTGCTGCCCGATGGCGGAATTGCATTGAACCACGGCATAACTTCTACCGACCCTGATTCCGAAGAATCGCCTTACGGCGGTGGCGATTTCATTCACCGCTACGTCTTTCCAAACGGCGAATTGCCGCATATCGGCCTGTTGCTGAAAGAAATGAGCGCCGCCGGGCTGGAAACCGCCGATGTGGAAAACTTGCGTCGCCATTACGCGAGAACGCTCGAACACTGGACCGACCGTTTCGAAAACAATGCCGCACAACTTCGTCGGATCGCCGGAGACAAGCGCTACCGGGTTTGGCGCGCGTATTTGGCCGGGTGCGCCTATGGATTCGCGAATCAGTGGATATCGCTTTATCAGATCGTCGCCTGCAAGGCCGACAAACAAAGCGCTTACGCCCTGCCGATGACGCGCGACTATATGTACTCTTGAATTGCTGACTGATATGTCAGGTGTTTTCGTCCCCGGACGAATTGCAACTGCCCATCAAGGAGAACTGGTATTCGTCTGACGTACCAATGATTCCGAATTCAGATCAAGTCTGGATCGCAAGCTACGGTGTTGCAGAGTGGCAAGAAAAGGGTTGATCAGAAAATCCGGGCGAGCTGGGTGGGCAATTCTTGTTCGTTGGTGAATGTCAGGTCATACGTGGCGGTCAAGCCTCTGGCATGCTCTTCACTGAGACCGGCAATACACATGATGAAATTCGCTCTACCGATCCCAAGGCGCTTTCGCAGTGTCAGGTATCTATCGATGTTCTGGCGGAATTCACCCGTCTTGCATTCGATACAAACGGGAAGCTTGCCATCGACCAGCATGAACACATCGAGCTCGTAGGTTTCGTCGTTTTGCAGTGTGATGGCAAGGTTACGCGCGCAGGAAAAGCGCTTCTGGCGTTCTTTGATGTACTGCAGGCCGCTCATCAGGGCATACCATTCCAGCCACTCACCGCCGAAAAAACGGCGGATCGCTGGCGCGGTTTGCACAATCAAGCGGATGTTACTTTCTTTACGATTGTGGAAGCATTTGGCGACAAAAGAAAAGTCATACAACTGTTGGCAAAAAGCTGTTATGGCACGCGCATCTTCCTCCGATTTCTTTTCAAGGTGGACGGTTACGCTTGAGTATTCCTTCTGCTGTGCCCATCGTATGCGTTCTAGAACCTCTTTCAGGACCGGCACATTGTGACCAATGCTAACCGCGACTTCATCGAAGAATCCGGTGGTGTCAACACCACGCACATTAGCCACAACTTTGATCTGCTTTCGGTTAAACCAGTCGTAGATTGGACCGTGCTGCAGTTCGGAGGCCAGTTGATCGGTGTTGGAAAGATCAATTTCATCGAGCGAAGGTTGTTCTGTTGAAGCCTGCGAAGGACGGTCGACATTGCCGCCCGAACGCCCTTGCAGGCGACCAATTTCGCGCTGGGCTTCGAAGTATTTGTCCAGCAGCTTGCCAATGAAATAGATGGCGCTGTAGACGGGTGCCTGGTTTGTGCACTTAGGACAGGAGATGATTTCACCCAAACGGCCCTCCGGCTGTTCTTGCAGGTACCCACATTTATTGCAGCGAAAAATAGCCATAGTAAGCAGCGTGAGTGTTGTTTAGTTTCGACGACGAGCCAAGCATACCGTGATCATAGCTAAAGCCAAGGCTAAACAGTACAAAGGACGCAATTCCCGAGGTTCTGCCCCATGAATCTTCCCCTATCGCAACTCATACCAGACTCCCCTACCCGCGCCGTGCTGTCCAAGGCGTCCTTGCTCCACGAGCGCCCGAAAATGTTGCTTGAGCGTGTTGCGACTGCCGCCGGTCAGCCGGATCGCGTCGCCCATGGTGATACGGCCATGTTCCCGCGCAAATTCCACAATTTTCAGGGCGAGCTCGGGCAATGCAGCCAGCACCAGCTTTTCGCGCTCGACTTTACGATTGAGGCGCCGGACCTGTTCGGCGAGCGCTCGCAGAAAGTAGACCAGCCACGGTTGCCAATTTGGTTTCGCGGTGCGAATCGTGCCCTGGGTGTGCCGCAGGGCGAGGTAGTACGCCTCCTTGCTCTGCTCGATCACGCTTTCCAGCGAGCTGTAGGGAACATAGGCGTAGCCGGCCTGCAACAACAGCAAGGTGGTGAGGACGCGGCTAAGCCGGCCGTTGCCATCCTGGAAGGGGTGAATCTCCAGAAAAACCACGACCCAGATGCCGATAAGCAGCAAGGGGTGAAGCCGCGCCGCTTGACGTTCCGCGTTGAACCAGGTGACCAGTTCGGTCATCAATGGTGGCGTATCGAATGGTGTCGCGGTGGCAAAGACGACACCGAGCTGCGTCCCGTCTTCGTCAAAGGCCACTACATTATTGGTGGAGGTCTTGTAGCTGCCCCGATGCCAGGCATCCTTCTCGCTGTAGGTCAGAAGGTCACGGTGCAGTTGCTTGATGTGGTTCTCGGTCAGCGCGATGTCCTGCCAGGATGAAAACACAAACTCCATGACCTCGGCGTAACCGGCCACCTCTTGTTCGTCCCTGGTCGAAAAAGGCTTGACCTGGAGATTGGACAGCAAGCGCTCGACCTCGCGATCGGACAGCCTGCTACCTTCAATGCGGGTAGACGAACCGATACTTTCGATCGTAGCGACCCTGCGCAATGCGGATAGCCGATCGGGGGCCAACGTACCGAGCGCACGCCAGGCCCCCTTGAACTCATCGACACCGGCGATGAGACTCAGAATTTCGGGTGTTATCTGAATTGCATTTGCGGAGATCATGGGTTCCAATGCTACACCCATTTACGCCCATTTCAACAGAGTGATCTATCGAATACAGCCGGCGCATGCCGGACGCGACCTGTGAAGATCACCGCCATTCCAATCCTGCGAAGCGGCGGCTTCGGGTAAAATCCGTCGATGATTTATTCCCTGATACGCAACGTTTTCTTTTCGCTCGACCCCGAAATGGCTCACGAGCTCGGGATGTCCGGAGTCGATTTTCTCAACCGGGCGGGTGTCTCCTGCCTGCTGGCAAATCCACCGCCATCCAACCCGGTCGAGGCCATGGGCTTGAAGTTCCCCAATCCGGTTGGCCTGGCCGCCGGACTGGATAAGAACGGCGCGCACGTCGATGCGCTGGCCGCGCTGGGCTTTGGTTTCATTGAAATCGGCACCGTGACGCCGCGCCCGCAGCCGGGCAATCCCAAGCCGCGCATGTTCCGCATCGTCCAGAAGAAGGCCATCATCAATCGCCTTGGCTTCAACAACTACGGTGTCGATAAGCTGCTTTCCAACATTTCGACCGCGCAATTCCCGCAACGCGGCGGCATCCTCGGAATCAACATCGGCAAGAACTTCGATACGCCCATCGAAAACGCGGTTGATGATTACTTGATCTGTCTGGAGCGGGTGTATAGCGCGGCCAGCTATGTCACGGTCAATATTTCCAGCCCGAACACCAAAAATCTGCGCGAGTTGCAAAAGGACGAGGCGCTTGATGCGTTGCTTGGCCGCCTCAAGGCCGAGCAGGCTCGACTGGCGGAGAAGCAAGGCAAGTATGTTCCGCTGGCGCTGAAAATCGCTCCGGACCTTGAAGACGCGCAGATTCAGTCAATTGCCGACCTGCTGCGCCAGCATCGCATGGACGGCGTGATCGCCACCAACACCACCTTGTCCCGCGACGGGGTCGAGGGCTGGTTGCACGCCGACGAAACCGGGGGACTGTCGGGCGCTCCGCTGTTCGCGCGCTCGACTGCGGTGCTGAAAAAACTCGCCGTCGCACTGGCCGGCGAACTGCCGATCATCGGGGTCGGCGGCATCATGAGCGGCGAGGATGCCGTGGCCAAACTGGAGGCCGGTGCAAGCCTGGTTCAGATCTATTCAGGCTTCATCTATCGTGGCCCTGCCCTGGTCGGGGAGGCGGCTGCCGCCATCGCCAAGGCGGGCACCTCGAACAGACCGCGAATTGAGCTATAGCTCCACAGCCAGCAGGGTTGAACGCCCTCTGCCAATAGAGGATAATTCCAAGGCTTTTCAGCCCCTGCAGCCGCTTTTGCAGTTGCCCTTGCCGCCTTTTCCCGCAGTGCCTGACGGATCATGACCCACTATATTTTCATCATCATCGGCGCTGTTCTGGTCAACAACGTCGTACTGGTGAAGGTTCTCGGTCTCTGCCCCTTCATGGGCGTGTCCAAGAAACTGGAGACCGCCTTCGGCATGGGCGCGGCGACCACCTTTGTGCTCACCATGGGAACCGGGGCCAGCTATATCATCGACCAGGTCATGCTCATACCCTTCGGGCTGGAGTACCTGCGCACGCTATCCTTCATCGTCACCATCGCCGCCATCGTGCAGTTGACCGAGATGGTGATCCAGAAAACCAGCCCGCTGCTGCATCAGGTGCTGGGCATCTACCTGCCGCTGATTACCACCAACTGCGCCGTGCTCGGCGTGCCGCTGCTGAACATCGCCAATGGATACAATTTCGTCGAATCGCTTTTCTTCGGCGCCGCCAGCGCCATCGGCTTCTCGCTGGTGCTGGTGCTCTTCGCCGGGATACGCGAACGCGTCGAAGGCGCTGACGTTCCGGTCCATTTCCGCGGGGTCGCCATTTCCATGGTCACCGCCGGCCTGATGTCGCTCGCCTTCATGGGCTTTGCCGGCCTGGACAAATACCAGTAATGATTACGGCCATTCTCGTCATGGCCCTCGGTGCCGTCATTCTGGGCGCGGCGCTCGGCTACGCGTCGATCAAATTCAAGGTCGAAGGCAATCCGCTGGTCGAAAAGATCGAGGCCATCCTGCCGCAGACCCAGTGCGGTCAGTGTGGATTCCCGGGCTGCAAGCCGTATGCTGAAGCGATCGCCGAAGGCGAAGTGGACATCAACCTGTGCCCACCCGGCGGCATCGAAGGCGTGCGCAAGCTGGCCGACCTGCTCGGGCGCGAAGTCAAGCCACTCGAAGTCGAAGAAAAGCCCAAGCAGATCGCCATCATCGACGAGCAGACCTGCATCGGCTGCACGCTGTGCATCCAGGCCTGCCCGGTGGATGCCATCGTTGGCGCCGCCAAGCAGATGCATACCATTGTCGAATCGCTGTGCACCGGTTGCGAGCTGTGCATCAAACCATGCCCGGTGGAATGCATTCGCATGGAGATCATCAGCGAAGACATCGACAACTGGAAATGGAAGTATCCGGTCATCGAAATCAAGCAAGTAAAGCAAATCGCCTGATCGCCAGAGGCTAGCCAAAGACTCCGAATGCTCCAGCAACTTTTCAAATTCAAGGGCGGCGTCAAGCCGGACACGAACAAGACGCCTTCGGTGCAAATGCCGATCGGCATCGCGCCCGTGCCTTCGCGATTGATCGTCCCGCTGCACCAGAGTATTGGCGGCACGCCCGATCCGCTGGTCGAAGCCGGCGAACGCGTCCTCAAGGGGCAGTGCATCGGCGGCCCGGACAAGTGGCTTTCATCGGCGGTTCATGCCCCGACATCGGGAACCGTGTTGGCCGTCGAGGAACGCATTGCCGCGCATCCCTCCGGCCTGCCGACGCTCTCGGTCGTGATCGAAGCCGATGGCCGTGACGAGTGGGTCGAACGCAAGCCGCTCGACTACGCTGCTCTCGAACCCGAGCGCGTGCGCGAGATCCTGCGCGACTCGGGCGTCGTCGGCCTCGGTGGCGCCGTCTTCCCGAGCCATGCCAAACTCAGCGCGGTCGAATCGGTACCGATGGACGAACTCATCATCAACGGCGCCGAATGCGAGCCGTTCATGACCTGCGATGACATGCTGATGCGCGAACGTGCCGAAGAAATCGTTCGCGGCTCGGGAATCTTTCGCGACCTGCTGCAACCCAAACGCGTGCTGATCGGCATCGAGGACAACAAGCCGGAAGCCGCCGCCGCCATGCGGGCCGCGGTCGAGAAGCTTGGCGAGAACTTCGAGGTCATTTGCGTTCCGACTCGTTACCCGGCGGGAGGGGCCAAACAACTGATCCGCGTCCTGACCGGCAAGGAAGTGCCGGCCAGCAAACGATCTCCCGAAATGGGCGTGCAGTGCTTCAACGTGGCGACGGCGTACACCGCCTGGCGCGCCATTGCCCATGGCGAGCCGGTACTCTCGCGCATCGTCACGCTGACCGGCAATGTCGAAAAAGCGCGCAACTGGGAAGTGCTGCTCGGTACTCCGCTCAAGGATCTGGTCGCGCTCGGTCAGCCCAGACCCGATACGACGGGTTATCTGATGGGTGGCCCGATGATGGGCTTTGAAATGCCCAGCCTCGACGCACCGATCGTCAAGGCCACCAACTGCATCATCGCCAGTTCGCCGAAGCTGTTCCCGCCGCCGGTGCCAGAAATGCCGTGCATCCGCTGCGGCGCCTGTGCCGAAGTCTGCCCGCACGAGTTGCAACCTTTCGAGCTGTACTGGTTCGCACGAGCCAGAAACTTTGGCAAGACGCAGGAATACAACATCTTCGATTGCATCGAATGCGGCTGTTGCAGCTACGTTTGCCCGTCGCACATCCCGCTGGTCCAGTACTTCCGCTTTGCCAAGAGCGAGATCTGGTCACGCGAGCGGGAAAAAGCCATGGCCGACGCGGCCAAAGCCCGCTTCGAATTGCGCAACGAGCGCGAGGAGCGAGAGAAGGCCGAAAAGGCCGAACGCCTGGCGAAGGCTGCAGCGGCCAAGGCGGCGGCAAAGAAGCCCGCGCCCGAGGGCAATGACGATTCCTCAGGCGAATCCACCGTTGCCGATGCACCGACGGAAAGTGAAGCGGCAGCCGCCAAAAAAGCCGCCATCGCTGCCGCCATGGAGCGCGCCCGCCTGCAACGAGAAGGTGTGCAGCCGAAGAATACCGAGGGACTGACCATCGCCCAGCGCAAGGAAATTGCGGCGATCGAAGCGCGCCGCGTACCGCTGCAACAACAATCCGCTCCCAACGAAGAGGACGCGGAGAGTAACACCCGATGAACTTCACGACGCCGCCCTATCTGGTCCAGGATGTCAGCATCCAGCGCGTCATGCTGCAGGTGCTCGCCGCGCTGCTGCCGGCGATTGCCGTCTACGTCTGGTTGATCGGTCCGATCATCCTGCTGCAGATCGCCATTGCAACCGCCGCCTGCCTGCTCGCCGAAGCCTTGATGCTGAAGCTGCGCGACAAGCCGCTCGGTCCCTTTCTGAGCGATGGCAGCGCCATCGTCACCGCCTGGCTCATCGCGCTGGCCTTCCCGCCACTCGCTCCCTGGTGGCTGATCGTTGTCGGCTCGCTGTTTGCCATCGTCGTCGCCAAACACCTCTACGGCGGACTGGGCCAGAACCCGTTCAATCCGGCGATGATCGCCTTTGCCGCGTGCATCGTTTCCTTTCCCGCACTGATGTCGCGATGGCCGCCGGTCGGACTGCCGGGAGGCTTTTCCGATCATCTGGCGCTGGTCCTGGGTAATGCACCCCGAATCGACGCGCTGAACGGCGCCACGCCGCTCGACGCCCTGAAGACCGCGCTCAATCTTGGCGAGGGAAACAGCACCGTGGCCGGCATACTGGCCGATGCAAACATATTCGGACATTTCGCCGGCAAAGGCTGGGAGTGGGTACCTGCCGCCTATCTCGTCGGAGGCCTGTGGCTCTGGCAGCGCCGGATCATCAGCTGGCATGCGCCTTTCGCGTTCCTCGCCGGCATGGTGCTGCTCTCCGGTGCACTCTGGCTGTGGAACCCGGCCAGTTTCGCCAGCCCGATCTTCCATCTTTTTTCGGGCGGTTCCATGCTCGGCGCCTTCTTCATCGTGACCGATCCGGTGTCGGGCTGCACAACGCCCCGAGGCAAGCTGATCTTCGGTCTCGGCGCCGGCGCTCTGGCTTATGTCATCCGTGTTTTCGGTGGTTACCCCGACGGTGTGGCCTTCGCCGTATTGCTGCTGAATATCTGCGTTCCGTTGATCGACCTCTACACGCAGCCACCCATCTTCGGCATGAAGAAGAAATGACGCGCCAAGGCAAACCGCTGACTGCGCCAAGGATGGCTGTTCGCACGGCGATCATCCTGTTCCTCTTCGTCAGCATCTTTACGGGTTTTCTTTCGGGCGCCTACATCTGGACGCTCCCGACGATCAAGGCGGTTGAAGCCGAAGAGAAAATGAAGCTGATCAGCGAGGTTCTGCCGCCCAGCCACTACGATAACGATTTGCTGAAGGACACTGTGCAAATCGCACCGACCGAGTCGCTCGGGCTGGACGAAGAGTCAACCGCCTACCGGGCGAGCAAGAAGAATAGACCGAGCGCCGTGGTGCTGGAAGCGGTGGCTCCCGATGGTTACGCTGGAAAAATCCGCATGCTGATCGCCCTGAATGCCGACGGGGTTGTGCTTGGCGTGCGCGTGACGCAACACAAGGAGACGCCCGGATTGGGTGACTACATCGAACCAAAGAAGGACAGGAACAAGGAACGCCCGTGGATCACCCAGTTCAATGATCTGGCACCGACGTCGATTGACGGGCGTCAGTGGAAAGTCAAGAAGGATGGCGGACGCTTCGACTCGGTGGCCGGCGCCACGGTCACGCCGCGTGCCGTGATCAAGGCGGTTCGCAATGCGGCCTTGTATGTTGCCGCGAACCACGGGCAGTTTTTCGCGTCTCAGGAAGACCCGGCAAAACGGGATTCCGCAGAACAGGGCCGCGTGAAGGAGGTAGGGAAATGATTACCCGTGATGAATTTCGCCAGATCGCCGCCAACGGGACATGGAAACAGAATTCCAGCCTGATCCAGCTTCTTGGCCTGTGCCCGCTGCTCGCCGTCACCACCAATCTGGTCAACGGCGTCATGCTGTCGCTGGCGACGATCATCGTCATGTCCATCGCGGGCCTGGCCGTTGCCAGCCTGCGTAACCTCATTCCGCACGAGGTCCGCATCCCGGTATTCATCCTGATCGTGGCGGCGCTGGTCACGGTAGTCGATCTGCTGTTCAACGCCGGCCTCCACGAACTGTATCTGGTGCTTGGCATCTTCATCCCGCTGATCGTCACCAACTGCATCGTACTGGCACGCGTCGAAGCCTTTGCCAACAAGAACCCGCCCTTGCAAGCCATGTTCGACGGCATCTTCATGGGCGTCGGCATGCTGTGGACGCTGGCACTGCTGGGCGGGCTGCGCGAACTGATCGGCAGCGGCACCCTGTTTTCGGGCATCGACATGGTCTTCCCCGGCCTGCACCCGCTGCAACTGCTCCCGAAAGACTATCCCGGACTGCTGCTCGCGATCCTCCCGCCCGGCGCCTTCATCCTGCTCGGCTGTCTGATCGCCTGGAAGAACTGGGTCGAAGCACGCGCTGCGTCGCGCGACAATCGTCAGGTGCCGGAACCCGCAGTAACCGGCAGCGGTCATTGATTTCAGAAAAACACGGCTTATGAATGCGGCCAAGCGCGCCGAAATCTTCAGGCGTCTGTGCGCCGCCAATCCGGCACCCACCACCGAACTGGAATACGCCACCACCTTCCAGCTTCTTGTCGCCGTCATTCTGTCGGCGCAAGCCACCGACACGAGCGTCAACCTGGCAACGCGCAAACTGTTTGCCGACGCGCCGACACCGCAGGCGATGCTGGCGCTCGGTGAAGCGGGACTGGCTGAATACATCAAGCGCATTGGCCTGTTTTCGACCAAGGCGAGGAACGTCACCGCCACCTGCCGCCAGCTCATTGAACGGCACGGCGGCGAGGTGCCACGTGACAGAGCGGCACTTGAAGCGCTACCCGGCGTCGGGCGGAAGACGGCCAACGTGGTGCTCAACACCGCCTTCGGCGAACCGACCATCGCTGTCGATACGCACATCTTCCGCGTCGCCAACCGGACGAAGCTGGCATCAGGCAAAACACCGCTAGCCGTCGAACTCAAACTGCTAAAATCGGTGCCTGACGACTACAAGCGTGATGCCCATCACTGGCTGATCCTGCACGGCCGCTACATCTGCAAGGCACGCAAACCGGAATGTCCGCGCTGCGTCATTGCCGACCTTTGCGAATTCAAAGACAAGACCCGATGACCGTTGCCACAGCGCTTGTTTCCGACAATGATCCCCTGCCCATACTCGCCGAAGACGCCGTGCGGCAGGCGCTCGACAAGTCCGGACTAACCCATGCCAACGGCGTGCTTGTTTTCCTGACGCCCGAGTTCGCACGCCACGCCCGGCAGACCATCACCGCCGTCGCGCGCACGGCACAGTGCACGCAGGTCGCCGGCGGCATCGCCGCGGGAGTCTTTACCGAATCCGGCTGGGTGCTGGACCGCCCCGCTGCTGCCGTCATGGTTTTTGGCGGGGGGCTATCCCTCGGGCATCCCGAACCCGGCAGGCAGCCTGTCCTGAGCTATGCCGGCGGCAGTTTTCCGACGGACTGGAGCAGCGACGGCGTGCGCTTTGGCGGGAGTTATTCCGGCAACACGGGTTCCGCAGAAGCCCCCGTCTGGCAACAGGGTCGCCTTGCAGAACCGCAGCGCTGCAGCGTTCAACTGCTGGGCGCAGACATCGATATCGGCGTCTCCTGCGGCTTGCAACTGCTTGGCGAACCAATGATGGTCGACAGCAGCAACGGCTTCGACCTGGAAAGACTCGGCGGTCAAGCCGCGCTGACCAGCCTGAACCGGCATCTGCCGACCGATCAGCGCTTTCACACCGGGTTGCAGCTCCATCACGTCACCGCTGTGCTCATGGACGGCGATCACAGCGCCAATACTGCACTTGTCGATGGCCGCTATCGCCCGATTGCCATCATTGCCGCCAACGCCGACAACTCGTTGACGCTCGCCGAGCGCGTCGCGCCCGGGCAACACCTGGCCTGGGCCATCCGGCAGCCGATCAATGCGCTGACCGACATGCGGCAAACGATCGAGAGGCTGGCCCGGAAAGCCGAAAATGTGGCCGATCCGGTCTGCGCCCTGATGTTTTCGTG
>NZ_FLQY01000333.1 GCF_900089945.1 Candidatus Propionivibrio aalborgensis | reverse complement strand
GTCCAACAACCGGTTCAGATCGTGGCTCGCTTCGCGATCACGATCTAACCTTAATCGTTGGGCGTCACTTCCACTTGAGGTTCAGCTTTCGATTGGATGTTGCACAGTCTCGTAGGTAAAGATTGATAAGGCTTTGATACGGAATGCCGACACCCTCAGAAATAGATTTGAAATAGTTGATGCACTCTTCGTCCAAGCGGATCGTGATCTGTTTCTTGAGTTGTGAGGCGTAGGGGTTCTTGGTTGATTTCGAGAAGTCGTATTCAGTGCGCATGATGGTCACCCATTCAATAAGAAGCTGCTTCACGTTTTGTGGCCTTACGTGCCGAGATGATGCGAATCACGCCATCGTTCGCTCGGTAGCAATGACACACAATCAGAAGCTTTAAACCTGAGCTACAGCCCAGAAGGATGAAACGTTCTTCATCTTCAGAATGGTCCGGATCTGCAATCAGCCGTGCGCGTTCATCGTAGAACACGGTTTTGGCTTCGTCGAAGCTCACACCGTGCTTCGCGATGTTGGCGTTGGCCTTCGGTTCGTCCCACTCGAAATGAAGTGTAGTCATGCGTTGATTGTAGCTACGATGTAGTTACACGTCAAACCCGTCAGAGGTAACGATCTCAAGACGCATAACGAAGGTGTAGAAAAACTCTATTCATCTGCGCATTTTGCTGTGAACCGAATGGAATATCAATGATCCAACGGGTATTGCCTTTTGGATACCCGACATGGCCCGTTACAAAGTCATCGACACCAGCCCGCGTTTTCTCGCGGTGGATTTGGAGAAGCAGTTGTTGCCCGGCACCTTCGAACATGCCCTGAACTACCTTGTCGATCACGAACTCGATCTGCGCCGTTTCGACGCCCGCTACCGGAACGACTTCACTGGTGCCAGCGCCTACTCGCCGGCCCTGTTGCTCAAGGTAATCTTGTTCGCCTACAGCCGGGGCATCGTCAGTAGCCGGGAGATCGAACGTGCCTGCCGCGAGCAGGTCACCTTCATTGCACTCAGCGGTGATTGCGCGCCACACTTCACCACCTTCGCCGACTTCGTCTCCGGTCTCAGCGACGAGATTGCTGCCATCTTCAGTCAGGTGGTCTACCTCTGCGACCGGCAAGGCCTGATCGGCCGCGAGATGTTCGCCATCGATGGCGTCAAACTGCCCAGCAACGCCAGCAAGGGCAAGAGCGGTACCCGCGCCGACTTCGAGAAGCAAGCCGCCAAGCTCGAACAGGCGGCTCAGCAGATGCTCGCCCGCCATCGCGAGCACGACGCCCTGTCGATTGAGCCCGACCGGGCCGCCAAGGCGGCCCAACGTATCGAGCGGCTTCAGCGCGACGCCACCCAACTGCGCAGTTGGCTCAAGAAGCATCCCGAGGATCGCAAAGGCGCCAAAGGCAAGGTGATCAAGAGCAACAGGACCGATAACGACTCCGCGAAGATGGCCACATCCAAGGGCGTCATTCAAGGTTACTGCGGCGTCGCCGCCGTCGACGATCGCCACCAGATCGTTATCGAAGCGCAAGCCCACGGCACCGGCAGCGAGCAGGCACTGCTAATTCCCGTGGTCGAGGCGGCCGCACCGCTGAGTACGCCCGACACCCTGATCACGGCAGATGCCGGCTACCACAGTGAAGCCAACCTCAAGGCACTGGCCGAGAAGCATCGGCCCGCCCTGATTGCCGACAATCAGATGCGCAAGCGCGATGAACGTTTCAAGGATCAGGCCCGGCACACGGCCCAACCCGATCCGCTCTACGACAAGGCCCATCCCAAGAAGACCGCCGGTCACTACCGACCCAAGGATTTCGACTACGATCCGCAAGCCGGTACCTGTATCTGTCCCGCAGGCAGGAGGCTCTATCAGAACGGAGCCAACTGCCATCACAACGGCCAGATCGGCACCAAGTTCCAAGGGGCGCTGCGCGATTGCCTGCCCTGTACGTTACGGGAGAAGTGTCTGAGGAAACCGGACGTCACCCAGACCCGGCAGGTGTGCTTCTTCCGGGGCAAGGCAGCGGGCGGCAAGGTGAGCTATACGGCGATCATGAAGCGAGCCATCGATTCGGAGCGCGGAAGGCAACTCTACGGGAAACGCTTCGCCACGGTGGAACCGGTGTTCGGCAATATCCGCCACAACAAAGGGCTGGACCGCTTCACGCTACGCGGGCAGACGAAGGTCGATACGCAGTGGAAGTTGTTCTGCCTGGTACACAATATCGAGAAGCTGGCGCATCACGGCTATGCGCAGTAGCAGAAGAAGGCAAGGCAGGCCCGCTCCAAGCGCCCGGCCGACGGCTTGGGACAAACGTCGGCATAGGTGGAACGGCGAAGCACGCAATCAAGAAGCCAAATGACAAATGGCGCCGATGAATCCGGCGCCATTCCTTTGTCAAACATTCGGCCAAAAATGGGTTTTTCTACAGCTTCAATCGGGATAGGAAGAAGCCTCACGGCCCCTCCCTCCCACACCACCGGACATACGGGTCACGT
>NZ_FLQY01000332.1 GCF_900089945.1 Candidatus Propionivibrio aalborgensis | reverse complement strand
CGTAGGTATCGCGTGACGCGCCGGATCCGCTTCGTAGCGCTCTAGATACACGCGCAAGGTAGCTCCCTCAGTACCGGTGCCAGACAGCCTGAGTACCACGCGCGATCCATTTTCGAGCAATACCCGGACACCTTGCTTGTCGCTGCGCGAACCATCAACAGGATCTGTGTAACAGAAGTCGTCAGCGGACTTGACACACATCCCTTCGAATTTCATTCCAGCCAACGACGGCAGCTTCTTCCGAAGCTCATCCATCAGCGTCTCTGCCTTCGCCGTTTCAATGCCTTCGTAGTCGTGCCTCGAATAAACATTACGACCAAATCGACGCCAATGCTCGCGAACGATTTGCTCGACCGGTTCGTCGCGCACAGCAAGAATGTTCAGCCAGTAGAGTACCGCCCACAACCCGTCTTTCTCGCGCACATGGTTGGAACCGGTACCAGCGCTCTCTTCACCGCACAGGGTTGCTTTACCGGCATCAAGCAGAGTGCCAAAGTACTTCCAGCCTGTCGGTGTTTCAAAACAGGGTATGCCGAGATCTGCGGCGACGCGGTCCACCGCGCAACTCGTCGGCATGGAACGTGCCACGCCGGCCAGTCCTTTTGCATAGGCCGGGATCAGTGTGTAATTGGCGGCAATGACGGCCAGGCTATCGCTCGGGCTGACGATGAAATCGCGCCCCACGATCATGTTGCGATCGCCGTCTCCGTCCGAAGCTGCGCCAAAGGACAAGCCGGAGTGAGCATCCGCCAGCGCAGAAACCAGATCGGCGGCATAGACCGGATTTGGGTCAGGGTGTCCGCCACCGAAATCCGGCAGCGGCGTCCCGTTAACCACGGTCCCTGCCGGCGCCCCAAGGCGTCCCTCAAGAATGGCGTGGGCATAGGGGCCGTTAACGGCATGCATTGCGTCAAAGCGCATGCGAAATTCGGGACGAGCCAATAGCCCGGCAATCCGATCAAAATCGAACAGCGACTCAAGAAGCTCGGCATAATCGGCCACCGGGTCGATGACGCTAACCAGCATGTCGCCAATGCGCGTC
>NZ_FLQY01000331.1 GCF_900089945.1 Candidatus Propionivibrio aalborgensis | reverse complement strand
TCGGCCTTCTTTGTCTCGTCGGCTCGAAACAACGTTGCGTGTCCGCCGACCTGCTCGGCTACTTGACGAACCGCCTGATCGGTCAACGAGGCTCCACCGCGCAGCCAGCGCAACGCACCACCCCATTCCACGAGTTGCGCACCCGGCAGATCCAGAGCCGGGCTTGTCGAAGGGATGGAAATGCGCCATAGCTGTGCTTCGCCATCAAAGAAAGCATGGCGCTGCTCACGCAAGCTTAGCCAGAAAGCCGTCGCTTCATCGGCTGCAAGCATCTGACCACCTAACGTCCTGCTTGCCGAGCTCACCGCCGCCGTAGCACCCGAGAGGCGGATATGAAGGATATTGTCCCCCCAGGCCGATGCCGAGATGGGCAGCGGCTGCCCGCCCCACCGATTAAGCAAATCCAGCGCCTTGTCTTGCGCCAGTTCGAAAAGCAGCGTCCGCTCTGCGACAGCAACCGGCAGAACCTTGAGCGAGACTTCAACGATCAGGCCCAGCGTGCCCAGGCTGCCGGCCATCAGTCGCGACACATCGTAACCG
>NZ_FLQY01000330.1 GCF_900089945.1 Candidatus Propionivibrio aalborgensis | reverse complement strand
CTACGCAGTGCGCAGCGTCTTTTCGCAACTGACGAACAAGCTTTTTGGCCATCTGGGCCTTGATGCCTTGCTCGAACTGACGACTTCGACCCGCGAGACAATGATCGAAGCACCGTTCTCAAAAACACTCTCTGGCGCGATGAAGAATTTCTTCAACGTTTCGCGCAACAACCTCGTCAAATCAGACGGCGAGATAGTCGAAATCCTCACCATGATGGGCGCAATCTACAAGAAGTTTGCGGTCGAGCATGGCCTCAAGCTGGGCACCCCGACCAGCTTCTCTTTGATCCGTTACCAGAAGGACATTGACCGCCTTGAGTACTGGTGCGATACACACCTCAACACCATGTTCCAGTTGATGACCCATGAGAAAAACAAGGTCACACAGAGGTTCTTCGAGGAAGTCGCTACCCAGGTGAAGCGCGCTTTTGAGCGCGCCAACCGTGACGCGGAATCCTGGCTGAAAGCGATCATGGCGCCCATGGAAACCCAGGTTCGCGAACACCAGATCCAGCTCAAACGGCGGCTGGAAAGCATCAAACGCATTCATCAAGCAACCGACACGCTTGAAGATCGAGTCAATGAACTGATTCACGTCGAGAACAATCTTGTGTCACAGATCCGGGCGCTGGAGAAGGTCGGTAAAGCGGTTGAGCTCATTCTGATTACAAAACTCAATACCCAAAACCTGCGTAGCGCCGCCTGAAAAACAAAAGAACAAAAACGCCGTCACCCAGGCGATCGGGAGACGGCGTTTTTTTGTGTCCGATCAGGCGGGTCGCTTGTTCCCCGTCAGCTTCTCGTACTTCACCCACAGCTGGTTTTCATTTTCCTGATGATCGGCATCCTTCGGGATGCAATCGACCGGGCAAACCTCGACACACTGTGGCGTGTCATAGTGACCAACGCATTCGGTACACTTGCCCGGGTCGATTTCATAGATTTCAGCGCCCTGAGAAATCGCTTCGTTCGGGCACTCGGGTTCACACACGTCGCAGTTGATGCATTCGTCAGTAATAATCAATGCCATGATGCTGTTCCTTCAACTCACTAAAATTTTTCCGAAACTCTTTTCGCCAGCCGCTCGCAGATTGCCGGATGGACAAACTTGCTGACATCCCCGCCGAGAAGGGCAATCTCGCGAACCATCGTTGCCGAAATGAACATGTACTTCTCGCCCGGGGTCAGGAATATTGTTTCAACCTCGGGGAAAAGATTCCTGTTCATCCCCGCCATCTGAAATTCGTACTCGAAATCCGACGCGGCGCGCAGACCGCGCAATATGACCTTCGCGCCTTTTGCGTGGAGAAAATCCATCAGCAGGCCATCAAATCCGCAGACTTCAACATTCGGGTACTGGGCCAGAAGTTCCTTGGCGATTTCGACCCGCTCGGCAAGCGAAAAGAAGGGCCTCTTCGAGCGACTCTCGGCGATACCGACAATTACATGATCGAAAAGACAGGCAGCACGCCGAACGAGGTCTTCGTGACCCCGCGTT
>NZ_FLQY01000329.1 GCF_900089945.1 Candidatus Propionivibrio aalborgensis | reverse complement strand
TCGTTCGACCGTTTCTGCGGAAGCCATGGGAACAACGCCGGGAGAATTGTCAAAGCAGGTCAACGGGCTGATAGCCGACGCTCTCAAAACCGCCAAAGCATACCCGAGTATCAAGACGCAGAACGGCGGAATCAACACTTACCCGATCTACTCAAAAGGTGGAACGATCGAATCATGGCGCATGCGTTCGGAGCTGTCGCTGGAATCGGGGGACACTGCGGCGTTGTCGGAGCTGCTCGGCAAACTGCAAACCTCGCTTGGCGTCTCCAGTCTTGTTCTGTTGCCGTCCCCCGAAACTCGCAAAAAGGCCGAAGATGAAGCGATACTCGACGCCATAACGGCTTTCAAGGCTCGCGCAAAGGTGATTGCCGATGCTCTGGGTAAGACCTACAGCATCAAGCAACTTTCGGTTAATACCAGCGGAAGGTCCGTGCAACCTATGTTTCGCGCCGCGGCCAACGCGATGGTATCCGACTCCGCCCCGATGCCGCTGGAAGCCGGCGTGTCGCAGATAAACGTAAACGTCACCGGCGAGATCAAACTTCAATAATGATCAATGAGAAGCCGGTGACTGCTTTTTCTCGGAAGCGGATTTTCTTGGGAGCGCGTCCCGAAACGATTTCTCTGGGATCTGGACGAAAACCTCATCCTGTTTGATCATTCCAAGCTCGAAGCGCGCAAGCTCCTCGATTGCATCGTATCCCTGCTTGAGATCACGCACTTCGGCATCCAGTCCGGCATTGCGGTCTTCGAGCTTCTTGTTGCCATCCTTCTGCTGCTGCAATTGACGGTCAACATCCCATACCCGAAGCCACCCCCCCTTGCCCAGCCACAACGGATACTGCAACAGCAAAATCAGGGCGATCAGCGCGACGGATAGCCAGCGCATTGATCAGGAAAGAGTTCGGGAACAAGCGCCGGAAGCAGGACGGGTGCAGTCATTCCCACCGCTCATCACACCTGACTCCGGGCTCGTCACCGAAGGTTGTAGAACGCTTCGCGCCCCGGATA
>NZ_FLQY01000328.1 GCF_900089945.1 Candidatus Propionivibrio aalborgensis | reverse complement strand
ATCCAGCAGCGTCAGGTCGTTGGGCGGCAACCGTTACGAAGTAGCGGGCCAACTCACCATCAAGGGCCGCACGCAGGCCGTAACCGCGCCGGCTACGGTGAGCATTCAGGGCAACAACGCCAGTTTTGATGGTGCCTTCGTGATCAGGCGCGCTGATTTCACTATTGGTGAAGGAGCCTGGGCAGATTTTGGAACCGTCGCCAATGAAGTTCAGATCAGGTTCCACATCCTCGCCACCAACGGGAAATGAACGTTCAAAACCCTGTTTCGACCTCAAACCAGCAAGGAGCCATAACATGACAAGACTTACCCGTCTCGCACTAATTGCCGCAGCCATGACCTCACTCAGCGGCCCGACTCTGGCCGCCCCGGAAACCTTTATCATCGACGGCACGCACAGCTTCCCCCGCTTCTCCTACAACCACTTCGGCTACTCCAAACAGCTCAGCCGTTTCAACAAGACAAGCGGCAAGATCGTACTCGACAAGGAAGCCAAAACCGGTTCCGTCGAGGTGCTCATCGACATGAAATCCGTGGACACCGGCTACCCGGTATTCAACGAACATATCCAGGGCGAAGGTCTGCTCGATACGGAGAAATATCCCACCGCGTCCTTCAAGTCGACCAAGGTGGTTTTTCAGGGCGGAAAACCGGTGGCGGTTGAAGGCAAGCTGACCATCAAGGATGTAACCCGGCCAGTGACCCTGACCATCACTTCATTTCAGGCAATGCCACATCCGATGCTGAAGAAGGATGCCATCGGCGCCAACGCCACCACCAAAATCAGCCGCTCTGAGTTCCACGCCGGAAAGCACGCTCCCTCCGTGGGCGATGAAGTGACCATCGACATCGCTGTCGAAGCGATCAAGGAATAGCTTATTGTGGCTCGTGGAACG
>NZ_FLQY01000327.1 GCF_900089945.1 Candidatus Propionivibrio aalborgensis | reverse complement strand
GCTCGACTTCATCAGGTGCCAAACCTCCTTCAGCGCCGATTAGCACATCCACCTTCCCGCCCGGCGCCGGTGGTGCAATGCTAGCCAGAGTTTGCTCCGATCCGGGCACCAACATCAAGCGCAAAACACCGCTGTTTGGAGACTTGCCCAGCCACTGTTCCAAACTCTGCAGTGCGGACACCTCCGGCACCCGGTTGCGTCCGCACTGTTCGCAGGCCGCGATGGCCACGCCACGCCAGTGCTCAACACGCCGCACTGCCCTTTCGCCAGCGAGACGTACCGTACTGCGCTGTGACGTCACCGGGACGATTCGCCTCGCACCCAATTCGACCGCTTTCTGCACAGTCATGTCCATCTTCTCGCCAGCCTGCAGAGCCTGCACAAGCGTCACCTCTATCGGCGCCTCGCATTCGACATCACACCATTCCATTACATCCACGCTTACCTGATCTCGATCGAGCACGGCGATTCGTGCCACATACTCACCGCCGGCGCCATCGAACAAAACGAGATCATCCCCAACGCGCAATCGCAGCGCCCGAGACGCGTGCCTTGCGGCGGCGTCAGGCAGAACATAGCGCGAACCGATCACCAAGGGCTCGAGGCAGTAGAATCGTGGGGTACTCATGGTGATATTATAGAAGCACGCGTAAGACAGCGTAATCATAAGGATTACCACAGTCATGGCCATCACTACCCCGCTCTGCAATTTCGGCTGGGAAGCCCCGGAATTTGAACTCCCCGACACTTCAGGCAAACACTGGACACTAGACACGCTTCGTGGTCCCAACGGTCTATTGTTGATGTTCATCTGCAATCACTGCCCGTATGTCAAGGCCATCATCGACCGTATCTGTCGCGATGCGCTGCAGG
>NZ_FLQY01000326.1 GCF_900089945.1 Candidatus Propionivibrio aalborgensis | reverse complement strand
GCCAAGGCTGCGCCGGTGCCTTCGCCGAGACGCAAACCGAGGTCAAGAAGCGGCTCGGCTTTGAGGGCATGCAGCTGTGCCTGGTGCCCCGGTTCGGCGGAGCGGTGGCAGAAAATGCAGTAGCCGCGAATACGGGGATCAATGCGCGAAGCCGCGAGCAGAGCGGCGGTCACGATGAAGCCGTCGATCAGCAACAGCATGCCGCGCTCCGCTGCACCCAGCATGGCACCCGCCATCATGACGATCTCGAAGCCGCCGAACTCGGCGAGCACCGTCATTGCGTCTGCGTCGGCCGCTAATGAAGCGCGGCTGACTGCTTGTGTCAGCAGTTCGCGCTTGCGCGCCAGCCCGGCGTCATCAAGGCCGGTTCCGCGACCGATGCAATCGATCAGCGGCGATCCCGTCAGAGCGTGGGTAATCAGCGCGGCCGACGCCGTATTCCCGATGCCCATTTCGCCGAATCCGACAACGTTGCATCCTTCGTCAGCCAGATCGCGGGCAATGTTCGCGCCCTTGATCAGTGCAGCGGCGCAATCGGCAGAACTCATCGCCGGCTCGTCAATATAGTTGCGTGTGCCGTGGCCGATGCTGGCGTCGATCAGCCTGTCGCGCTCTCCGAAATCATGCGCCACCCCGGCGTCGATGACCTTCAGTGCCAAACCGTTCTGCCGAGCGAAAACGTTGATTGCCGCACCACCGACGAGAAAGTTCTCGACCATTTGCCAGGTTACGTCCTGGGGGAAAGCCGATACGCCGGCTTTGGCCGCACCGTGGTCTCCGGCAAAGACCAGCAGATGCGGTTGCGAAAACTTCGGCGTCAGCGACTGCTGAATCCGGCCGACCTGCAGTGCCAGCCTTTCGAGCTGGCCGAGCGCACCGAGCGGTTTGGTCTTGTTGTCGATCTTGGCGTGCAGTACCGGATCGAGCGTGTTCTTGATCGGGAGAATGGAAAATTGCATGGCGAGCTCGCCTAGGACAAAGCGCAGATTATACGCGTGGGCGCTCATGCTAAGCTTGCGGCATGAAAGAGCTGATCATCGGTGGTGCCCGCTCGGGCAAGAGCACATTGGCGGAAAGGCGCGCCATCGAAAGCGGTCTGCGAGTTATCTACGTGGCTACCGGGCAAGCGCTGGATGGCGAAATGTCGCAGCGCATTGCCCGGCACCGGGCACGCCGCCCTGCCGAATGGGGATTGGTCGAGTCGCCGCTCGATCTGGCATCGGCATTGCGGCAAAATGCTGCTCCCGGAGTGTGCTTGCTGGTGGACTGCCTGACGCTATGGCTGTCGAATCTGCTCTTCGCCGGAGAATCGGCCAATCAGGCCGAGGAGAAGGTGACGATGGTCGTGGCAGGGCATCCGCTGGCCCTCAAATAGCACCGGCCGGCATCAGTTCAGGCTGCGGAAGATCGCGATATTCGGCGTAAAATCCCCGCTCCGCTTTCCTGATCTTCCCATGCCTGCCTCCTTGCCACTCGAATTGAGCATCCCACCGACCTTGTGGTTGCCGCTTGCCGCGATCGCCGCCGTCGTGTTGGACCATCGGCTCGGCGAGCCGAAGCGCTGGCATCCGCTGGTCGGCTTCGGCGCACT
>NZ_FLQY01000325.1 GCF_900089945.1 Candidatus Propionivibrio aalborgensis | reverse complement strand
GGTAAGACTCCTCAGTTCGCGCATGGCGACGGAAAGCATCGCCAGATCCAGTGCCGGGCCCGTTTTCAGGTCGGCCACCATTTCCCGCAGCCGGCTCAGGGGCGCATGGTTTGAAGCTTCCCAGGCGGCAAGCATCTCCGTCGCATCGATCCCGTCTGGCGACAGGCGTATGACGCTGGCGGTCAGCAGTCTCGTTTGCCGCGCCAGGTCATCGCGCAGTGCGTTGCGCGCCAGACCCTGCCAGTGCGTATTGGTGGAAAGCGCATTGATCTGATCGCCAAACCAGCGCATTTCCAGCTTCCCGACCAAGGCAAAATAGATCTCTGCGACCCGGTCGACGCCTTGCTCGCTGTCCGTCGCAATATCGACGATATCAAGTGCGGCGTATGAGGCGTCCAGCATCAATCAGCATCCGGTTCTGCACAGGAGCAGCGACCTTGCCGTCAAGCGCTTCGATTTCAGCCCAAAGCGCCGGGAAGTCGAATATGTCGCGCGCCAGAATATAGGCGCGAACCACTTCGTGCGCTTCCGCGCCGGTTTCGTCGCACATCCGAAACACGAAAACGATGCCGACGTGATTAATCATCGAATTGGTCAGAACCGTCGCAACGATTTCCCGCTTCAGAGGATGGCGAAGCATCGCGTTGGCGTATCGCGCCTGCAGTACCTTGGGGAAGTATCCTGTGAGAGCGGGAGCAACGTAGGGGTCATCCACCAGATCGGACTCAAGCAGTTGGTCGAATAGCACCATCTTGCTGTAAGCCAACAGTACCGCCCGCTCCGGCGCGGTCAGCCCGGACCGTGCCGCGCGACGTTCGGCAATCTGTTCGTCGGTAGGCAGATATTCAACCGCCCGATCGAGACGTCCGGCCTTTTCG
>NZ_FLQY01000324.1 GCF_900089945.1 Candidatus Propionivibrio aalborgensis | reverse complement strand
TCAGGGGGGAGTTGAGTTGGCAAAGATACTGGCCGTGACCAACCAGAAAGGCGGCGTCGGCAAGACCACGACTGCGGTCAACCTGTCCGCCTGCCTCGCCGTCCTCGGACAGCGCGTACTCATGATCGACCTTGATCCGCAGGGAAATGCCACCACGGGTTGCGGCGTTGCCAAGCGCGTTGCCTTGCCGACGGTCTACCAGATCCTGATCGGCCGCTCGTCCCTGAGCGAAACGTGCATCCGGACGGATTTCGGTTTCGACATCCTGCCCGCCAATCGTGAACTCGCAGGTGCGGAGGTCGAGCTGATCGAGATGGGCGGTCGCGAGTTCCGGCTGCGCGATGCCCTGGTTCCGGTTCAGGATGAATACGATTTCATCCTGATGGACTGCCCGCCGGCGCTCAATATGCTGACCGTCAACGGGCTGGTCGCTGCCGATGCCGTGATGATACCGATGCAATGCGAATACTACGCGCTGGAGGGACTGACCGACCTCGTCGCCACGCTGAAGAAGGTACGCGCCAATCTCAATTCCAGGCTCGAAATCGAGGGCTTGTTGCGCACCCTGTTCGATTCACGTTCGACGCTGACACAGCAGGTCTCCAGCGAGCTGGTTGATCACTTCGGAAGCAAGGTCTATCGCACCATCATTCCGCGCAACGTACGGCTGGCCGAGGCACCGTCCTATGGCAAGCCGGTGATCGCCTTTGATCGGCTGTCAAAAGGCGCGCAGGCCTACAAGGCGTTGGCGCAGGAAATACTGGATCGGCGCGATGGCACCGTGCGATCCGACGCCACACAAGGAGCCGAAGCATGAAACTGAAAGGACTTGGTCGCGGACTCGATGCGCTGCTGGCCGGCAACGAAGCGCAAGGCAAGGAGCAGCAGCGCGCGCTTCCGGTCGGCGATCTGCAGCCCGGCAAGTATCAGCCGCGCACCCGGATGGACAGC
>NZ_FLQY01000323.1 GCF_900089945.1 Candidatus Propionivibrio aalborgensis | reverse complement strand
ATTGTTCCACCTGAACGCAGGCGAAGTCTCGTGGATCCAAACCCCGGCAAGGCCAAGACTACCGCGATGACACTGCGTAGCCTCTATCTGACCACCTGCACCAGCCTGATCGTGCTTATCTTCCTTTGCCTGGCTTGGGAATTACGCCTCGCACCGATCCAACCAGGCGGAACCTGGCTGGTTTTGAAATGTGTGCCGCTGCTGACACCGCTCTTCGGCATCCTGCATGGTCGACGATATACCTACCAATGGTCATCGATGCTGATCCTGCTTTATTTCGCCGAAGGCATCGTGCGCACCAGCACCGACACTGGCATGGGGCGCTGGCTGGCAGCCGGAGAAACCCTGCTTTCGGTAATCTATTTCTGCGCGGCGATCGGCTATGTCAGACTCAGCCGCAATCGGGACGATCACAAATGATCCGCCGCGCCATTCGGGATCAAACAAGCTCATGCTTGGTTTGATTTCCGATCTGGGCTGACTTGGAGGAAATCTACGAAAGCTCGGCCAAAATGCTACTCGATGCAAACACTTTCTCGCCAATCACAACTTGTGCTGTGCTATCGAGCGGCAGATAAAGGTCGACTCGCGACCCGAACCGGATAAAACCAAAACGCTGGCCTGCGCCAAGATCAGTGCCGGCGTCAACATAATTTAGAATTCGTCGTGCGACCAGGCCGGCAATCTGGACACAGGTAATGTCCCGCCCATCCGTCGTCTTCAGATGCAGGGCGCACCGCTCATTTTCCAAAGAAGCCTTGTCCAGTGCCGCATTAAGGAAACTGCCCGGCTTGTACCACTTCTGGTGAACGCTGCTCCTGACTGGCGAGCGGTTCGAATGCACGTTGAACACATTCATGAACACGCTGACCTTGAGCGCGCGACGATTCAGGTAGGGATCATCGCTTTCCTCGACCACGACGATGCGTCCGTCAGCCGGTGCAAGCACACTCTTTGATCCACCGGCAATGACACGCGGCGGGTCACGAAAGAACTGCACGCAGAAGATGAAAACTAACCAGAACGGCAGCGACCAGAAACCGGAAAAGGACGTCAGAACAGCCGCAGCAAGAGTGCCGGCGATGAAAGGCCAGCCCTCCTTGGCGAGAATCGGATGCGGATAGTTCATTAAGCTCCCGTGAAGAGTTAAGAGAAAGGGGAGAGGAGAATAACAAGGGGTGAGGCGGCGAGGCCTTGCACCTCACCCCTCACCCCACAGCCTTCACTCCTCACTGAATCGATTAGTTCCTGGACTGGTCGACGAGCTTGTTCTTCTTGATCCAGGGCATCATGTCACGCAGC
>NZ_FLQY01000322.1 GCF_900089945.1 Candidatus Propionivibrio aalborgensis | reverse complement strand
GACCGCTCGCTGATCGATCATTCGCTGGATGTCATGTCCACCGAACTGGAGGAGCGGAATCAGGCGCTGCGCAGGGAACTCAATGAGCGTCGGCAAGCCGAATCGCGCATCGAACAGTCGCTGTCCCTGCTGCGCGCGACACTCGACGCCACCGCGGACGGAATCGTCGCGGTGGACAGCGGCCAGCACGTCGAGAGTTTCAATGTCAGATTTCTCGAAATGTGGCACATCCCGCCGGAAGCGATTGGCGGTCTGCACGCCCGCGAGATCACGGTCCTGATGGCCAGGCAACTGATGGCGCCCGATGCGTTCATCGAGATGGCACGGCATTTCGACACCCACCCCGACGCGGAACGATGCGAAGTACTCGATCTCAATGATGGCCGAATACTGGAATGCTATTCGCGGCCGCGCCGCATCGGTGAGCAGATCGTCGGTCGCGTCTGGAGCTTCCGCGACATTACCGAGCGCCGGCAAGCCGAAACGCGCCTCGCCTACATGGCCAACTACGATTCGGTTACCGGTCTGCCCAACCGCCACCTGTTACGCGAACGCCTGGATCGGGCGATAAAGCACGAGGCGCGCAGTCATCGCCACCTGGCGATTATGTTTCTCGATCTCGACAATTTCAAGAGCATCAACGACACCCTTGGTCATGATGTCGGCGATCGCGTCCTGCAGGTGGTGGCCAATCGCCTGCTTGCCTGCCTGCGCGAGAGTGACACGGTGGCCCGTATCGGCGGCGACGAATTCACGGTGCTGGTCGAAGACATGACGACCATGGAGAGCATTGCCGCATTGGCGCAACAGATCATCGACAGTCTGTCGCTTCCCTTTCCGCTGGACGGCCGCGAGATGTTCTGCACGGTCAGCGTCGGTATCGCCATCTACCCTGACGACTCGGAAAGCCTGGACGGGTTGATGAAAAGCGCCGACAGCGCCATGTACCGGGCCAAGGAGCAGGGACGAAATACCTACCGGTTCTTTACCGAAGACATGCATCGGCGCGCCTACGAACGATTGCTGCTGGAAAACAGATTGCGCGGCGCGCTCAAGCGTGGCGAATTCCAGCTCCACTATCAGCCGCAGATCGATGTGGCGAGTGGAGCGACGGTCGGCATCGAGGCGCTGCTGCGCTGGAACGACGAGGAGCGCGGTCTGGTGCCGCCGGTCGAGTTCATCGGCGTTCTTGAAGACACCGGGATGATCGTCGAAGTGGGTCACTGGGTTCTGGAAGAGGCCTGCGCGTTCAACCAGTCGCTACGGGAGATCGGTCTGCCGCCGATACGCGTCGCGGTCAATATCTCGCCGCGCCTGAAACGCTTCCCGATCGACACGCTCAAGATCGACCGTTCATTCGTTCGCGACATCATGACCGACAGCGATGACGCCGCCATCACGGTCGCGATCATTGCCCTGAGTCGAAGTCTGCGACTGAAGGTGCTTGCCGA
>NZ_FLQY01000321.1 GCF_900089945.1 Candidatus Propionivibrio aalborgensis | reverse complement strand
CTTCAGGCTACCGCCGGATTCGACCCTGAACGGACCTTCAGCCTCTTGAGATGCGGACAGTCGACGTGAAACTCAGCCGATGGCAACAGAGTTCACCATTTTGACGGTTGGCGGGAGCGGATCGTTCCGTTGTTCATTTGTATGCGATATAGAACGGGACGCCAACGGCGCAGAGCATGACCAATGACGTGTACAGGCTTTGCCGAAAGTGTGGGCCGCAGAATCTGACATAGACAACAAACAACAAAATTGGCCACAAACAGAACAACGTGGTGTTGATGGATGCGCGCGCAGGATTCAACGCCACCATCGACGGCGAAAACCATGCAAGGACTGCGTAGAGTAGCGAGATCACACTGCCGCAGACGACGGTCAGACCCTCAAACGTATGTAGCACCGGCCCGCGAAAAAGGGCGGAAAGAGATTCACCGTACCACCCAAGGCCACTCGCAGCCCTAAGTGCGGGGTCTTGTTCGCGCTTAGCGGCGGCTCGTAGTGCGTGCCAAAAAAACGCAAGAATTCCCAAGAACCCGACCATGACGAAAACGCCATACCAGTCATGCTTTGTGAAAGCGACAAAGATGCCGAATGTGGCAAGCGCTAGCAGGAGTGTGATGCCGAGGTAGCCGATAGCGCGAGGCAGGCTCATGAAGACCTGAGGCTCGGATAAAGGATTGGGCGTCGATTTACCAACGCCAATGGTATCTCCGCCTATTCTCATGATGAAGTGCAACATCATCGCGCCAGTCTCGGGGGCTTACCCCTTGACCGAAGATGCCGACCCAAACGCAAAGCGCGGCCAGCGCGAGAAAAAAGAGGATAGCCACTATTCCTTCCAAGAAGGTTAAGTGTTCTCCTGCGCGAAATGGATTTCCATAGATTGGAAACCAAACCGCTCCAACGAGGAAAAGCACCGCACCTGAAAAAGAAACTACACGTCGAAACCAAAGCCAAGAAGATGCGATGACAGACTCCGAAGTTGATGGGGATTTCGAACGTCCTTGCGAGAGAAACCAAACGAAGCC
>NZ_FLQY01000320.1 GCF_900089945.1 Candidatus Propionivibrio aalborgensis | reverse complement strand
CTAGCCCGGATATTTCACAAAAAGGCAAGAAATGAGGTCGGCGGAACCGCGTGGACCTGCGTTGATACTGGTGCTTAGACAGATTGACACAGGGGGTTCCGCCGATGCCAGATTGTACCGTTCAGGGAGAGCTATTTGGGAGCGTCGGGCGACGCCGAATCGAGGTTGGATTTGACGGTGGTGACGTCACTTCGGATGCAGGCTTGCTGCTCATCCGCAAGGCGGACGAACAGATCGGCTTGCTCAATCGCGTGGCGTCGAAGCTGCCGGACCCGCGAGCGCCGGAGCGGATCGAACACAGCGTTGTCGAACTTCTGAGACAGCGCGTCTATGGTCTCGTCCAAGGCTACGAAGACCTCAACGATCATGATCGTTTGCGACACGATCTGGCGCTTCAGACGGCCTTGGGCAAGGTAACGCCAGCGGCGTCGAGTCCGACCTTATGCCGTTTCGAACAGCGAGCGGATCGCGCACTCGCGGGTGCCATTCACGAGGTCATCCTTGACCGGTTTATCGCGTCATTCACCGCGCCGCCAGAAGAGCTCGTTCTCGACTTCGATGCCACCGATGATCCGGTGCATGGCGCGCAGGAAGGCCGCTTCTTCCACGGCTACTACGACACGTATTGCTTCCTGCCGCTCTACGTCTTCTGCGGCGAGCAATTGCTGGTGTCGTATTTGCGCCCGGCCAACATTGACGCGGCGAAACAGGCCGGCGCCATTCTCAAGGGGCTGGTGCAACGGCTGCGTGCCGTCTGGCCGTCCGTGCGCATCGTCTTTCGTGGCGACTCGGGCTTCTGCCGTCGCCGGATTCTGTCCTGGTGCGAACGCCATGGCGTCGGCTACATCGTCGGCCTGGCGCGGAATCAGCGCATCGAACGCATGGCGGCATGGTGGATGGAGTCGGCGATGGAAGCGTATGCCCTGACCGGCGAGGGCATTCGTTGCTTCGGCGAACTCTGGTACCGGGCCGGCACCTGGGCGCAACCGCGTCGTGTCATCGTCAAGGCTGAAATCACGAAGACCGCCAAAGCCAATCCACGCTTCGTCGTCACCAATCTCACGGGCGACCTGAGGGAACGATACGAGTCCGACTATTGCGCCCGTGGCGAGATGGAGAACCGGATCAAGGAGTGCCAGCTCGGCCTCTTCGCCGACCGAACCAGTTGCCATCGCTGGTGGCCCAATCAGTTCCGCATGCTGATCGCTTCGCTCGGCTATGTCCTGATGCAGCATCTGCGATGCGTTGCTCTGGCCGGAACGGAACTCGCTACGGCGCAGGCCGGCACGATCCGCGCCAAGCTTCTGAAGGTCGGCGCGGTCATCGTTCGCAACACGCGCCGGATCCGTTTCTATGTCGCCTCCGCGTTCCCCCTGCGACACCTGTTTCTTGCCGCCGCCCATGGCCTGAACAGCGGATAAACCAAAATCAGCGCACCCCCGGCGCTTTGATCATCCGGGGGTTTGGGGGCGGTGTCTGCAAAATTCGCAAATCGCCTCGAATCGACGCAGCGGCAACCCAAAAATCGCGCCTCTGAGCACCTGCAGCCGCTTCACCTCACCCAACATCGGCTCGTGAAATATCCGGGCTA
>NZ_FLQY01000319.1 GCF_900089945.1 Candidatus Propionivibrio aalborgensis | reverse complement strand
GGGAGCTGCTGCCAAGGCAGATACGGCCGCAAAGAGCGCGACGCAAACCTTGAAAGTCACTGAGAACGCCCGCAAACTAAAACTGGGCGTCGATAATTGCACCGAGGAGCACCAGCGTTAACTGGATTAGCGAGGCGTGGAAACAGGTCATGGCCGTTTTCCGGTTGGTGTCCCGAGCCAATAGCCAGGCCTTCTGGATGAACAGCAGGCCACCGGTAACGGCGCCGGCAAAGTAGATGGCGCCGAGCCCGAATGCCAGTGGCAATAGTGACGCAGCCACCAGCGCCAGGGTGCTGACAAAAATGACCTTCGCCGCCCGTTTGTCCCCGACGACCACCGGCAGCATGGGGACACCGATCGAAGCGTAATCGGCCCGGAAAGCGATGGCAAGACTCCAGAAATGCGGTGGGGTCCACAGAAACAGCACGAAAGCCAGAGCAAGCGGGACTGCGCCGATATTCGGGTCAGCCGCCGCAGCACCAGCGAGCACCGCCCAGCTACCCGCCAAGCCTCCAAAGACAATGTTGAGCCAGGTGTGGCGCTTCAGCCAGACGGTATAAACGATGGCGTAGAAGAAAGCCCCCAGAAAGACATAC
>NZ_FLQY01000318.1 GCF_900089945.1 Candidatus Propionivibrio aalborgensis | reverse complement strand
TTGACTGATGCCATTGTTTTCACCTATTAAAAGTCATGCGTTTGTAAATCTTGTTTGCTCTTGCGCCTTTGCCTTTCAGTGCGGCCTGTTAATCATGTGCGCATGACCAAGTATCGCAATAGGGTACGGTATCGGCGGCTTCTCGCCGTAGTGCTTTTCGTACCAAGCGCCGTGAGCGTGCGACAGGAACAGCTTGACGGCGTATCGCCTGGAGCGTGCGTCGATCTGACCGGGAGGCAACTTGCCTTCGATCAGGCTTTTGTATGCCTCGGTCGTCTTGCCTATCTTCTTTATAATTTCGGCAGCAAGTTCCTTGTTGTCTCCGCGCTCGTTACGTTCAATCTCGAAGGCTTTGCGCTGGCGATAGATAGCGCCGTAATAGCAATCCTCACGGCCGGAGAACTTCATAAACGACTGCCCGGCTTTCCAGCACAGTGTTTTCAGCGTGGCATTCCACGGACGGCGCTGACCCTTCTCCCATTTCTGCGTTGGATCAAGCCCGGCAAATCGCCAGATATGCCCGACTGTAGGGGCTTTCTCAATGTCGATGTGCGCAAGCAGTCCAGCAGATATTACCGGGCCGATACCGACGACTTCACGCATCCATGAACCCATGTAGTGCGCCTCTGTGTATTTGTCCAGAGCGCGCTTGATCTGGTGTTCGAGCATTTGCGACTGGTCGGCCAGCCAGTTGATGATCTTGTTGTCACTGACAGAGTGTGCTTCGTCTGCATTCTGCTCGACTGCGCGGGCCTGGTTGTGAGCGCGCTTCCTGTCCTCTTGCATCATGTAATAGGCGTCGACTAGATAGCGCGCTTCGTCATCCGACAAAGTAGCGGCATCGCTGACAATATCCCTGCTCATTCTTTCAAGCGTTTGCGGTTGCATTTTGTAACTCCTGGTGGTTAGCGTTC
>NZ_FLQY01000317.1 GCF_900089945.1 Candidatus Propionivibrio aalborgensis | reverse complement strand
TGCGTATTTCGCGGCATCGTGACCGGTGATTTCGCCGAAGCGTGACCGACGTTTCACGAAAGCGTGACCGCGATTTCGCGCTGAACGTGACCGATGAGGATGATGTTGCATGAATAGTTGAAGGTAGCCTTACCGCTTTTTGAAAGCGGACGAGGATGCCTCAGGAAAGACTATCCATGCGCAAGATACGAGACGTACTCCGCTACCGCCACAGCACCGGGCTCAGCCTGGACGCGACAGCTCGGGCGCTCAACATTTCCAAAGGCGTGGTCGCCAAATACATCCGACTGGCTGGTGCCGCCGGGTTGAGCTGGCCACTGCCTGACGAACTCGACGATAGTGGGCTGGAGAAACTGCTCTACCGGCAGGTCGCTGCCCGCGATCCCACCTACGCCGAACCTGATTACGCCTTGGTTCATCAGGAGTTGAAGAAGAAGGGCGTCACGCTTACGCTACTCTGGGAAGAGTATCTGCAAACGGTCGGCGGACGGGGGTATCAGTACACCGCCTTCTGCACCCGTTACAAGGACTGGACTGGGCAGCTGAAACGCTCGATGCGCCAGATTCACCGTGCCGGGGAAAAGTTGTTCGCCGACTACGCCGGCCCGACGGTGCCGATCATTGACGCGACCACCGGAGAGATCCGACCGGCCAGCATCTTCGTCGCCGTACTGGGCGCATCGAGTTACACCTTTGCCTGTGCTACGCCTGGGCAAACCCAGAACGACTGGCTGACCGGCATCGGCCGCGCACTGAAGTTCATCGGCGGCGTTCCCGCCCTAATCGTTCCCGACAATCCCCGCGCCCTGGTTGCCGTCGCGGATCGCTACGAGCCGGCGCTCAACCGGGCGACGGCCGAATTCGCCAATCACTACAGCACGGTGATCCTGCCGGCTCGGCCCCGAAAGCCGCAGGACAAGGCCAAGGTCGAAGTGGGTGTGCAGGTGGTCGAACGCTGGATATTGGCGAGGCTTCGTCACCGCAGCTTCTTCTCGGTGGCCGAACTCGATGCCGCCGTGGCCGAATTGCTGCCGGCGCTGAACAATCGCCCATTCAAGAAGCTCCCCGGCTGCCGCCGGGACGCCTTTGAATTACTTGACGCACCGTACCTGCGGCCACTTCCGGATTCCCCGTTCGTGCTGGCCGACTGGAAGAAGGCCCGCGTCAATATTGACTATCACGTCGAATACGAAGACAACTATTACAGCGTGCCGCATGCGCTTGTGCGGCAAGAGGTGGAACTACGCATCACGAAGAGTTGCATTGAAGTGCTGGCCAAGAGCAAGCGTGTTGCCAGCCACGGCCGCAGTTTCCGCAAAGCGCACTACTCAACTGTCACCGAGCACATGCCCGCTGCGCATCGCGCCCATGC
>NZ_FLQY01000316.1 GCF_900089945.1 Candidatus Propionivibrio aalborgensis | reverse complement strand
CCGGGGATAAACGTCCCCCATACAATCGTTTATGATTAGCGCTTGAATCTGGAAAAAACGCGACACCGAGACAGCCATGAACCGATGCAACTCCATACGCCAAACCAACAACCGCACGACCTTCCCCGGAAGCGCTTGGCGCGTAATCGCTGTGATCGCGTTTGGAGCGCTGGCTCTGAACATCGCCGCATGTAGCAGGGAAACGGACAACGACAACCCGCACAAGGCTGAAACACCCCCTGTTGCGGAATCGCCTCTCGTCAAAGCAGCGATTCAAGACGATCTGGCCGAAATCAAGACGCTCCTCGAGGCCGGTGCCGAAGTCGATACACGGGACGCTTTGGGCCGGACCCCGCTCCATATGGCCGCCTTTTACGGCCACCTGAAGGCAACCGAACTTCTGATCAAGAGCGGTGCCGATGTCAACGCTAAGGACCGTGTTGGCATGACCGCCCTCCATGCAGCGGCGCTGTCGGGCGGCAGGCAGGAGGTGAAGATGTTGCTAAGCAACGGTGCGGATATTCATATCAGATCAGACGACGGACAAACCGCACTCCATCTATCCGCCGCAACTGGCCAGCCGAAGCTCACAGAACTTCTGATCGAAAGTGGTGCCGATCCACAAAGCAAAGATGCAGATGGGAAAACCCCCCTGTTCTACGCGGAACAGAATAGTCATCCCATAACAGCGGCCAC
>NZ_FLQY01000315.1 GCF_900089945.1 Candidatus Propionivibrio aalborgensis | reverse complement strand
GGTATCGACAAGCAGCACGTCGTGGAAGTGCCGTCGTGCCCAATCGACTGCATTGCGCGCGATTTCGACAGGCTTATCGGCTGGCGATGAAGGGAAAAAGTCTACCCCGGCCTGTGCCGCAACGGTCCTCAACTGATCAATTGCTGCCGGACGATAAACGTCGCAGGAAACAACCAGTACTTTCTTCCTTTCCGTGTCACGCAATTGTTTGGCTAGTTTGCCAACGGTGGTGGTCTTGCCTGCGCCCTGCAAGCCCGCCATGAGCACAACCGCTGGTGGCTGGGTGGAAAGATTGAGGCCGTCGTGCGCTTCGCCCATAAGCAGCGTCAGTTCACGGTGGACAACACCGATCAATGCCTGGCCAGGGCTTAAGGAGCCAATCACATCCTCCCCGACCGCTTTCTCCTTGACGGAAGCGATCAGGCTCTTGATGGCGGGTAGGGCAACGTCAGCCTCAAGCAAGGCGAGACGAACTTCTCGCAAGGCATCGGCGATATTTGCTTCGGTGAGA
>NZ_FLQY01000314.1 GCF_900089945.1 Candidatus Propionivibrio aalborgensis | reverse complement strand
GCCTCGTCGGCGATCTGTTCGAGCTGGCTCCCGCATTGACCAACGCGCTGGGGTGAGCAGGGGCGATTCCGCGATGGTGCCAATTCAAGTGGCGAGATGTCTTTATTCTGACTGGAGAGTGAAATGAGCGAATACCGTGCCCCGCTCCGCGACATGCAGTTTGTGTTGAAGGAATTGGCCGGGCTTGAGGACGTGGCGCAATTGCCTGGCTGTGAGGAAGCATCGACTGATGTTGTTGACGCCGTTCTGGAAGAAGCAGCCAAATTTGCCGAAGGTGTACTTTCACCACTCAACGGTGTTGGCGACCGCGATGGGTTGTTGTTCAATGACGGGCAGGTGGCCATGCCCAAGGGTTTCGGTGACGCCTACAAGTTGTTTGCCGAAAGCGGCTGGACAGCGCTCAACTGCGAGCCGGAATGGGGAGGACAAGGCCTGCCCAAGCTCGTTGCAGCACCCGTGTCCGAGATGTGGAAATCGGCCAACCACGCATTTTCGCTTTGTCCGATGCTGACCAGCAGTGCCATCGAAGCGCTGGTGCTTTCCGGGTCGGATGAACTCAAGCAGACGTACCTCGAAAAAATGGTCAGCGGCGAGTGGACGGGTACGATGAACATCACCGAGCCGGGCGCCGGATCCGACCTCGCGGCCATATGTTCGCGCGCAGTGCCACAAGCGGATGGCAATTTCAGGATCTTCGGCCAGAAGATATTTATCACCTACGGTGAGCACGATATGGCGGACAACATCATCCACCTGGCGCTGGCACGAACCCCGACGGCACCCGAGGGCGTCAAGGGCATTTCCCTCTTCCTCGTACCAAAGTTCATGGTTGACGCAGATGGCCGCCCGGGCGAACGCAATGACGTGCGCTGCGTGTCCATCGAACACAAGCTCGGAATCCACGCCAGCCCGACAGGCGTGATGGCCTTTGGCGACAAAGGCGGGGCCATCGGTTTTCTGGTGGGTGAGGAAAACCGCGGGCTTGAGTATATGTTCATCATGATGAACGCCGCACGTTTCGGTGTCGGCATGGAGGGCGTGTCCGCATGTGAACGCGCCTATCAACGTGCGCGCGATTACGCCAAGGATCGCATTCAGGGTACGGACATCGGTGTACGGAATGGCGCCAAGGTCCCGATCATTGCGCATCCTGACGTACGTCGCATGCTCATGAGCATGAAAGCACAGGCTGAAGCGAGCCGCGCACTGGCCTACGTCGTGGCGGGAGCACAAGACAAGGCGCATCACCATCCGGAAGCCGATGTGCGCAAGCAGAATCAGGCCTTCGTCGACCTGATGACGCCGGTGGTCAAGGGCTGGAGTACCGAG
>NZ_FLQY01000313.1 GCF_900089945.1 Candidatus Propionivibrio aalborgensis | reverse complement strand
CCGGAGACGCCCAGACACGCGAACTTATGCGCGCTTCAAGCCTGGCGCTGCGCAGTCAGCTTGATGAGGCAGGCCTCACGCTTGCCTCAATGGGAGTTGATGCCGCGACAGAAAGCAGAGATGGCCAAGCCGGAGGATGATCCGCTAAAAAGTGCCGTCGCTCTCGCCTACAGCCAGACCGACCAATCTCCCCGTATCGTTGCCAAAGGACGCGGCCTGATCGCGGAACAGATCATATTGCGCGCTCGTGAGCACGGTGTTTATGTGCACGAGTCGCCCGAGTTGGTCTCGCTGCTCATGCAGATCGATCTCGACCAGCGTATTCCACCACAGCTCTACATCGCCGTTGCGGAATTGCTGGCCTGGATCTATCGCCTCGAAAGTGGGCAGCAGATTTCTGCCGCCCCCGTTCTTTCGCCACTGCCTGAAGCACTCGAAGAGTGAACGCGCCGTAAAGAGCCGTGCCTGGCCGTCGGGCTTACGGGCCGACGTGGTAGAATCATGCCCCTCCAAACACCCCTGTGATTGACTTCATCATGTTTTCAGGAATCATCGCCGCTCTGGGCCGCATTACAGAACTGACGCCGCGCAACGACGGCACGCCGACTGTTCGCCTGAACGTCGAGGCCGGACGACTTGGTCTGGAGGATGTCGCGCCGGGTGACTCGATCGCCTGTAGCGGCGTGTGCTTGACTGTCGTGGGAATACAGGACAACAGCTTTTCTGTCGACGTCTCGCCGGAAACCCTGTCATGCACCATCGGGCTCG
>NZ_FLQY01000312.1 GCF_900089945.1 Candidatus Propionivibrio aalborgensis | reverse complement strand
AGCGAACAGAACGATCCGTATCCGCTCGGCGAACGTGGCAAGAACATCTACTATGCGGCGTTCACCGAGCGCCCCAAGCATCTTGATCCGGTGCAGTCCTACACCGAAGACGAAATCACATTCACGGCGCAGATTTACGAGCCGCTGCTGCAATACCACTATCTGAAGCGCCCCTACACGCTGATTCCAGCGACGGCAGAGGCCGTTCCGGTACCTCGTTACTACGACGCCAGGGGCAAGGCGCTACCGGCCGATGCGCCAGCCAGTGACATCGCACACAGTATCTACGAGATCCGCATCCGTCCCGGTATCCACTATCAGCCGCATCCCGCTTTCGCGCTGAACCAGGATGGAAAGCCAGTCTATGCGGATCTTGACCCGGACAAGTTGGCGGACATTGAAACCATCGCCGATTTCACGCGCACCGGAACGCGCGAACTGACCGCCGACGACTACATCTACGAGATCAAGCGGCTGGCCCATCCCCGCCTGCATTCGCCGATTTTCGGCATGATGGCCGAACGCATCGTCGGGCTGAAAGAACTCGGCGAAGTACTGCACAAGGAGGCCAAGAGTCTGTCCGCCGGAACCTGGCTTGACCTGGACCGCTTTGCGCTCAAGGGCGTGACGCGCGTCAACCGCCATACCTTGCGCATCGAGCTGCGTGGCAAGTATCCGCAGTTTCTCTACTGGCTGGCGATGCCTTTTTTTGCCCCGGTACCGCGCGAGGTCGATCGCTTTTTTGGCCAGCCGGGAATGGCCGAGAAGAACCTGACACTCGACTGGTACCCGGTGGGCACCGGTCCCTATATGCTGACCGAGAACAACCCGAACCGCCGAATGGTGCTTGAGCGCAACCCCAATTTTCACGGCGAAACCTATCCCTGCGAAGGCACGCCTGGGGACCGGGCCGCCGGACTGCTGGCGGATTGCGGCAAACCCCTGCCGCAGATCGACAAAGCGGTATTTTCCCGCGAGAAGGAAAGTATTCCCTACTGGAACAAGTTCCTGCAAGGCTACTACGATGCCTCGGGCATTTCATCCGACAGCTTCGATCAGGCGGTGCGCTTCAATGTCGGCGGTGATGTGCAGCTCTCCGACGAAATGCTGGCCAAGGGGATTCGCCTGCTCACCAGCGTGCGGCTGTCGACCTTCTATATGGGCTTCAATATGCTGGATGCGGTGGTCGGCGGCAAGGACGGCATCGGTAGCGAGCGCAGCGCAAAGCTACGGCAAGCCCTGTCGATTGCGATCGATCAGGAGGAGTTCATCTCGATCTTCATGAACGGTCGCGGAATCGCGGCGATGAGTCCGCTGCCGCCCGGGATTTTCGGCTATCTTGACGGCGAAGCGGGAATGAATCCGGTGGTCTACGACTGGGTGGAGGGGAAGGCACGGCGCAAGCCGATTGCGGTGGCAAAAAAGCTGCTGGCCGAGGCGGGCTGGCCGGATGGCCGCGATTCCCGGACCGGCGAGCCGCTGGTACTCAACCTCGATACGACGAGCGGCGGCATGGGAGACAAATCGCGCCTCGACTGGCTGACGCGCCAGTTCGCCAAGCTCGACATTCAGCTCGTTGTGCGCTCGACTGACTTCAACCGCTTCCAGGAGAAGCTGCGCAAGGGCGCGGAGCAACTCTATTATCTTGGCTGGAACGCGGACTATCCTGACCCGGAGAATTTCTTCTTCCTGCTGGCGGGTTCCGAAAGCAAGGTGGAAAAAGGCGGCGAGAACACCTCAAATTATGCCAGTCCCGAATTCGACCGCCTCTTTGCCGAGATGAAGGACATGGAAAGCGATGGCCCGAGCGGCCCGCGCCGGTTGTCCATCATCACGCGCATGAACCGCATCCTGCAACACGATGCGCCGTGGATCTTCGGCTTCCATCCAAAGAGCTATACGCTCGGTCACTCCTGGTTGTACAACCGCAAGCCGATGGATATCGGCAACAATATCCTCAAGTATCAGCGCATCGACGTGGCCGAGCGTGAAGAACTTCGCCGACAGTGGAACGAGCCGGTACTGTGGCCACTGGCACTGATTGTTGTTGTTCTTGCGGCGGTAATTCTGCCGGCCGTGATCAGCTATCGCCGACGCGAACGTGGTACGGCGCGGGGGCCATGAGTTGAGTCAAAAGGCGTTTGAACCACAGAGGCACAAAGACACAGAGGACTCACGGAGAAGGCGTCCTTCCTTTTGGATTCTCTCTCTGTCTTCAACGTGTCGAATGGCCGCCTTGGCCAGAACAGTTCGCTCGATGGGTGCATTCCATTCGCGTTTCAGGCTAGTACGCCGATCCAACAGGATCATCTTTGTTGGCATCGAGTGATACTATAATTGGTGCAGATACGTTAGGAGTCACACGATGCGAACTACAGTAACCCTGGATGAAACCCTTCTCAACCGGGCACAGCTGCTCTCTGGTGTTCAAGAACGCAGTGCCCTTCTCAAAGAAGCTTTGAACGCTCTTATCCAGCGGGAAAGCGCCCGTCGCCTGGCGCGGTTGGGCGGTACCGATCCGCAGTTGGAAAGTGTCGCCCGACGTCGCGAAGGAAAGCGGTGATACTGGTCGATACATCGATCTGGATCGACCACTTGCGCAGCGGCAGCCCGGCACTCGGTACGTTGCTTGAAAACGAGGCCGTCTGCACCCACGGCTTCGTGATCGGCGAACTGGCGTGCGGCAATCTGCGTAACAGGACGGAAGTGTTGGGCCTGCTTCAATCTCTCCCGCGACTGTCCGCTGCGACCGAAGATGAAGCTCTATTCTTCATCGAGCAGCAGCAACTCATGGGATGTGGAATCGGTTACATCGATGTTCACCTGCTTGCCGCTGCCGTGATCCGAAACTTCCCGATATGGACGAAAGACAAGCGCCTCATGGCCATTGCCAAAGAAAAAGGCTGGGTCTACGTGCCGGGAGCACACTGATTGATGGCCGTGTCCAGCCAGAAGCAGAGATATCAAACTGCGGCATAATTTGTATTCTTATCACTTCGGCATTTATTCGCGTGGATAGCTTCCTTCTTTGGGCGATGTTCTCAATTGCTGTAATTGTTCACTTGGTTATTGGATATCAGTGCAACGAGGAAATCAAAAAGATAGGTGGTGGCTATGTCTTTGTCATGGTTAAGCTACTAAAGAGGCAAGAGTTGAAACTGAAGCTTGCGGCGATTAGCTTCTTCGCCTACCTTTTCTTGGGTATCGCCTTGGCTCTTAAGATCTACGCATGATCGCGACATTCTGTTCTGGGTCGGTTGTGTGAGTTACTTTTCGACAAGCGGCAGATTGACTCTAAAGCCCCAAGATTTCTCCGGCAGTTGTCGAATGGCGGCGGTGTGAAGTGCGACAATCCCATGCATCGCGAGAACTGTGAGATGAGTCAAACCCATATGAACCACAGAGACACAGAGACACAGAGGCTTCGCAGAGAGAACACCAATTTCTATGGATTTTCTCTGTGCCTCTGCGCCTCTGTGGTTCCCGGTTTTACTCACGCGTAATCACCCATGCTCGCTTATCTCCTTCGCCGACTGCTTTATGCCATACCGATCCTGATTGGGGTGAATCTGATCACCTTTGCGCTGTTCTTCGTCGTCAATACGCCCGACGACATGGCGCGCATGCAGCTCGGGGTGAAGCGCGTGACACCCGAGGCGATTGCCAAATGGAAAGTCGAGCGCGGCTATGACAAGCCGCTGTTCATCAATTCGCAGGCGAAAGGTATCGGCGTGCTGACCGACACCGTCCTGTACACGAAATCGGCACGCATGTTTGTGGGTGACTTCGGGCGTGCCGAGGACGGCCGCGACATTGCCAGAGAAATCACGACGCGCATGGGGCCTTCGCTGGCCATTGCCTTGCCGACGTTCATTCTCGGCCTCTTCGTGACGGTCAATTTTGCCCTGCTACTGGCTTTCTTCCGTGCCAGTTATCTCGATTTCTGGGGCGTCGTTCTCTGTGTCGCCTTGATGTCGATTTCCAGCCTCTTCTACATCATCGGCGGACAATTCCTGATCAGCAAGTTATGGCGACTGGTGCCGATCTCGGGCTTCAGTGGCGGCCTGGAAGCCTGGAAATTCGTGATTTTGCCGGTGGCCATCGGCGTCATTTCCGGCATCGGTTCGTCGGCGCGCTGGTATCGAACGATTTTCCTCGAGGAAATCGGCAAGGATTACGTGCGCACCGCGCGCGCCAAGGGGCTTTCCGAGCTGATTGTGTTTATCCGTCATGTGCTGCGCAACGCCATGATTCCAATTCTGACAGGCGTCGTCGTGGTCATTCCGCTGCTGTTCATGGGTTCGCTGCTCACCGAATCCTTCTTCGGTATTCCGGGGCTGGGCAGCTACACCATCGATGCAATCAATGCGCAGGATTTCGCCGTGGTTCGCGCCATGGTTTTCATCGGCTCCGTGCTGTACATCATTGGATTGATGCTCACAGACATCTCCTACACCTTCGTCGATCCGAGGATCAGATTTGAATAACGATTTTCCCCACCAAGTCACCAAGAGCACCAAGTTGCACCAAGCATTCTTAATGGTTTTCTTGGTGAGCCTTCGTGTCCTTGGTGGCTTGGTGGTTCGATTGAAATGAGTTTCCTCCCCGTCCTGTTGTGGTCCGACGTTCTCATCTGGCTGCTGGTGCTGGCGGCGATTGTGCTCGGTGCACTGTCGGCGCGCAATCCGCCCTTGCGCGCCGCCTGGCAGCGGGTCGGGCGCAGCCGTCAGGGAATGGCGGCCGCGACGGTGCTGACGGTCTTCATCCTGGTCGGTCTGCTCGACTCGGTTCATTATCGGCCCCGGCTCGAAAGCCGCGAGGCGGAGCAGCCGGATGTCTATGCCATCGAAGTGCTTTCGCTGCTCGATGCGCTGGTGACACCGCTGCGCACGCGCAACGAGAAAACCTATTCCGAACCGCTGGCCACGCACGCCTACGCCAAGGAATCCATTGAAGTGCGCGATGCGAGCGGCGGCGTTGGCCAGGTTCGCGATTTCCCGCGCCTGAAGCACGGCGGTGTCCATCTCGGTGGTCGCGACGACCAGCGCAACGCCGATGTTGGCCAACGGGTGGCGGCGGCTGGTGTGCTTGCCTGTGCGTTGTGGGGAGTGATGGCTCTGGGATGCGTGCATTTGCTGGCGCGCAGGAATGCACGCCCTGCGCGCAGGATGTGGAGCATGATCTGGCGCGGCGAAACGGATTTCGCGTGGAACGCCGTGCTGGCCACGCTGGGCCTGCTGCTCGTGCTGCTGTTGCCGCTGGTCGCGCTGTGCGTTGATTACCATGTTTTCGGTACAGACAAGGTGGGCCAGGACGTGCTCTATCAGGTCCTCAAGAGCATACGCACGGCGCTGGTCATCGGGCTGGTCACCACACTGGTCATGCTGCCCCTGTCGATTCTTCTGGGCATTCTCGCCGGCTACTTTCGCGGCTGGGTCGACGACGGCATCCAGTACCTTTACACGACGCTCAGTTCGATCCCCGGCGTGCTGCTGATCGCCGCCGCCGTGCTGATGATGCAGGTGATCATCGACAACCATCCGCAGTGGTTCGCCACTGCCGCCGAGCGTGCCGATATGCGTCTGCTGGCTCTGTGCTTCATTCTCGGGGTAACAAGCTGGACCGGGCTTTGCCGCCTGCTGCGCGGCGAAACCCTCAAGCTGCGCGAACTGGAATACATTCAGGCCGCACAGGCCTTCGGCGTTTCCGACCTGCGCATCATCCTGCGCCACATCCTGCCGAACCTGATGCACATCGTGATGATTGCCCTGGTCATGGATTTTTCCAGTCTGGTGCTGGCCGAAGCGGTACTGTCCTACGTCGGCATCGGCGTCGATCCGACGATGATCAGTTTCGGCACGATGATCAACAATGCGCGCATGGAAATGGCGCGCGAGCCGATGGTCTGGTGGTCGCTGGCCGCTGCTTTCGTCTTCATGTTCACGTTGGTGCTGGCGGCCAACCTGCTCGCCGACGCCGTGCGCGACGCCTTCGATCCACGCATGGCGGGGGCATCATGAGCGCGGGCAACGACGAGCTGATTCTCAGCGTGCGTGGCCTGCGCATGGGCTTCGCCAGCGGCTTTGCCAGCACCCGACAGGTGCTGGCGGCCGTGGACGGCATTGATTTCTCCCTGCGTGCCGGTGAAACATTCGCCCTGCTGGGCGAATCGGGCTGCGGCAAGTCCGCCACAGCGTTGACGCTGCTTCGCCTGCTGCCGGCGGCGGGGCGCATACTCGGCGGCGAGGTGAGTTTCGCCGGGCGCGATCTCCTGCAGCTGCCCGAATCCGAAATGCGCACCGTGCGCGGTGGCGGCATGGCGATGATTTTCCAGGAGCCGGCGACCAGCCTCAACCCGGTGTTGACCGTCGGACGGCAGATTGGCGAGGTTCTCGAGCGGCATCTGGGCCTGGCCGGTACGGCGGTGCGCCTGCGCTCAATAGAACTGCTGGATGCCGTCGGGATCGCCGATGCGCGGCGACGTCTGGACGAGTTCCCTTTCCAGCTCTCCGGCGGCATGAAACAGCGTGTGATGATCGCCATGGCATTGGCCGGAAATCCAAGGCTGTTGATCGCCGACGAGCCGACCACCGCACTCGATGTCACCATCCAGGCGCAGATTCTCGATCTTCTGCGCCGCCTGCAGGCCGAACGCGGTATGGGCATGTTGCTGATTACGCATGACCTCGGCGTCGTCGCGCACATGGCGCATCGTGTCGGCGTTATGTATGCCGGTGAAATCGTCGAGGAAGCGCCGCGCGACGCGTTCTTCGCCTCGCCACGCCATCCCTATTCGCAGAAACTGTTTGCCGCGTTGCCCGATCCGGCGCGGCGCGGCGGGCAACTGGACACCATCACCGGACAGGTGCCGTCCTTGTCCGCCATGCCGACGGGCTGTCGTTTTGCCGAGCGCTGCCCGCACGCCTGGGCGCGCTGTCGTGACGAATCGCCGGGCTGGCATGCGGCTGGAGAAAACCATCGCGTGCGTTGTCATCTGCTGGCCGAGCCGGGCAGGGCAGCTATCAGTATGCCGACGTCTGCTGCGCTGGTTCAACCGGCATTCCAGGCTTTGCCCGATTTCCTTGCGGTCAAGGATCTTGCTGTCCATTTCCCGATCCGTCGCGGCGTATTGCAACGCACTGTCGGCCATGTCAAAGCCGTCGATGGCGTTTCGCTCGATCTGGTGCGCGGGCGTACACTGGCCCTCGTCGGCGAGTCGGGTTGCGGCAAGACCACCGTGGGCAAGGCAATCCTGCAACTGATCAAGCCAACCGCCGGCAGTGCTCAACTTGACGGGCGCGAGCTATGCGGCCTTTCGCGCGGCGAATTGCGTCCGCTGCGTCGCCGTATGCAGATGATCTTCCAGGACCCCTTTGCTTCGCTCAATCCGCGCCTGTCGGTGGGCGAGATCATCGGTGAGGGCATGAGTGCCCTCGGCGTGAACACGCAGAGCGAAGGACGGGAGGCCGCCATCGCTGCATTGTTGCAGCAGGTCGGGCTCGACCCGGCGGCCGCAAGCCGTTATCCGCACGAGTTCTCAGGTGGCCAGCGGCAACGGGTTGCCATTGCGCGTGCACTGGCCGTCCAGCCGGAATTGATTGTTTGCGACGAGCCCACCTCGGCGCTTGACGTCTCGGTCCAGGCGCAGATTCTCAATCTGCTCAAGGCGCTGCAAGACGACCTCGGGCTCGCCTACCTGTTCATCACGCATAACTTCGCGGTGGTCGATTATCTGGCGCATGAGGTGGCCGTGATGTATCTCGGCCGCATCGTCGAGCGCGGCCTGGTCGACGAGGTGCTGCGTTCGCCACAGCATCCCTATACGCAGGCTCTGCTCTCCGCCGTTCCCAGCCCACGGCTTGACGCGCAGCCGGAATTCATTCGACTGGCTGGCGAAATGCCGTCACCGGCGAATCCGCCGCCCGGCTGCCATTTTCATCCGCGCTGCCCGCAGGCGATGGACACATGCCATGCGGGCTATCCCGAGACGAGTCGCGTGACGGCGACGCATACGGTGCGCTGCCATTTGTTCGGTAGTGCAGAACAGAGCAAGTAGTTTGCTGATGCTGGCGGCAGCCAACGAGACCGATAAGTCGCGGTGCGGGATCAGTTGATGCAGACAAACAAAGTCCGTCGAGCCGTAGGCCGACATGGAAACTTGGGCTGCTACAACATTCTCGCGTCTGACAATCCGTCGGAGGATGCTATTGATCCGGCCAGCTGAAGTATGAAGTTTCAGGCGGCATATTTGACACGGGGGTCGTGG
>NZ_FLQY01000311.1 GCF_900089945.1 Candidatus Propionivibrio aalborgensis | reverse complement strand
ATCGGTGATGAAGCCGGTCTGGAACGGCAGGGAATTCATTCCGCGGCTGATCCTGCCGCTGTCATTGTCCGCCGATCACCGCGTCATCGACGGCGCAATGGCCACACGCTTCAACGCCTATGTCGCACGGCTGCTGGCCGACATGCGTCGCGCACTGCTTTGACCGGGAGAAACAGATGAGTCAAGTCATAGAGGTAAAAGTCCCGGATATTGGCGACTTCAAGGATGTTCCGATCATCGAGCTGTGCGTCAAGGCGGGCGACACTGTCAACGCCGAGGATGCACTGGTCACGCTCGAATCCGACAAGGCGACGATCGACATTCCGAGCCCGACTGGCGGCGTGATCAAGGAATTGAAGGTCAATATCGGCGACAAGGTATCGGAAGGCTCGCTGATCGCGGTGCTGGAAGCGGCTGATGCCGCAAGCCCCAGCGCTCAGGCCCCCGCTGCTGCTCCGACCCAAGCTACTGCTGCCCCAGCCGCAGCCACCACCGCCAGCAGCGAGGTGGCAGCACCGCCAGCTGCA
>NZ_FLQY01000310.1 GCF_900089945.1 Candidatus Propionivibrio aalborgensis | reverse complement strand
CGCCGGTGCCTTCGCCGAGACGCAAACCGAGGTCAAGAAGCGGCTCGGCTTTGAGGGCATGCAACTGTGCCTGGTGTCCCGGTTCAGCGGAGCGGTGGCAAAAAATGCAGTAGCCTCGAATCCGGGGATCAATATGCGAAGCGGCGAGCAGAGCGGCGGTCACAATGAAGCCGTCGATCAGCAACAGCATGCCGCGCTCCGCTGCCCCCAGCATGGCACCCGCCATCATGACGATCTCGAAGCCCCCGAACTCGGCGAGCACCTTCATTGCGTCCGCGTCGGCCGGTAAGGAAGCGCGGGCGACTGCTTGTGTTAGCAGTTCGCGCTTGCGCGCCAGCCCGGCGTCATCAAGGCCGGTTCCGCGACCGATGCAATCGATCAGCGGCGACCTCGTCAGAGCGTGGGTAATCAGCGCGGCCGACGCCGTATTCCCGATGCCCATTTCGCCGAAACCGACAACGTTGCATCCTTCGTCAGCCAGATCGCGGGCAATGTTCGCGCCTCTAATCAGTGCAGCGGCACAATCGGCGGCATTCATCGCCGACTCGTCAATATAGTTGCGTGTGCCGTGGCCGATGCTGGCGTCGATCAGCCTGTCGCGCTGTCCAAAATCATGCGCCACCCCGGCGTCGATGACCTTCAGCGCCAAGCCGTTCTGCCGTGCGAAAACGTTGATTGCCGCACCACCGACGAGAAAGTTCTCGACCATTTGCCAGGTTACATCCTGGGGGAAAGCCGAAACGCCGGCTTTGGCTGCGCCGTGGTCTCCGGCAAAGACCAGCAGATGCGGTTGCGAAAACTTCGGTGTCAGCGACTGCTGAATCCGACCGACCTGCAGTGCCAGCCTTTCGAGCTGGCCGAGCGCACCGAGCGGTTTGGTCTTGTTGTTGATCTTGGCGTGCAGCACCGGATCGAGCGTATTCTTGATCGGGAGAATGGAGAATTGCATGGCCAGCTCGCCTAGGACAAAGCGCAGATTATACGCGTGGGCGCTCATGCTAAGCTTGCGGCATGAAAGAGCTGATCATCGGTGGCGCCCGTTCGGGCAAGAGCACATTGGCGGAAAAGCGCGCCATCGAAAGTGGTCTGCGAGTTATCTACGTGGCTACCGGGCAAGCGCTGGATGGCGAAATGTCGCAGCGCATTGCCCGGCACCGGGCACGCCGCCCTGCCGAATGGGGATTGGTCGAGTCGCCGCTCGATCTGGCATCGGCATTGCGGCAAAATGCTGCTCCCGGAGTGTGCTTGCTGGTGGACTGCCTGACGCTATGGCTGTCGAATCTGCTCTTCGCCGGAGAATCGGCCAATCAGGCCGAGGCGGGCTTGCCGATCGAGTGCCCGATGCTCGCAACTGAAGTTCAGGCGCTGGTCGACACCTTGCCGGAATTGCCCGGACAAGTCGTCATCGTATCCAATGAGGTGGGTTGGGGGATCGTGCCGATGGCCGCTGTGTCGCGCCTGTTCGCCGACGAGCAGGGACGGCTGAATCAGCGCGTTGCGTCCGTGTGCGACAAGGTGACGATGGTCGTGGCAGGGCATCCGCTGGCCCTCAAATAGCACCGGCCGGCATCAGTTCAGGCTGCGGAAGATCGCGATATTCGGCGTAAAATCCCCGCTCCGCTTTCCTGATCTTCCCATGCCTGCCTCCTTGCCACTCGAATTGAGCATCCCACCGACCTTGTGGTTGCCGCTTGCCGCGATCGCCGCCGTCGTGTTGGACCATCGGCTCGGCGAGCCGAAGCGCTGGCATCCGCTGGTCGGCTTCGGCGCACTAACCAATGCCCTTGAGCGGGCGTTCAATCGTGGTTCGTGGCGACGGGCAAGCGGCCTGCTCGCCTGGATACTGCTTGTGGCGCCCTGGGCTGCGCTGGCGTTTTACTGCAAACGCTATGACTTTCTTGGCTGGTCGATCGAAGTTTTTCTGCTCTATCTAGCGCTGGGCGGCCGCAGCCTGACCGAACACGCAGAACGCGTATCCTCAGATCTAACGGCCGGCGACCTGCCCGCAGCACGGCGACATGTCGGCTGGATCGTCTCGCGCGACACCAGCGCACTTGATGAGGCCGGCGTGGCCAAGGCCTGTGTCGAGACGACCCTGGAAAACGGAAACGATGCCATTTTTGGCGCGCTGTTCTGGTTTGCCCTGTTCGGTGGGGCGGGCGCGGTGATCTTCCGACTGAGCAATACGTTGGACGCAATGTGGGGTTACAAGACTGAACGCTTCCTGCATTTCGGCTGGGCCTCGGCGCGCATCGACGATGTACTCAACTACGTACCGGCACGGCTGACCGCGTTATCCTACGCCCTGTTTGGCCGGACTTCCCGTGCGCTGGCCTGCTGGCGCAAGCAAGCGCCCTTATGGGACAGCCCGAACGCCGGCCCGGTAATGGCGGCGGGTGCGGGAAGCCTGGGCCTCACGCTTGGTGGAGTGGCGATCTACCACGGGCAGGCCGAAGAGCGGCCGGTACTCGGCGAAGGCCGCCCAGCGCGCCGCGACGATATTCCGCGCGCACTGACACTCCTGCGACGCAGCAGCGTTCTCTGGCTGCTGCTCTACTTTTGCGGCGGGCTGGCCGGTGCTTGAACACGGGGGAAAACTGCGGTCCGCAGCGCAACACTACGGCATTCAACTCGACAACTGGCTTGACCTGTCGACCGGCATCAACCCGCAAAGCTACCCGATTCAGACAATAAATCCGCTTTGCTGGCAACGTCTGCCGGAAGACAACGACGGGCTGGAGGCTGCCGCTACGGCCTACTACGGCAACGACCGGCTGCTGGTGTTGCCCGGTTCGCAGGCGGCAATCCAGATACTGCCGACGCTCTTCAAGCCCGCTGTTGTTGCTTTTCTGGCGCCGATCTACGAAGAGCATCCGCTGGCCTGGCAGCGCGCCGGTCACCAACTACGCCGCCTCCCCTCTTTGCGGCGCGCGCTGGCGGCGACCACTCCGATCGTGCTGCTTTGCAACCCCAACAACCCGACGGCAACGACATTGCCGCGCGAAGCCTTGCTCGAAGCCGCCGCCCAGCTTAACAATCGCGGCGGCTGGCTGATCGTCGACGAAGCCTTTGCCGACCCCGAGATGGCGAACGGAGCCACCGACTTCACTGGCTTGGCCAGTCTGGCCGGCAGCGCCGAAGCGCCCAGGCTGATCGTGCTGCGTTCGCTGGGCAAGTTTTTCGGCCTGGCCGGCGCGCGCGTCGGATTCATCCTCGGCGCTGCGGAAAAGCTTGATCAACTGCGCGAGGCCATTGGCCCGTGGCCGGTAGCGCATCCATCGCGCGCGGTGGCGCGGGAGGCGCTGTCTGATGTTGCGTGGCAGACGGCTGCGCGCAAACGACTGACGACAAGCTCGCTGCGCCTGGCCGACTGTCTCGCGCCGTTGGGTGAAGTCAAACGCACGGCGCTGTTCTGCACCCTGAGCATGGCGGAAGAGACGGCGACGATTGCGACAAGTACAACAAATCCAACGAGTGCGGCATCGAATGAACAACAACTCGACGCGCTGTTCGAACACTTTGCCCGCCGCGCCATCCTGACGCGCCGCTTCGCTCAGCACGGTCTGCTGCGCTTCGGCTTGCCCGGCAACGAAACGGAATGGCGGCGCTTATCCACGGCCATCGAAGAATGGGGACGTATCAATTGAAATACACAATGAAATGCATGCTGGCTGTCGCGCTGATAACCTTTTGCGGCCCTTCCCTTGCCGAAGTCGTCGTGCGCGACGATACGGGTGCGACCGTCCGTCTGCCCGAACCGGCCCGTCGCATCGTCACCCTGGCACCACATCTGGTCGAAACCCTGTTTGCTGCGGGTGCGGGCGACAAGCTCGTCGGCACGGTTCACTACAGCAACTTTCCCGAAGCGGCGAAGACAATCTCGCGTGTCGGCAGTTACGATCGTTTTGACCTGGAGAGCGTGGTCGCGTTGAAACCCGACCTGATCATTGCGTGGCTCAGCGGAAACGTGCCGGCGAGCCTCGACAAACTGCGTGCGCTTGGTTTTCCGGTCTATGTTTCGCAAATCGACCGCATCGATGACGTCCCGTCGGAGATCGAACGCTTTAGTGCGCTGGCAGGCACCAGCGAGATCGGGAATGCGGCCGCCAAGCGCTTCCGCGAACGCTTTGCCCGATTGCAACAGCGCTACAGCAAGCTTCCGCCCGTGCGAACTTTCTACCAGATCTGGAAGCAACCGCTGATGACGGTAGGCGGCAAGCAGATTATTTCCAGCGTCATTCGTCTGTGCGGCGGGGAAAACGTCTTTGAGCAACTGGAAACGCTGGCGCCGGCCGTGACCATTGAAGCAGTCATCGCCGCAAACCCCGAAGCCATTGTTGCCAGCGGTATGGGCGAATCCCGCCCTGAGTGGCTGGATGACTGGAAACGATGGGCATCGATTACGGCAGTCGTCCGCGAGAATCTGTTCTTCATTCATCCGGATCTTATCCAGCGCCACACCCCGCGCCTGCTTGACGGTGCCGAACTCCTCTGTCAGCAGCTTGAAACTGCACGCCGCCGAAGGCCACATGGATAGCGGAACCCAAGATCCAAGGTCAACCCGATCGCCCGCGCCATGGACGCGGCCAGACAAACGGGCTATGCTACGCACCCTCCTAGCGCCTGTAGCTCAGTTGGATAGAGTACTGCCCTCCGAAGGCAGGGGTCGCACGTTCGAATCGTGTCAGGCGCGCCA
>NZ_FLQY01000309.1 GCF_900089945.1 Candidatus Propionivibrio aalborgensis | reverse complement strand
GGTGCCAAAAGTGATGTCGTGTTCCTGAATATGCTTGAGGTATTCGACCTGGCGCGGCGTGCGTCCGTGAAGCTCCGTCTTGCGCGTCATCAACGCCGGCGACAGGCCGCCGCAGAGCGCATCACCGCGCGCCGGGCGATTGATCAGCTCGATCAGTCCAAGCTGGATCTCGTCGACCGAAAGAGTGTCCTTGGCCAGTGCGTAAAACCGTTGCAGGGCTTCGGAAGCGCGCGCTGTCTGTATCGATTCGCCGCGCAGTGTGAAACGTTCGCCGCGGCGAGCGATGGAAACATCGAGCGCGGTTTCGATCTGGCGCAGATTCTCGTCGAGCGCGCCGCACAGATTGGCGAGGTGTGTATTGTTGACGGGCGAGAGCAACAGTTCGACGGCTCTGGGTTTTGCTGTGGTTTTGGCGCTCATGTTTCCGGGATGATATCTTGGTCAGGAACTCACGAACTCACGATTTCGCCTCGCAGCGAATGTGGCGCTACCGAGATGATGCGCAGGTCGAGAAATTGGTGTACCAGCCGGGGATCGCCGGTGAAGTTAACGACGCGGTTGTTATCGGTACGTCCAGCAAGCTCGGTTTTGTCCTTCTTCGACAAACCCTCGACCAGGACGCGTTGG
>NZ_FLQY01000308.1 GCF_900089945.1 Candidatus Propionivibrio aalborgensis | reverse complement strand
ATCTGCTCGTTGGTCAGGATGAAGGAGAACAACACCGCATTGGTGATGATGTAGAGCAGCATCGCGCTCATGTTCGCCGAGTTGAGCAGGACCTTCGGCACGTCCTTCATGCCGATGTCCTTATAGACGAATACGGCGATAAAGAAGGCGTACACCGCGCTCATGGCCGCCGCCTCGGTCGGGGTGAACAGGCCGCTGTAGATGCCGCCCATCACCACCACGATCAGCAGCAGGCCCCAGATCGCCTTGCGGAAAGCATCCCAGCGCTCCGCCCATGAACGCGGCTGCTCGCGCGGATAGTTGCCCTTCTTGGCCTCATACCAGGTGGTGAAGCCGAGGAACAGCGCCAGCATCAAACCGGGGATCACACCCGCCATGAACAGCGCGCCGATCGAACTGTTGGTCGAAACGGCATACATCACCATGACGATCGACGGCGGAATCAGGATGCCAAGCCCGCCCGACGAGGCGATGACGCCGACGCCGAACTTCTTCGGGTAGCCCGCCCTGACCATGGCCGGCAGCAGGATCGAGCCGATCGCCACCACGGTGGCGGGCGAAGAACCCGATA
>NZ_FLQY01000307.1 GCF_900089945.1 Candidatus Propionivibrio aalborgensis | reverse complement strand
GATGAAATGGTCAACATGATCTCTGCCTCGCGCTCGTACCAAACCAATGCCGAAGTGATGAATACCGCAAAGCAGTTACTGCTCAAAACGTTGACGCTTGGGCAGTGAGCTTGAATTTCCAAGGAGATCCGCATGACAACCGTACAATCAACATCGCCGGTCATTGACCCTTTTACAAAGATCAATGCGGCAGGAGCCAGTACTACGGCGGCTGAGACTTCCACTAGCGCAGCATCGCAGGATCGCTTTCTCAAGCTGCTGGTTACGCAGTTGAAGAACCAGGATCCGCTCAATCCTATGGACAATGCGGAGATGACCAGCCAACTGGCGCAAATGAGCACGGTTTCAGGCATTGAAAAGCTCAACACGACGATGACGTCGTTGGCTGATGGTCTAGCAACCAGCCAATCGATGCAGGCGGCAGGAATGCTCGGGAAGAGCGTACTGGTTCCTGGGTCGCAGCTTGCGCTGACTGGCGGCGCGGCCTACGGGGGCGTGAGTCTGGCGTCAGCGGCCGATAAAGTTAAACTGAATATTCTGAATTCGGCCGGGCAGGTGGTTCAGAGTCAAGATCTTGGTGCGCGTGACGCCGGTGTATTCAATTTTTC
>NZ_FLQY01000306.1 GCF_900089945.1 Candidatus Propionivibrio aalborgensis | reverse complement strand
CGGCATCGGCCATCCCGCGAAGAGCTTCGAATGAGGCAACAATGTGCCCGATGTCGATGCTGCACCCATCTTCTTCTGCTGCGATATGAGGAGCGATCGCCGGCGCGAAAAGGTAGGGGTTGACGAGATCACGGGGCGCGTCGACTCCGGATGCGGCCAGGAGTTGCTCCACATCTTCGTTTTTGCCGTCGGCGTCGGTTCCGGCTGAGATGGGCTTCATGCCTACAGCCTTGATGCCCTTGGCGCGAAGCGCAAGGAGCAGCGCACAGGTGACAAATGTCTTGCCGACGCCGGTATCGGTGCCGGTAACGAACCAGGCGGGTATGTTATGGATCTTCATTTGTTTGCATAACCCAGAATGACGTCATAGCTCGCCGGGAGACCGGCGGGTTGGCGGTGTTGTTCGTAGGCTGCTTCGACTTTTTGCCATGCGTGACGGCCCATCATCCCGCTGCGTGCGCCTTCGCCGACGTTGTGTGCGCCAATGGCCTTGACGGCGCGCAGCAGGGTTTTCAGATCGGGGTAGTAAACAGTGTGCAGCTTTCGCTGCAGGGTGATATTGCCGAATCCAGCTCGGGCAAGTGCATCGCAAATCGAGTCCGGCTCGCTGAAGGGTAGCGTATGGCGATGCGTATCAACGGTGGAAAACGCCAGGCGCAATTCGCTGAACGTATCCGGGCCGAGCGTGCTCAACGCTAGCCGACCCTTGGGTCGGAGCACTCGTGCCGCTTCCGAAAAAACGCGATCGGTATCGCACCATTGAATGGTCAGGCTCGACCACCACAGGTCAAAACTGGAATCGCCAAAAGGCAGCTTTTCGATGTCGGCAGCAAAGCAGGCATCCGTGTCGCGATTCGCGATACTGAGCATGGACGGTGCGAAATCGACACCCGTAATGTGCACTGAGGGCCAGCGTGCGCGCAGCAGGCGCGCGCCATAGCCGGTACCGCATCCGGCGTCGAGGATGTGTGTGAAAGGGCGGTTTGAGGATGCAAACTCGTCCAGAAGACGATCACAGACCTGGCGCTGAACCACCGCGGCCTGGTCGTAGGTGGCGGCGGCACGTTCGAACGAATCGCGGACGCGTTGCTTAATCGGTGGCAGCAGCATGAAAGAAGTCACCAGTCAGAGTGGCAAAACGTTCCGGGTCGTTGAGAAACGGAGCATGAGCAGCGCCAGCAAATACTTCGAGTCGCGAATCCGGCAGTTGTTCATGCAACCAGCGTGCGGCGGGAAGCGGCATCAATGCGTCGTGCTCGCCATGGACCAGCAGCGTCGACATTTTGATGGCGGCGACCTGCTGCCGCAGGTCGACGTCGCGCAGCCAGCCGAGGCCGATGAGCAGCGTTGCGGTATCTGGCAATGAGGTCGCCTGAAGTTGTTTGAACAGAGCCCGGCCGAGTGATCGTGCTTGCGTATCGCCTTGATTGAGCAGGGCGATGAAGCGCTGCAGGGTATTTGTGGGATCCTTCGCGAGCGCATTGTTAAAGGCGTCGAGCAGCGTCGGCGGCTGGGCGTGCGGCCAGTCGGCGCGCTGTGTAAAGCTGGGGGTGCTGCCGATGAGGATCAGCCCTTTAAGTGCTTTTTGGCGTTGCGCTGCCAGCAAGGCGGCCTGGAGCGCCAGCATGCCGCCCAGCGACCAGCCGCAGACGATGCAGTTTTCGCGAAGGGTGTCGACGAGCGCTTCGGCCGCTTGCATGAAAGAAGTCGCGTCTTGGATGAGGTCTTGCGCGGGTTGATTGTTCGCGTGCGCTTCAGGTGTGGCATAACCCGGCAGCGCGAGGATATGCACATTGAAGCGCCGGGAAAGCAAAGGCAACACCGGTTGCCAGACAGTATGGCCGAGCCCCCAGCCGTGAATCAGGGCGAGGTCGGGTTTCAGGGGCGAGTTGTTCATGACGGCTGCGTGTTACGCGAGATCGCGCAGCGCGTCGATTAGCGCCGTCACCTGCGCCGGCGAATGGGCAGCCGTCAACGAAACGCGCAGGCGTGCGCTTCCCTTGGGAACGGTCGGAGGACGGATCGCCGGAACCCACAAGCCGCGCTGATACAGCGCATCGGCTACCCGCAGCACCTCGAAATTGTCGCCGATGATTACCGGCTGGATCGCCGTCGGCGAGGGCAGCAGCTTCCAGCGGGTGTCGGTCAGCCCGTCACGCAATTGCGCGGTCAGTCGGCGTAGATGCTCGCGGCGGGCGTCGCCGTTCTCGATCAGCTTGAGGCTGGCGAGCAGGGCGCAGGCCAC
>NZ_FLQY01000305.1 GCF_900089945.1 Candidatus Propionivibrio aalborgensis | reverse complement strand
TAGGGAACGGATTCCAGACGTCGCACTTCGATCCACTGCGAAAAGTCGTGAACGGCCTTGTGATCGTAAAAGGCAACCATCATCTCGTAATTGAGGAAAAGACTTCGCCCGTCAAGATTGGCCGATCCGGCAAGGGCCAGTTCTTCGTCAATCAATACGAGCTTGGCGTGAATCATGCGCGGGAACAGCCAGACCTTGCCCCCGGCGGCAACCAGATCCCGCAACTGGCGATGCCGCACAAAATCGGCCAACCGGTGATTGGACCTGGCCGGCAAAACCAGATTCAC
>NZ_FLQY01000304.1 GCF_900089945.1 Candidatus Propionivibrio aalborgensis | reverse complement strand
ATTGTCGGGTACGAAGTACGGCGTCACTGCCAGGATTCGCCACTGCGAGGTAAAGCAGGCCGAGACCAGCAGGGTGAACAGCGTATCGTCCGGCTGGTCCGGACCGCTCGCCACCAACTGGGCCATCGCTCCGGAAACGGGTGACGGTGTCGCAGAAACAGCCACCTCCGGCGCCGGGCGTTCTGTCGCAAAAGCCCAATCCTGTTCGAACTGGGACTGGGCTTGTCTGGCGAGCTCTCCGTGCAGATCAAAGCTCAAATCAACCCACGGCTTACGGCCAAGAATCGGACGAGGATCGCCTTCGAAATACTCGGCTGCAAGATTTCTTCCGCCGCACCACAAGTGCATGCCATCCGCGATGACCATCTTGCGGTGGTTGCGCAGATTGGTACGTCCGCGTTTGGGCGAGCGCAACGGCGGAACGAACCGAACCACTTCCACACCTGCCTGCGCGAAGCCGTCCAAATCCGGGTAGCCGCCCAGATAGATGCCGATGCCGTCGATCAGCAGCCGGACCCTGACTCCGCCACGAGCGGCCTGCTTGAGCCGTTCGGCGATTTCGTCGCCGAGAACATCGCGCCCGAACACAA
>NZ_FLQY01000303.1 GCF_900089945.1 Candidatus Propionivibrio aalborgensis | reverse complement strand
AAACAACTAAACAACTAAAGCAGGGATTTCGATCAGCGAAGAACACGGCCTCCGTTGCCGATCACAGTCAAGTCGACAAAGCGCGATCCGAGCCGATCATTTGGCGAATAGCTTACGCGATACCCGCCGAGGTCGAAATTTTGCATTCCTTCCAAGGTGCTGACAAGTCTTTCGCGAGTAAGGTCCTTGCCCGTCAGGCGAATTGCTTCAACCATCAACTTGGCCGTCGCGTATGCTTCAATACCGTAGTACGAGAATGCAGCCTGTTTGCCAAGGAGTTTCTGATAGTCGCGCACCATCGGAATCGTGTCATTCCATGGGTAGGGCATGACTTGGGAAATGCCGATTCCTCGCGCATGGTCGCCGAGTTCCTTGACCAGCAGATCGGCGCCAACCGGTGAAAGCGTCATCAATTGCGGGTGTTGGTCGGCTTTACGCATTTGGCGAGCGAATTCTGCTGTCGGTTTGTACAATGTGACCATGACAACTGCTTGTGGATTGGACTTTATGATCGTTTGAACTGCCTGGCTTACGTCGAGAGAGTTGCGTTCGACGGTGGCGACCGTGCTGGGGGTCTGATTGTGCTTTTTCATCGCAGCAATCACGCCGTCAAGACCAGACTTCCCAAACCCGTCGTTCTGATAGAAGACGGCAATGTTTTTCATCCCGAGTCCAACCAACTGATTGACGATGGCTTCGGTTTCATTCGCGTAACTGGCGCGAACGTTGAACATGTAGCGGTTGTTCGGCTTGTCTTTGGGGGACTGGCGAAGTGTATCGGCGCCAGAGATTGTGCCGATCAGTGGCACTTTAGCGGGGCCGAAGGCGTCGTTCATGGCGGCTGTTGTCGGGCTCGAGCCATAGGAGGCGACCAAAGCAAAAACCTTCTTGTCATTGATCAACGTCTTGGTGTTGGCCACCGCACGGTCGGTCTCGTAGCCATCATCCATGGCAATCAGTTCGAGTTTGCGGCCATTGACGCCGCCAGCATCATTGACCTGCTTGAAGTAGGCGCTGATGACTTCCTTCATGTCAGTCCCATAGGCACCATTCGGACCGGACAATGGCGAAGTCATGCCAATCAAAATCTTGGTGTCGGTAACGCCGACCTCGGTAGCGCCAACGCAGCTAAACCAGCCAATGAGGCCTAGCAGTACTATTCGGTGTAGTAGCTTCATGTTGTCTCTCCTTATGTGTGCGATCTGCAATTGAATATGAATTCGTCGCAATCTCAGGAGAGAATGACTTGGAATACTGACGTATGTCTTACAAGGAAGAGCGATGCAGGCGTATTGGGATGGCTTAAAGAAGCCAGCCACCAACAATGTGGCGGCTGGCTCAGGTGCTTCCGAACTTGTGCTACTTAGCTGGCGGCGAAGAACTCGCGAACACGATCCATCCAGGATTTGGCCCGCGGATTGTGGTGGCCAGCATTCTCTCGGCTGGACTCTTCAAGCTCGCGTAGCAATTCCTTCTGGCGATCCGTGAGGTGTACCGGGGTTTCGACAACGACATGGCAAAGCAGGTCACCATGGCTGTGGCTGCGTACTCCCTTGATGCCTTTGCCGCGCAATCGGAAGGTCTTTCCGGATTGTGTTTCATGGGGAATCTTGATCTTGGCCACGGCGTCGAGTGTCGGTATTTCAATTTCGCCACCAAGCGCTGCGGTAGTAAAGCTGATGGGCATTTCGCAATGCAGATCATTCTGTTCTCGTTGAAATACGGCATGTGGCTTGAGGTGAATCTGCACGTACAGGTCGCCGGGCGGGCCGCCGTTGACGCCATGCTCGCCTTCGCCGGAGAGACGAATGCGATCACCTTCATCGACTCCTGACGGGATCTTCACAGCCAATGTTTTGTGTTGTTTGTTGCGCCCGGCACCATGACAGGAAGCACAAGGATCGGCTATGAATCGACCGGTACCATGGCACTTGGGGCAAGTCTGCTGGATTGAGAAGAAACCCTGTTGCAGGCGCACTTGGCCGCTACCCTGGCAGGTCGGGCAGGTTTTTGGTTGCGTACCCGCTTTGGCACCCGTGCCATTACAGGGTTCGCAGACTTCCATTGTCGGAATGCGGATCTTGGTTTCGGTACCGAATGCGGCCTGTTCAAGTGTGACTTCGAGGTTGTAACGCAGGTCCGCCCCACGATAGATATTGGAACGCCCGCCACCGCGTCCGCCACCACCGAATATCTCATCAAAAATCCCACCGAATGCATCTGAAAAACCACCCGCTCCGGCCCCGCCGAAACCGCCACCCATGCCCGCCTGCGGATCAATGCCGGCATGACCGTATTGATCATAAGCCGCACGTTTGTGACCATCGGAAAGAATTTCGTAGGCTTCCTTGGCTTCCTTGAAGTGACCTTCGGATTTCGCGTTGTCCGGATTGCGGTCCGGGTGGTGTTTCATGGCCAGCTTGCGGTAGGCCTTCTTGATATCTTCTGCGGAGGCGTCTCGGTTGACGCCAAGAATGTCGTATAAGTCGCGTTTTGCCATGTGTTCTGGGCACCGTTAAGGGGAGGGCGATTGGGCGAGGCGCGATTATACGCCCCTTGCCCGCTACGACTGATGCTTACTTCTTGTCATTGACTTCGGTGAACTCAGCGTCAACAACATCGCCGTCATCTTTCTTGGTTCCACCAGAATCGGGTCCGCCAGCAGTAGCACCCTCGGTTGCTCCGGATTCGGCTTGCTGTTTGGCGTACATCTTTTCACCCAGCTTCTGC
>NZ_FLQY01000302.1 GCF_900089945.1 Candidatus Propionivibrio aalborgensis | reverse complement strand
GCGCTGGCAACCCATTCTGGCGTATAACGGCCTGGCCGACTTCGATTCGCTGTGGAAGCTTGAAGCAAAGTGGTTTGAGGAGCCCAATCAACGACGCGGCGGTTGGAGCGGTGTTTCACGCTGTGAGCTTGAGTTGCCCGACGGTGGCAGTAGTGCCATCTTCCTTAAGCGCCAAGAGAATCACGGTACGCCTTCATTGACGCATCCAGTACGCGGAATCCCCACCTTTCTTCGCGAGTTCAAACGCATCATTAATTATCGAAGCAAGGGAATTCCCACGTTGGAGCCTGTTTACTTTGCTTCGCGGATGATCGGCAAAGATCAGCGTGCAATTCTGATAACCGAGGAGTTGACCGGCTTCATTTCGATGGAGGACAGGGTTCAGGCCTGGCTCAAGGAAGGCGCTCCCAACCGCCAGATGCGTCGGAACATCCTCAAGGCCGTCGCCACGCTATTGCAGGATATGCATGCTCATGGCATCCGCCATAGCTGTTTCTTCCCCAAGCATGTGTTTGTTCGTTTGAATGAAGACGGCACCGTGGACGCGCGCGTCATCGACCTTGAAAAGTCACGCTGGCGTCCATTGAAGACATTGTGTGCCATGCGTGACCTGTATTCGCTTAGCCGCTTCTCTTCGTGCTGGAGTGCTAGTGACCGGCTATGGTTCTTCAAGCAGTATCTGGATATTCCGCGGTTGACACCATACGCCAAGTGGTTGTGGCGAAGCATCGAGAAACGTTCGATAGAGAAGAATCGGATCAACCCGACTTCGCCGGTGTTGTCGGAGAAATCCGGTGCGGAATGAGTCTGGCGTGAAGTGCAGCCCCGGAACCGTCCGCTAGTAAGGACGCCTCTCGCCCGGCGGGCGCGTTTTGAAGCGCCGATGAACCCAGTAATACTGTTCCGGCATGGTACGCACCGCGCACTCGATCCATTCGTTCATGCGCCGGGTGTCGGCTTCCACGTCCTCAGTCGGAAAGTTATCCCAGGCATCGCCAAATTCCACCAGGTACCCTTCGCCGCCGGGCAGTATGCGGGTCACACAGGGCACTACGGCAGCGCCAGCAAGGCG
>NZ_FLQY01000301.1 GCF_900089945.1 Candidatus Propionivibrio aalborgensis | reverse complement strand
CCTTCGCTATCCAGAATGTGGATGCCGTCGCTGGCGGTTTCCAGGATTGTCCGCAGACGGACACGCTCCCTTTCCGCCAGACTCTCAACGCGCTTGCGCTCGGTAATGTCGCGACAGACACAGTAGATGTTCTCCCTGTCCTCAATGTCGACGACGGAGAACGTCATCTCGGCAACAAATTCCGAAGCGTCGGCCTTGCTGAGAATCCACTCGAAACGATGCAACCCCTGTTTCTTGGCGATCGCCGTCATGCGTCGGGCCTTGGCCCTGGAGTTTTCACCGTCGGGTTGATTGGGTGGTGAGAGCTTTGATGGGTGAAGCTTCAACAGATCTTCGCGACTGGAGTAGCCAAGCACTTCAATGGCGGCGTCATTGCATTCAACGATGCGACTGCCATCGACGATCCAGGTGGGATCCGGCGCGCGTTCCAAGAGCGAGCGAAACCGGCGCTCGCTTTTGAACAGGCGCGTTCGTGACTCGTTGTCGATGTAAAGGTAGCGCCGGGTTGCCAGTACGGCCGCAACAGTGATGAACAGGATGAATGCGATGCTCTTGATCAGCTCGGTGCGCCAGGCCAGCAGCGCGTCGTCGATGCTCGCCGTCACGGCGATGATCAACGGATAGCGGGCGAGGTGGGCGTGACTGATCAGACGGCTCACACCGTCGAAGGCGCCTTTGATGCGATATTGACCACGGCCGGGGGTATTCAGATGGTCAGTGAACTCAGGGCTGCCGGCAAAGGATCTGCCGATTGATCCCTCGATCGTTGGCGAGCGGAACAAGGTAACCCCGTTGTCCTTGATGATCGTGATCGAGCCGTTCGGTTTGACCCGCTGCAACTCGAAACGCTGGGTAACCCAGTCCAGCTCCAGAATGGCGCAAACGATGGACAAGGTCCCGTCCGCTCTGGGCAGGGGCAAGGTCACCGGTACGACCCACTGATTGTTCACTGGGCTGCGCACCGGGTCACCAATCTGCAATCCACGTGTCGGTGGGCCCGATTGCATGCAAATGGCCCGGTCATTCGTCACTGCATTCGCCGCTTTCGTCATCGGTTGAGAAGCCGCCGCAGCCTTCTTTCCGTCAATAGCGTCGATGATCCTGAAATCAAGCGCACCGTTTGCAACCCGGCGCAATTCGGAAACGAGTTTGTTGAATGACGGGGTTTGCGCCGGATGAGCCTTCGGGTGTGCTTCAACCCAGTTGGCTATCGACTGAACGGATATCTCGGTGAGCTCGAAAAGCCGAAGCGTTTGCTCCTCGACGGCGATGGTCAGCGTGGCGAGATCGGTTTCGCGCGCTTCAATGACCCTTTGCCTTTCCGAGAACAACCACACGCTACCAGTCACCCACAATGAAAGCAGCAGCAGGGTGACGAGCAATGGGATGGTCAATCGCTTGTTGTGGCGAGGTTCCATGCCTGGCAGTGTATGACAAGCTGGTCGTTTCGGCTACATCGCCGCTCGTCCAGATTGCTAGCCGCGCGGATGATGGGCTGCGTGCAACGATTTCAGCCGTTCGCGGGCAATGTGCGTGTAAATCTGGGTGGTCGAGATATCCGAATGGCCGAGAAGCAGTTGCACGACCCGCAAGTCGGCACCGTGATTGAGCAGATGCGTGGCAAATGCGTGGCGCATGACATGCGGCGAAAGCCGACCGGGATCCATTCCGGCCCGCTCGGCGTAGCGCTTGATCATTTGCCAGAACGCCTGCCGCGTCATCGCCGCACCGCGGGCCGTCACAAAGAGATCATTGCTCTGCCGCCTGTCGAGCAGTGCCGGGCGGGCTTCGGCCAGATAGCGACGCATCCAGTCGATGGCTACTTCGCCAAGCGGGACCAGGCGCTCCTTGCTGCCCTTGCCGAAAACGCGAACCACGCCCATGTCGAAGCTCACTTCGTGCACTTTGAGTCCGACCAGTTCCGATACGCGCAAGCCCGTGGCATAGAGTGTTTCGAGCATCGCGCGGTCGCGCTGGCCAAGCGTCGTGTTGGTCTGCGGTGCGGCCAGCAGCTCTTCAACCTGCGCTTCGGAAAGGACCATGGGCAAGCGCGATGGCTTGATCGGCATGGCGATCCTCAGCGTCGGGTCGGCGCTGATTCGTCCGCGCGCCAGCAGGTGTCTGTAAAAGCGCCGGAAGGTCGAAATGTAGCGCGCCTGTGATGAGGCACGCAGCGTTTTCGAGAGCACGGCAATGAAGTTCATCAGGGCCAGCGCGTCGACCTCGCAGAGCGAAGCGAGTTTCTGTTCGTTCAGCCAGTTCGACAAGTGCACGAGGTCGCTGCGATAGCTGGACAGCGAGGCCTTGGCCAGGCCATCCTCCAGCCACAGGGTATCGCAGAAAGCGTCGATTTCTGCGCGATCCGCGTGATTGACTTCAGTGACCTTCATGCGCCAGCAACCAGCGCTTTACGTCGAGCAGAAACCCGCCGCGCTGCCGGGCAAATCCGCCCAGTCCGCCACCTGTGGCGATGACGCGATGGCAGGGGACGACCAGCGGGAAGGGGTTGGCGCCGCAGGCCTGGCCAACTGCCCGCGGTGCGTTGCGCAGGGCTTTGGCCAGCTCGCCGTAGGTGCGTGTCTGATGGCCCGGAATGGCAGCAATCTGTTCCCAAACGCGGCGCTGAAAGGCGGTTCCGGATGCGCGCAATGGCAAACTGAACCTGAAGTCGGCATCAGCCAGAAAGGCGCGCAACTGACGTGCAGCTTCCATGGCAAGTGCATTTGTCGGCGCGAGTTCCGGACCTGCTTCGAGGAAAGCGATCCGGTGAATCTCCGCATCATCGCAACGTATCCCGAGGCAGAAGCCGGGTGCGGCAACGATGGCCTGATAACTCTCAGGGATATTCTGGCGCATGTGTCGCACCTGCCTTCAACCGCGAGTCTGTCCGTTGCCGAGCACGATCCACTTCTGGCTGGTCAAGCCTTCGAGGCCGACCGGGCCGCGCGCGTGGATCTTGTCGGTCGAGATGCCGATTTCGGCGCCCAGCCCGTATTCGAACCCGTCGGCAAAACGCGTCGATGCGTTGACCATGACTGACGAAGAATCGACCTCGCGCAGGAAACGCATGGCCCGGCCGTAGTTCTCGCTGACGATGGTTTCGGTGTGATGCGATCCGTAGCGATTGATGTGCTCGATGGCCTCGTCCAGGCCGGCAACCACCTTGACCGAGAGTATCGGTGCCAGAAATTCAGTGGCGTAATCCTCCTCGCTCGCCGCTCTGGCATCGCTCACCAGCGCCTGCGTTTCGGTGCAGCCGCGCAGCTCGACGCCTTTGCCGGCCAGCATGGCGGCAATCGGCGGCAACAGGCGGACAGCGACTGAGCGCGCGACGAGCAGCGACTCGGCGGTGTTGCAGGTGCCGTAGCGCTGCGTCTTCGAATTCTCGACGATTCGCAACGCCATGTCGGCATTGGCATCATCGTCGATATACACATGGCAGTTGCCGTCCAGGTGCTGGATCATCGGCACTCGCGACTCGGCAAGCAGGCGCGAAATCAGTCCCTTGCCACCACGCGGCACGATCACATCGACGTATTCGCGCATCGTGATCAGATAGCCGACCGCAGCACGGTCGGTGGTATCGATCACCTGCACAGTGTTGGCCGGCAGCCCAGCCGCCGCCAGGCCCTCCTGCACCAGCGCAGCGATGGCGCGATTGCTGCGAATGGCCTCGGAACCGCCACGCAGGATGGCGGCGTTGCCCGATTTCAGGCACAGCGCAGCGGCATCGGCCGTAACGTTGGGGCGCGCCTCGTAAATGATGCCGATGACGCCAAGCGGGACGCGCATCCTGCCGACCTGAATGCCGCTCGGGCGGAATTTGAGATCACTGATTTCGCCAACCGGGTCGGGTAGCATGGCGATCTGCTCGACGCCATCGGCCATGTTGCTGACCCCCTCCGCAGGGAGTGTCAGGCGGTCCAGCAGGGCCGAGTCCAGGCCAGCCGCACGTGCGGCCGCCAGATCGTCCTGATTGGCGGCGATCAGCGCGGCGGATTCGCGCCGGATGGCGGCGGCGATGGTGCGCAAGGCCTCGTTCTTGACCTTGCTGTCGGCCCGGGCGATTGCACGCGATGCCTCGCGCCCATGGCGGCCGACATCGTGCATGTACTGCTGGATATCCATGTTTTCCAACCTTATTGCTGAAAAAAACAGAATTATAGCCATCGATTGAAAATATCCCTCAATGGAACCAATGGGAATAGAAATACTCTGATTGCAATCAAATTCTGCGAGCGACTGATCATGAGCAAAAAACTGATAGTTCCAGCCGAAGTTAAAGTTTGCGCCACATGCAGTTACTGGGATGGCCCGCGGAATGTCGACACTGAACTCCGCGTCGTCGTTATTGCCGAAAGCTGCGAAGGTGAATGCCTGGTCTGTGGCAGATCGTGCCAAGGCCTGAGCAATGAGCCTCAAGTGAATTCAGGATGCCTGTGGGAGCACCTGGCCCCGGACCAACCGGCCAGCAAGGGCAACTAAGTCATCGTGGCAGATCGAGCCGGTTGAGTAGCGCGATCGAACCAGGCCGGCCGAGGCAAAAAAACTTCACCCACCTACAAAACCGGGCCAAGCATAGCGACGGTATTGTTAAACAGTCGCCGGCCAATGGGCCATCTGGCCACCATCTCGGACGTCATCGGGTGGGATCTCGCCAGATAGGCGTCTTGACGCTGGCGCAGCTCGGCGGTCAATACCGGGTCATGGAACAGGATGTTGTTCTCGTAATTCAGCTCGAAACTGCGGCGATCCATGTTGGCGGAGCCGATCAGGGTGATCTCTCCATCCAGGGTCAATGACTTCGTGTGCAACAGGCCGCCCTGGTATTCGAAAATGCGGACGCCGGCAGCGAGCAGGTCGGCATAGTAACTTCGACTTGCCGCTCCGACGATCCATGAGTCATTGCGCGCAGGGAATATGACCGTGGTCGCAACGCCGCGCCGGGCGCTCGCACACAGGGCGGCCTGCATCGCTTCGTCAGGCACGTAATAGGGCGTTGTAATGAAGAGCTCCCGCCGGGCGGCAAACATCAGGGATTCGAACACTTCCGGCATCGCGGAATAACGGGCGGTTGGCCCGGTGCCGATGACCTGTGCCGTGAGTCCGGGTTGGCCATGGGGCAGTGCTTGCCGCAGATAGCCGACGATGTCTTCGTCCACCTGTGCCATCCAGTCACTGACGAACAGATGCTGGTTTTGCCAGGCAATCGGACCGACGAAACGAATCATGGCATCAACCCACGGGGCGTATTTTGCCTTGACGTGGAATTCGGGGTCGGCACAGTTCTGGCTGCCGCAATAGGTGATGCGGCTGTCGATGACCACGATCTTTCGATGATTGCGCAGATCAATGCGCCCGCGCAACATGCGCAGTAAAGGGTTGCCGATCGGTAGCGCCGTGGCGACGCGGACACCAGCGTCGCGCATATCGCGCCAGTGCTTCGAGGCAATCATCGTGCGGGATCCGAGACCGTCCGCCATTGCTCGACAAGCGACCCCGCGTGTCGCAGCCCGCTTGAGCGCCCCGACGATCTTCAGCCCGTTATTGTCCGGAAGCCAGATGTAGAAGATCAGGTGGACATGCTCTGTGGCGGCATCGATATCAGCGACCATGGATTCGATGGTCGAGTTGGAGTCCGGCATCAGTCGGGCCTGATTGCCTCCCACCGGCTGAAAGCCATTCACCGAGTGCCCAACCTGAAAGAGATGGGCGTAGCTCGTCGGAATGTCTGGTTGAATAGTCTCTGCGCTGGAATCCGCAACTGCGGTCATATCAGGTAGCTGCGCCAGAACTTTGCGCACAATGGACACGCGGCGACGGCCGATGTTGGTTTCGCCCAGGAGAAGGTAGGCCAGGATTCCAAGAACCGGAAGTACGGCGATGACGACTGCCCATGCAAACCTCGACGCGGGGTCCCTATGACGCCGCAAAAGCGCACGCGACATGAAGGCAAGCTGGGTCAGCCAGAACAGGAGCGTCCACGTCGCCGCCAAGAATTGACTTTCAGTCATCCGAATGGTGTGGTGTTGGTGAGATGAGGCGCCAATATTAACCGACGCTGTGCGTTGGCCGACGTCGGGACTCCCATTACACCACCAAGCACCAGCAGCAACCCGCGGTCTGCCCCCACCCGATCGGTGCTAAAATCGAAGCCCTTTGAAACCTGCCCGTTCAGGGACAATTTCCGATGAAAAGCGCCGAAATACGCGATAAATTTCTCAAGTTCTTTGAGTCCAAAGGCCACCAGATCGTGGCATCCAGTTCGCTCGTTCCGCATGAGGATCCGACCCTGCTGTTTACCAATGCCGGGATGAACCAGTTCAAGGATGTATTCCTGGGCTTCGACAAGCGGCCCTACGATCGCGCAACAACTTCGCAGAAGTGCGTTCGGGCCGGCGGCAAGCATAACGATCTTGAAAACGTTGGCTACACCGCGCGCCATCACACCTTCTTCGAGATGCTCGGCAATTTCTCGTTCGGCGACTACTTCAAGCTCGATGCCATCAAGTACGCCTGGGAATTGCTGGTCGATGTCTACCAACTGCCAAAGGAGCGATTGTGGGTCTCGGTATATGCCGAGGACGATGAGGCTTACGAAATCTGGAACACGGTGATCGGCATCCCGGCAGAGCGCATTGTTCGCATCGGCGACAACAAGGGGGCGCGCTACGCTTCGGACAACTTCTGGATGATGGGCGACACCGGCCCCTGCGGCCCCTGCACAGAGATTTTCTACGACCACGGCGAGCATATTCCAGGCGGTCCGCCGGGATCGCCCGATGAAGACGGCGACCGTTACATCGAGATCTGGAATAACGTCTTCATGCAGTTCAATCGCGACGAGAACGGCGTCATGCATCTCCTGCCCAAACCCTCGGTTGACACCGGCATGGGGCTGGAGCGTATCGCCGCCGTGTTGCAGCACGTGCACAGCAACTACGACATCGACCTTTTCCAAAGCCTGATTGCGGCCGCCGCTCGTGAGACGAGTGGCGAGAAAATGGACAGCCCGTCGTTGCGCGTACTGGCCGACCACATTCGCGCGTGTTCATTCCTGCTCGCCGATGGCGTCATCCCCGGCAACGAGGGCCGTGGCTACGTCCTGCGCCGCATTATCCGGCGCGCCATTCGCCATGGCTACAAGCTCGGTGCGCGGGCGGCCTTCTTCCATCGCATGGTGCCGGATCTCGTTGCCGAGATGGGCAGCGCGTACCCCGAACTGGTGTCGGGCGAGAAGCGCATCACCGACGTGTTGCGTCAGGAAGAGGAGCGCTTCTTCACGACCATCGAACACGGCATGGCGATTCTCGAAGGCGAACTTGCGGCGATGGGTGGCCAAGGGATTTTCAATGGAGAAACGGCGTTCAAGCTGCACGACACTTTCGGCTTCCCGCTCGACCTGACCGCCGACATCTGCCGCGAGCGCGGCGTGAGCGTTGATAGCGCAGGTTTCGAGCGGGCAATGAACCGACAAAAGGAACAGGCGCGCGCCGCCGGAAAATTCCAGATGGCGGCGACGCTTGAATATGCAGGGCCGTCGACGACCTTTCACGGTTACGACACGCTTGATTTCAAGGGCAAGGTACTGGCGCTTTACAAGGAAGGCAGCCCGGCCAGGGAATTGAAGGAAGGCGATCACGGCGTGGTCGTGCTCGACGAAACGCCGTTCTACGCCGAATCAGGCGGCCAGGTCGGCGACCGCGGCGTCATTCAGTCAACGCAGGGGATTTTCGCCGTCGATGATACGCAGAAGATTCAGGCCACCGTCTTTGGCCATCAGGGCGTGCTCAAGACCGGAACGCTGAAGGTTGGCGATGCAGTCACCGCCAGGGTTGATCTGCTGGCGCGCAGCCGCACGATGCGCAATCACTCGGCAACCCACCTCATGCACAAGGCGCTGCGCGAAGTGCTCGGGGAACATGTACAGCAGAAAGGTTCGCAGGTCGACCCGGACAAGACGCGCTTCGACTTCGTGCACAACCAGCCGATGAGTGACGCGGAAATCCGCCGCGTCGAGAACATCGTCAACGCTGAAATACTGGACAATGCCGATTGCCAATGCCGCGTGCTGCCAATTGCCGAGGCACAGAAGCTCGGAGCGGTGATGCTCTTCGGCGAGAAGTACGGCGACGAAGTGCGCGTCATCGACATTGGTTCGTCGCGCGAATTGTGCGGCGGCACACATGTGCGGCGCACGGGCGATATCGGGCTGTTCAGCATCGCGGCCGAAGGCGGCGTCGCCGCTGGCGTGCGCCGTGTCGAAGCGGTGACCGGCGACAACGCCCTGGCCTACATGCAGGGTATGGAAACCACGCTGGGTGGCGTGGCCGGAACGCTCAAGGTACAGCCCGGCGAGGTTCCCGAGCGTGTCAACGCGATGCTCGATCAGATTCGCCGCCTTGAACGCGAGTTGTCGGCGCTGAAGAGTAAACTGGCGACTGCGCAAGGCGATGATCTGGTTGGCCAGGCGATAGAAGTGAAGGGGTCTAAGGTGCTCGCGGTGACTCTGGAGGGTGCGGACATCAACGCGTTGCGCGAAACGATGGACAAACTGCGCGACAAGCTCAAGAGCGCTGCCGTGGTTCTGGCTTCGACGGTGGACGGGAAGGTAACGCTGATCGCCGGTGTGACCTCCGATCTGACCGCCAGGGTCAAGGCTGGCGAACTGGTCAACATGGTTGCCCGGCAGGTGGGTGGCAAGGGCGGCGGCCGGCCCGACATGGCGCAGGCTGGCGGTAACGATCCGGGCAAACTGCCAACTGCGCTGGCTTCGGTGGCCGCCTGGGTGGAGCAGCGTTTGTAAGGCGTCGATGGCGCTTCCCTCAATTCTGGAGTGGGCGCTGGTCGATGTTCATTCGATCAGTTCAGGTATTTTGACGAGTGGTTTCCTTTAAGATGTAATAGCTTAGAATTGCGTTGACCGGAACACTATGGTCAATGATGTAGTGAGCCGAGCGGCTGAAATCGAATTGTTTGCTCGCATGGCGCGCAAGTTTACTGTCGAACCATTTGACCAATAAGGTAGGTATGTCATGACCAAGAAAATCCTGTTTCAAGACACCAGTTTCCGTGACGGATTCCAATCCGTCTTTGGTGCCCGCGCATTTACCAAGGACTTCATCCCGGCAGTTGAAGCGGGCGTTGCGGCGGGCATCACGCATTTCGAGGCAGGTGGCGGCGCCCGGTTCCAGACGCCATTTCTGTACTGCGGAGAATCCGCCTTCGACATGATGGACACCTTCCGCAAGGCTGTTGGGCCGGATATCCGCCTGCAAACTCTGGCGCGCGGAATCAACGTCGTCGCACTGGAACAGCAGCCGGCCGACATGATCGATCTGCACGCCAAGATGTTCAAGAAACACGGCATGACGCGCATCCGTAACTTTGACGCGTTGAACGACGTCAACAACCTCATCTATTCCGGTCAATGCATTACCGATGCCGGCCTTGAGCACGAAGTTGTGGTCGCCATGATGGAGCTGCCCCTCGGTTGCTCGGGCGCCCATGACGCCAAGTTTTATGTCGATACCCTGCGCCAGATTCTCGATGCCGGCGTCCCGTTTTCCAGCGTGTGTTTCAAGGATGCTTCCGGCACGTCCAACCCGCGCAAGGTTCATGAAACATTCAAGGCCGCGCGCAAACTGGTCGGCGACAAGGTTGAACTGCGCATGCACACGCATGAAACCTGTGGCACCGGAATCGCCCAGTACATTGCTGCCATCGAAGGAGGCTGCGACGGCGTCTGTGTGGGCCGCGCACCGCTCAGCGGCGGCACTGCTCAGCCCGATCTGTTTTCTCTGTGGCACGCGCTCAAGGGCACAGAGTATGACCTCGACATCGACGTCGAGAAGATCATGGAGGCCAACAGCGTCACCAAGGAGTGCTTGAAGGATTACGAGTTTCCGCCGGAAGCCCTTGGCATCGATACCGATGTAATTTTCAGTCCGATGCCGGGTGGCGCGCTCACCGCCAATACGCTGATGATGCGCGAGAACAAGACCTTCCACAAATTTCCGCAAGTGATCAAGGCCATGGCGGAATGCGTCGCGCGCGGCGGCTTCGCTACGTCAGTGACACCGGTTTCACAGTTCTACTTCCAGCAAGCCTACGCCAACGTGATGATGGGGCCGTGGAAGAAGATGACCGATGGCTATGGCAACATGGTGCTCGGTTACTATGGCAAAACGCCGGTTGCACCGGACCCGGAGATCGTCAAGATCGCTGCCGAACAGATGAAGAAACCGGTGTTCACGGGCGACCCGATCAAGGGTCTCGAACCCGGCATTCCGAAAGCGAAGAAGATCCTCGAAGAAAACAAGCTGCCCGTAACCGATGAGAACATCTTCATCGTCGGCGCGTTTGCCACCAAGGGCGGCAACAAAGGACTCGATTTCCTCAAGGGTGATTTCAAGGTTTCAGTGCCGAAGAAAGACCCGAACAAAGTCGTTGCTGCTCCGGCAGCTGCTGCTCCCCCGCCGGCTGCAGCACCAGCCCAAGCCCAAGCCCCAGCCCCAAGAGCTACGTCGGCTCCTTCAGCCTCATTCGGAGCCAGTCCGCTCGGCGCAAATCAGGTCAGGAATTATCATGTGACCGTGGGAGGAAAGAGCATCGATTTGCAGGTCGAGCATATCTGAAACACCGCCGATTAAAGAAGGCTCCCGTTGGGAGCCTTTCTTTTGTCGCAGAGCCCGCTCGGTGTGTTGCCCGGATTTCTGTCTCGACAAGCGTCGTGCGATCACAGGCTGCGGATCTTCTCCAGCAAAGCCGTCGTCGATTTCTGATGTATGAACGGGATTGATACCACCCGGCCTCCCCAGCCGGTTACTTCCCGGTTGCCGACGATCTTTTCCACCGGCCAGTCGCCGCCTTTGACCAGCACATCGGGGCGGCACTCGAGAATGCGAGCGATGGGGGTATCTTCGTCGAACCAGGTGACCAGCGAAACGCATTCCAGCGCAGCCATCACTGCCAGCCGGTCGGCCAGCACGTTGACCGGTCGGTCACCGCCCTTGCCCAAGCGCTTGACCGAGGCATCCGAATTGACGGCCACCAGCATCGATTTACCCAGCGCGCGTGCCTGGGAAAGCAACGTAACGTGGCCGCGATGCAGGATGTCGAAGCAACCGTTGGTGAAAACCAGCGGGCGTGGTAGTTGCGACAGCCGAGCCGCCAGATTGCCTGGTGCGACAATCTTGGCTTCATGTGCGGGGGGTGGGAAGTTCATGCCATGAGACTCCGCTTTCGACGAAGGGCAATTCTAGCATCCGGTCATGGCGGCATCGGTGTTGGTCCGCACCATCGGGTCACGCGGCGATAGCAGTATTCGGCTATGATTCTCGCGCCGCAGGCCGGTCGACCTCGAACGCAGTGTCCACAAAGCTCGTACCGGCCAGAATTTTTACCAAGAAGAAGATCGTTCATCGTACAACCATGCTCTTACTCAAACTCGTCATATTGCTGCTGATCAGCTCGGTCGCTCTGGGATGGCTGGCCCGGCACTTCAAGTTTCCGTACCCGATCGCGCTGGTTGTCGGCGGACTCCTGCTGGGGTTCCTGCCCAAGCTGCCGCAGTTCCCATTCAATCCGCAGTTGATTCTGGTCGTGGTCCTGCCACCCATCCTGTACCAGACGGCGCTGTTGACTTCGTGGAGCGACTTCAAAGCTAATATTCGCCCGATCAGTCTCCTCGCGATCGGTTTGGTGATCGTGACTACCCTGGCAGTGGGTGCCACGCTAAAGCTGC
>NZ_FLQY01000300.1 GCF_900089945.1 Candidatus Propionivibrio aalborgensis | reverse complement strand
ACCGATGGATAAGCCTGAGGTGCCGCCCGAGAAGCGTCCGTCGGTGAGTAGTGCGCAGGCCTTGCCCAGGCCCTTGGACTTGAGATATGAGGTCGGATAAAGCATCTCCTGCATGCCGGGGCCGCCTTTCGGGCCTTCATATCGAATAACCACGACCTCGCCGGCAACGATCTGGTCCGCGAGAATGGCTTGCACCGCGGCATCCTGGCTTTCAAAAACCCGCGCCTTGCCGCTGAATGTCCAGATGCTTTCATCAACACCGGCTGTTTTTACGATACAACCATCCAGCGCGATGTTGCCGAAGAGCACCGCCAGGCCACCCTCTTTCGAGTAGGCGTTGGACTTGTCGCGAATACAGCCTCGCGTCCGGTCAAGATCGAGTTCCGGGTAACGACGATTCTGCGAGAACGCTGTCTGGGTCGGAACTCCGCCGGGTGAAGCGCGAAAGTATTCGTAAACCTTGAGGTCGCGAGAATGATGCATGACGTCCCAGTGCATGATGGCTTCATCCAGCGTCCTGCTGTGTACAGTCGGCACACCGAGGTGCAGCAGCCCGGACCGTTTGAGTTCGCCGAGGATGCCGTAGATGCCACCGGCGCGATGCACATCCTCGATGTGATACTTGTCTGTCATTGGAGCCACTTTGCACAGGCAAGGTACCTTGCGCGAGATCCGGTCAATGTCCTGCATCGTGAAAGCGATGCCGGCTTCCTGTGCCGCTGCCAGCAGATGCAGAACGGTGTTGGTTGAGCCACCCATCGTGACGTCGAGCGTCATGGCGTTCTCGAAAGCTTCAAAGGAGCCGATTGATCGCGGCAGCACGGACGCATCGTCCTGCTCGTAGTAGCGGCGGCAGAGTTCGACGATCTGGTGTCCGGCCTTGACGAAAAGCCCCTTGCGATCGGCGTGGGTGGCCACCAGCGTTCCATTGCCCGGCAATGACAAGCCGAGCGCTTCCGTGAGGCAGTTCATTGAGTTGGCGGTAAACATGCCGGAGCAGGAACCGCAGGTCGGGCACGCCGAGCGTTCGATCTCCTCAAGATCGGCGTCCGAAATCGTGCTGTCTACCGCTTTGACCATCGCGTCGACCAGATCGATGCTTATCGTCTTGCCGCCCAGCTTGACCTTGCCGGCCTCCATCGGGCCGCCTGAAACGAAGATGGCCGGGATGTTCACTCGCATGGCCGCCATCAGCATGCCCGGAGTGATCTTGTCGCAGTTCGAGATACAGACCATGGCGTCGGCGCAATGCCCATTGACCATGTATTCGACAGAGTCGGCGATCAAATCGCGCGAAGGCAGCGAGTACAGCATGCCGTCGTGCCCCATGGCGATGCCGTCGTCGATGGCGATGGTGTTGAATTCCTTGGCAATACCACCGGCCGCTTCAATCTCACG
>NZ_FLQY01000299.1 GCF_900089945.1 Candidatus Propionivibrio aalborgensis | reverse complement strand
GCGGCACAGACCGACCTCGGCGTGAATGTCGGTGAAACAATCCGGCTGCAAGCGGGCGCTCACATCCTCGACTTTCAGATAGCCGGAGACCTGCCCGGTGTGGCTGAAAACGACCGTATCGCCATGCTGGACATCGCCGCCGTTCAAAACCGGTTCGCAATGCTCGGGCGGCTTTCGCGCATCGATCTGCGCTTGAATGCCGGTATCCTCCCCGAGACGGCGCGCACCGATCTGCAGGCCATTCTGCCCGCCGGGGTGATGATCGAGCCACCGCAAGCGGCCGAGAACCAGGCCGCCAACCTTTCACGCGCCTACCGGGTCAATCTGACCCTGCTGGCGGCGATGGCGCTGCTCACCGGCGGCTTCCTCGTGTTTTCTGCCCAAGCCCTGTCTGTCGTCCGCCGACGCACCGAGTTTGCCTTCCTGCGCGCCATCGGGCTCGCCCGCCGCAGCCTGTTCGCCTGGCTGCTTGCCGAGGGCGCGCTGGTTGGCTTGGCCGGGGGCGTGGTCGGTGCTGCTCTCGGTCACGGCTTGGCCTGGCTGATGGTCGCCACCCTCGGCGGTGATCTGGGAGCAGGCTATTTTGCCGGGCTGAAGCCGCAGTTGCAGTTCCAGCCTGCAGTCACGGCCATTTACATCGTGCTGGGCGTAGTCGCCGGCGTAGCGGGTGCCTGGCTGCCGGCGCGCGAGGCCGCTACGGTGTCTCCGGCACAGGCATTGAAAGCCGGCGACGAAGCAGCCTTGCCCGGTGGGCGCGGGTATCCGACTATCGGCTTGGCCCTTCTTGCGGCCAGTCTTGC
>NZ_FLQY01000298.1 GCF_900089945.1 Candidatus Propionivibrio aalborgensis | reverse complement strand
TGGCCGAATGTACTCATAGCGCATCGCGCCGGAAAGCCGCCCGTCGCCCAGAAGGAGAACAATCAGACTCCGATCAACAACGAAGGAGTCTGAAATGGAATCCAATCACCACCGGGAACCCTGGAACAAAGGCAAATTGGTTGGGCAGAAGCCGCCGCTGAAGCCGAAGGACATCTGGGCCATCCGAATTAACCTACAGAACGCGCATCAGGTTCGAGACCTGGCCATGTTCAACCTAGCGATCGACAGCAAACTGCGCGGCTGCGACCTCGTCAATCTCCGCGTCCGCGACATCGCGCACGGAAACCAGGTCTTGGCCCGGGCGATGGTCATTCAGCGGAAGACCCAAAGGCCGGTTCAATTTGAGCTGACCGAACCGACCAGAGCAGCAGTCACGGCATGGCTCGAGAAGGCGAAGTTGAGGCCAGAACAATGCCTTTTCCCCAGCCGGCTCGCCAAGTCACCGCATGTTTCTACGCGGCAGTACGCCCGGATCGTCCATCACTGGGTTGCCGCCATCGGCCTCGATCCGACGGTCTATGGCACGCACACGATGCGGCGAACAAAGGCCACGCTGATCTATAAACGCACGAAAAACCTGAGGGCAGTGCAGATATTGCTCGGCCATTCCAAACTGGAAAGCACCGTTCGATACCTCGGAATTGAGGTGGATGACGCGCTGGAAATCTCGGAGCAGACCGAGATTTAACGGTCTCAGGCCCGGTCGCACGCTCGTCAGTTCAAATGGCGGCGTGCGGCCGCTTTCC
>NZ_FLQY01000297.1 GCF_900089945.1 Candidatus Propionivibrio aalborgensis | reverse complement strand
CGGATGCATCATGGCTGTCGAGGTTGACGAAGCGAGCGCCATAGCCGAGGCACAATCTTTCCCAGGGCTTTCCGGCATGGATCTGGCCAAGGTGGTTTCGGTCGATGCCCCTTATGAATGGCATGAGGGCGAGTGGTCATTGACCGGTTATCAGCCCGCTCCTGAAACGAAATTCCACGTCGTCGCCTTCGACTATGGCGTCAAGCGCAATATCCTGCGCATGCTTGCGGCCAGAGCTTGCAAGGTGACGGTGGTTCCGGCACAGACGTCTGCCGCGGAGGTGCTCGAATACCGTCCGGATGGTATTTTCCTCTCCAACGGGCCCGGCGATCCGGAGCCCTGCGATTATGCGATCAAGGCGATCGCCGAACTGCTGGACCGCGGAATTCCGACCTACGGCATCTGTCTTGGCCACCAGTTGCTGGCGCTGGCCTCTGGAGCGAGGACCGTCAAGATGAAGTTTGGCCATCATGGCGCCAATCATCCGGTCAAGGATCTCGACACCCATCAGGTCATGATCACCAGCCAGAACCATGGTTTCGCGGTCGATGCCGACACGCTGCCAGCCACTTTGCGGCCGACGCATGTTTCGCTTTTCGACGGCTCCTTGCAGGGCGTTGCGCGCACCGATGTTCCGGCGTTCTCGTTCCAGGGACACCCGGAGGCGAGCCCCGGCCCGCACGACGTGGCCTACCTGTTCGACCGTTTCATCAAGCTGATGCAAGACAAGAAGGCCGAGGGAAAGTAACTCATGCCCAAGCGTACTGACCTGAAGAGTATTCTCATCATAGGTGCCGGCCCGATTGTCATCGGTCAGGCCTGCGAATTCGACTACTCCGGA
>NZ_FLQY01000296.1 GCF_900089945.1 Candidatus Propionivibrio aalborgensis | reverse complement strand
TGTCCAACAACCGGTTCAGATCGTGGCTCGCTTCGCGATCACGATCTAACCTTAATCGTTAGGCACCTTGCTGCTCATACGACAAGAGACCTTCGCGAAATACTCTTGCTTCGTGATAGGGGAAAACATGGTGTCCGCAGTGCTCCGTGAAGACGGCAATCGCCTTCCTTGTCTCGCTGACGATGAAGAATGCGTACTTGAACTCCACTTGTGAGTCGTCCATCAGTTCAACTCGAATTGTTTCCGGTGGGAATGAAAGAAGGCGCGATGATTGTTCGCGCAAAGTTACCGCCGTGCAATTGAATCGCGCGGCCAGTTCCTCTGACCACTCGTCAATGACTATCTTCGACATTCGTGGAACTGGGTACATGATAGGTGCCTAACGTGAAGCTAACCGGCGTGCCGCCCACGGACGCCACCAAGGGAGGATGAGCATGGAGCAAGAACCGAAGGTTGAAGGAAGCACATGCGGCACGTCCGCGTTGAGCGCCGGGTTGGGGGCCGGAACTGACCTCTACCGCAGCGTGTTGTCGTTTAACGACGATGACGCAGAGCGCAAGGCCTTGATGGAAGTAGTCTGGCGCAATACGCCGTGGATGGTGGACGCCTTTGTAGGATCGCACAACACGGCGCGGCGCTTCGCCGTTATGGAGTGGTGCCTTGACACGTTCGGACCAGAGGCATGGCCAATCCACGGCCATGCGGGGCAGTGGCATTCCGGTGGCGCAACGATAAACGGGTGGGCATGGATGGGGTTCTCAACCAAGGATCAGATGCGACGATTCATGGACCGATGGCCAGCCCCCAACGCAGAAATCAGCCCGCCGCGTGATGCGGGTTGAGAACAAGCACACATTTATCCCGGTCGGCTGGATTGACGGGTTGGACGAAGCCGCTACGCGGAGAAAGACCACCTCGCGGCCCCACGAATTATTCTGC
>NZ_FLQY01000295.1 GCF_900089945.1 Candidatus Propionivibrio aalborgensis | reverse complement strand
AGGAAAAACGATGAACTGAAAAACCATCACGCGCTCTTGCGAATTCGGGGAAGCCCTTGTAGTTGAACTAAATGGCGCGCCGCTTGCGGCGCGTCCAAGCGACCGAAGGGAGCGATTTTGAGTGTGATGTTAGAGCGCACGACTGCCTTGATTAGCTGTTTGGCGTGAAAAAGCCGAGTTTCTTCAATTGGCGCTGAATGTACGGGTGCTCGCTTAATGTGATTGCGACGGCAGCAAGGACAAAGACGAACAGGCGCAACATGGTCCCGAGAAGCGCTGCCCACTGGCCGGCCTGACTTAACTCAACCGAGGCGATAACACTGGCAACCACGAAAGGAATGGCAGATATGCCAGCCAGGGTCTGGAAAATACGGCGCGCGTGGGAATTTGTGTTTGTAGTTGGATCTGCGCCAAGAAGTGCGGCGGCAAAGAACATTAGCGCGCCAATTAAAAACCCCCCTACGTATGAATGGACCGCAACTCCTGCGAGCATGAATCCCGCACCAAGGATGGCGCACGTGATCTGAAGTGCAATGGTATGGGGTTTCATGCGCTCTAACGAATAGCGTTTATCCGCCGACGCGGGCGAGGAAGAGGAGAGCGCGGAGTCATCTCGGCGAATAAACCTTGTTGGACTGAACCGCCGGGAGGGCGGTGGTTATGGGGATTGTAAGGAAGGCACCGGGGAAGTCAATCGTTTGGCATAGCGATTGGCAGGGGAATATCCCGAGCACGGCGGGCCAAGAGAGCCAGATTCACTGAATTCCGGGTAGCCGGTTCGGCGTGCCCGACGCCACGGACGAGGACGGACGGCGAGCGTGCAAGCACCACCGGAAACGCTCTTTCCATCGCTTCGACAAGGGCTGATGTTTGCGCCACCCACCCACCTCACGGCGGCCCCCTTGGCGTCGGCAGACGACGTTCCGGCAAGATCACCCCCGACACACGAAACTGTCCGATACCGCAATGCGGGCAATGGGCCAGTTCGATGCGCGCCACCCGGCGCAGGAACTCGGCCACCGACTCGATGACTTTGGGTTGTGGTGGCGGCACATCGAGCGCGGCACGGGCAGCGGCCAGCCCGCTCTTCTTTCGGGCAGGCGACAACAGACCATAGTGCCGGATCCGCTTGAAACCGGGGGCAGAACATGGTGTAGAAAGCGCCCAATGAACTCGGTACCCGGGAGGTGGATGGTGCGCTTCTTGCCGCTTGATCGGTCGGCGCGCACCCGGAAGGACACCTCGCTCTCGTCGATACCGACGATCCGCTCATTCGAGATCGCCACCCGGTGCGTATAGCGGCCCAGATAGTCCAGCACCGCCTCGGGGCCGCCCAGCGGTTGCTCGGCCACACCAATGTGGCCACGACCATGATCTATACCCATGTATTGAAGGTCGGCGGCGGCGGCGTACGCAGCCCCGTTGATTCGCTGCCCGAGGTGGCCAGGTTGTAATTCGTCGCCGCCCTGCAGATGGTAGACCGGGCCCGCCTTTGTCTTGCTCGCGCGTTCGCTGGGTCTTGGGGCCTTGGTTCATCGGTCTCCAGTTGAAACGTACTCGACATCCGTTACGACACCGGCGCCGTTGAATGAAACCGCCAGTGATTTCTGTTGGAACTTCATGTTGAACACGGAGCCTTTTGCCTGGCTATAGCTGTAGATATAGGCTCGGTCGTCCATTCCCTTGATGACGGGATAGATTGCCTCTCCAGTCGGCTTGCCGAATAGCGCGATCACTTCAGCGCTTGTCGATTTCCCCTTCACGATTGACGGCACCTTGCTTCCGTCAAAGTCCGTTGAATCCTGCTTGAAAGAGCTTATGAATTCCTGGTTGGTCAGCGTGTCGTTATAGAAGGTAAAGGCCATCACGCGTGCTGGCGTCACTTCTGGGTATGCGCTCTCGCCCCCGGTCGAGGCGTAGGCATAGTGCGCCACTTTGAGCTGCTTCTCATTCTTAATGAGATCACCTGTCTGGTAAGGACTGCCCATCTTCGCGGTCACATCAGCCTGAGTCGACTTTCCTAACACAAGCACTCCTTCTGCAGGGCGAACAAAATCTGTCCCCGCACAAGCAGACAATAGAGCTGCAAGCGCGACAAGCACACTGGCAAAAATGCGGTTCTTCATTTCGTTCTCCCTGAAAAGTGGCAAGGCATCGCATCCAGATGGCCACTGACATGCGGACTGGAAATGCGTCTTGCGTAGCAGCGGATCATTGGCATGAGGCACAGCTTATTGGCGATTGCTTGACCTGGGCTTCCGGGTCGGCTTCGGCTCGGGTAGGCGCAGACCGCTGCAAAGCAAGCTGTTTTTGCTCGGCCGTGTATTGGTTGAGCGCTGCCCGAATCCCGGTGCCGACGTTCATCATCGGCAGCGCAGCTTCGTAGCCTTCTTTGGCGTCACGTTCGGCTATCAGCGGACTTGCGATGTTGAATGCTTCAATGAACGAGTCGGTCTTGCGTAACCCGTCTTCAAAGTAGGCTTTGCCGAAAAACGTGAAATCGGCTTCATTGCTGCAGCCGTGCGATGTCTTGTCGGGCGCCGAAGCGCTGATGACGAGCGTATTCTCATTCTTGAGTGGCTCGACGAAACCGCCGGAATAGCACGAGGAAACGACGACGACACGACGTTTGATACCCGAGTCGTCGAGAATTTTGCGCAGCACTCCCGGATCGAGCACATCGAAACGCATTGAGCCAAAACTCAGGGAAAGCCGATGTTCCCGAGAACCGTGCGAAGTCAGATACAGAAACAGGATGTCCTTGTCGGTGTCCATTTTCTTGCCAACCTGATTCAACGCGAGGCGCAGGCTGGTGACGCTGGCAGCCGGTGACTCCAGTACGGTTTTCGGATTGTTTATCAGTGTTATTGAGCGTCCCGTCGTCCCGAAGCGCGCCTTGAAGAAATTGCTGACGTAGTGGACTTCCTTCATGAAGACGTCCTGTTCCGAATAGCCGGCAACGCCGACAAAATAGAGATTGATCCGGTCCGGCTGACTCCGGTCGAGCGATGCCAGCGCGTGCTCAAGGATTCGCGGCTGGCTGTAAAACGCACGTTCTTCCAGCAGCGCGTTTTGCTGGGCGTGCTCGCGGGCCGCTGATTCCGCGTAGAGGGCCACCTTCTTCCCGGAGAGATCAAACAGCCGGGTGGCTGCGACGGCCCCCGCCAGGCCAAGCCACGCGGGGGCCAGATGTGCATAAAGCAGGTAGTAGGAATCTTCAAGATGGAAATTCCGTGCGATCAGCGGGCTGCCGAGCAGCCAAAGCAAAAGATCCCCAAGAACGCTGATCGGAATGGCGATTGCGCTGATGGCCACAGCGAGCATCA
>NZ_FLQY01000294.1 GCF_900089945.1 Candidatus Propionivibrio aalborgensis | reverse complement strand
TTACTCAGCAGTCGCCAATATAGGCGACAGAAGGGGCGTTGAAGAATGAGCGAACGAGGAGTGGCAATTTCTGGAGTGCAGCAAGCTGCTCCTCGATTTTGTCGCGCAGCTTCTCACCCTTTTGCAATGGCCGCCTCGCGGTGCCGGAACGTTTGACATGACTCCACACCCATTCGTCTGGATTCAAGTCCGGGGCATAACCGGGCAGGAAGTGCAGGGTCAAACGGCCTTCGGTCGATGTAACGTATTTCTTCACGAGCGCCGTCTTGTGCGCAGGCAGACTATCAAGCACGAGATGGACGGGCTTCTTGCGGTATTTCATCATTTTCTTCAGCAGTTCGACAAACAACTCCGCGTTGAGCCCACCCTCGTAGGTGGTAAACCAGAACGCCCCCTTGGCATTCACCGCCGAAGCCGCGCTGATGGATTGACGCTGTCCAGGACGGTGAACGATGGGTGTCTGTCCGCGAGCGCCCCACGTCTTGCCATGCACCGTGTCGGCACGAAACCCCGATTCATCCCAGAAGTAGATTTCGGCGCCGACCGCCTTGGCTTGCCTGGCAATGGCAGGAAAGGTTTCCCGCTGCCATTTCTCGACCGCTTCGGGATCGCGCTGGTAGGCGCGTTGCAAGGGCTTCTGCGGGGTCAGCCCCAGCTTGGCCAGCAATTCGCCCACCGCCGTGAGCCCAAGCCGTATGCCAAATTTCTTCTCGATCAATTCGCCGACGATCGCTCGCGTCCACAGACCGAAGTCCAGGCCGTACTGCCGCGGATCACGGCCGTTCACCCATCGAAACACTTGAGATTCCTGCGTCGGTGTCAGGCTGCGCGGGCGGCCGGTCGCCTTCGTCGAGCGCAACGCCTTGATGCCCAGCCCCGGACGTAGCGCGGCGTTCAACCATTTGTAAATCGTGGTGCGATTGAAGCCGTAGGCGGCAATGACGTCCGACGCCAATTCGCCTTCGCGCACTCGCTCTACCGCCATCAGGCGAATCGTCTCCAGCGTTTGCCTGTCCAATGTTCGTCCATCTCTCTTCATACATTTTGAGATTGTCATGACCGAC
>NZ_FLQY01000293.1 GCF_900089945.1 Candidatus Propionivibrio aalborgensis | reverse complement strand
GGCCAGTTGCAGCTTTGCGGAGTCGTGAAATGGCGGCCTATGTACTGATTGAAGCCAGAGTCAGCGATCCAGCAAGCTTTGAGAAATACAAAAAGCTCGCTGAAGAAGCTATTGGGAAATACCAGGGGCGTTTCCTTGCGCGCGGCGGCCCTGTTGAGGTGCTTGAGGGAAGCTGGACGAAACCGGAGCGCCTTGTGATCATCGAGTTTGAGTCGGTTGCCCAGGCAAAGAAGTTCTATAATTCTCCGGAATACGGATCAGCACGCGAGCTGCGCAAGGATGCAGCAATCATGAACATGCTGGTCATTGATGGTTTATCACTGATGTCTGTATAGATAAAGGAAGAAACATGAGCTCTGTTGTTGATGTCGTTGCACGCGAGATCCTTGATTCTCGTGGCAACCCCACAGTTGAATGTGATGTGCTTCTTGAATCCGGCGTCATGGGTCGCGCGGCTGTTCCGTCGGGCGCGTCAACAGGGTCGCGTGAGGCCATCGAGCTGCGTGATGGGGATTCCACCCGCTATCTCGGCAAAGGCGTCATGCAGGCCGTAGAAAACGTCAATACCGAGATTGCCGAAGCGATCATCGGTCTCGATGCTCAGGAACAGGCCTTCATCGACCAGACGCTGATACAGCTTGACGGCACCGAAAACAAAGCGCGTCTTGGTGCAAATGCCATGCTTGCCGTGTCGATGGCCGTCGCCAAAGCCGCTGCCGAAGAATCCGGTCTGCCGCTCTATCGATATTTCGGTGGCTCCGGACCGATGCAGATGCCGGTTCCGATGATGAACATCATCAATGGTGGCGAGCATGCGAACAACAGTCTTGATTTCCAGGAGTTCATGATTCTGCCCGTCAGCCAGGGTTCGTTTCGTGAAGCCTTGCGTTGTGGTGCCGAAGTTTTCCATGCGCTCAAGAAACTGCTTGACAAGAAGGGTTTTTCAACTGCCGTTGGTGACGAGGGCGGCTTTGCACCCAATCTGGCCAGCCATGCTGAGGGCCTGCAAATGGTCGTACAAGCCATTGAAGCGGCCGGATACTTCCCTGGCGAAGATGTGTTGATCGGGCTTGACTGTGCGGCGTCCGAGTTTTACAAGGACGGCAATTACAATCTGGCGGGGGAGGGTTTGCAGCTGAGCTCCGTACAACTGGTTGATTATCTGGCCAATCTTGCCGAGCAGTTTCCGATTGTTTCGATCGAAGATGGCATGGCCGAAGGCGACTGGGACGGATGGAAACTGCTGACCGATCGTCTGGGCAAGAAGATTCAGATCGTCGGTGACGACGTTTTCGTTACCAATACCCGGATCTTCAAGGAAGGCATAAAGAAAGGCATCGCCAATTCGATCCTGATCAAGATCAACCAGATCGGTACGCTTTCGGAGACTTTCGCCGCCATCGAAATGGCCAAGCGTGCTGGTTATACGGCTGTGATCTCGCATCGTTCTGGTGAGACCGAGGACAGCACCATTGCCGACATCGCCGTCGGCATGAACGCGCTGCAGATCAAGACAGGCTCGTTGTCTCGCTCGGATCGGATCGCCAAGTACAATCAGTTGTTGCGCATCGAGGAAGACCTCGGTGATACGGCCGGCTATCCGGGGCGCGAAGCGTTCTACAACCTTCGGTGACGAGCCCGGAGTCAGGTGTGATGAGCG
>NZ_FLQY01000292.1 GCF_900089945.1 Candidatus Propionivibrio aalborgensis | reverse complement strand
AAGCACCATTGCCGATCCGCTGATCGGATGCGGAAACCGCATCTTCCAGGCGTGTAGAAACATACGCTTGAGTCCTGTTTTAGACAGTGCCTTGTTCAGGGCGAAATCTCCATATTTCTCGTCGCCGGCAATCGGAAAACCCAAGTGTGCAAGATGGACGCGAATCTGGTGCGTTCGACCGGACTTGAGCTCCGCTTCTAGCAAACTGAAGTGTTCCCAGCGGGCAAGCAGTCGAAAAACAGTATGCGATGCTTTGCCTTCATCCGAAACACGCACACGCCGTTCACCGGACGCCAGCAGGTATTTCAGGAGCGGCAGCTTCACATGGCGTAGCGGATTCATCCAGCGTCCATTGACCAGGACCAGATAGCGTTTATCGGCCCCACGCGCCCCCCCAGCCAGCCCGCCTTCGCGAAACATGTCGTGCAACGCGGTCAACGCCGAGCGTTTCTTGCCGACCAGAAGAATTCCCGAAGTTTCGCGGTCAAGCCGGTGAGCCAGCTCAAGAAAACGGGCTTGCGGTCGCTGCTGCCGCAACGCCTCAATGACTCCGAAACTGACCCCACTCCCGCCGTGCACAGCAATCCCCGAAGGCTTGTCTACGACGAGCAAGGCCTCGTCCTCGTAAAGGATCGGCAGCTCGGCATTGATTGCCGCTCCGGCGACGATTACCCCGTTTCGCTGAGCAACGCGAATGGGCGGAATACGCAGAATATCGCCAATCTGAAGGCGATAGAAAACGTCTGCACGCTTTCGGTTAACCCGGATTTCGCCACTGCGAACGATGCGATAAACGTGGCTCTTGGGGACCCCCTTGCACAGGTTCAGCAGGTAGTTATCAAGACGTTGCCCCTGTTCGTCCTCGGTAATGATGGCTTGTGTGACAGAATTTTTGCTTACATCGGTCAATTTGAATACAATGGCCTTGATTTGCGTCTCGGATTGAAAGAGGCGCTGACCCGTGAGACCGTCGAGCGGCGCCGATTATTTTGTACTTGCGACGCACTTTCCGGCAGGCATCAACCGCCTCTCTTGCACCAATCTGTGCAAGATCAATCAGCGCAAATCGCCTGGTTAAGTACGCTCACCAAAAGTAGCGATACTACTTGATTTGCGCGCGCCGAGCATCTTCGGACCGTCCCAAGCAGACTACCGGGCCTTTGTTTCCAAGGCTCGCAGACATAAACGAAACAGCGAGACATTCTCATTAGTTGCCGTTCTGGAAAGCCCATGAAGCGTACCGCCCACAACTAATCCGTCGCTGCCTGCGCAAGGCGCTCCCCAGTGAATGCGCGCGGGAGCCCATTTTATGAAACGCATGCTTTTTAATGCGACACAGGCCGAAGAACTCCGTGTCGCCATTGTTGATGGTCAGAAACTCGTTGATCTGGACATTGAATCGGCCACCAAGGAACAAAAGAAGAGCAATATCTACAAGGCCGTCATCACACGTATCGAGCCCAGCCTCGAAGCCGCGTTTGTTGATTATGGTTCTGAAAGGCATGGCTTTCTTCCGTTCAAGGAAATCTCCCGCTCGTATTTTCAGGCAGGCATAGAGGCCAGCCGGGCAACCATCAAGGAAGCCCTGCGTGAGGGCCAAGAGCTGATCGTTCAGGTTGACAAGGACGAGCGCGGAAACAAAGGGGCTGCGCTGACAACTTTTATCAGTCTGGCCGGACGTTACCTTGTGCTGATGCCCAACAACCCAAGAGGCGGTGGCGTTTCGCGCCGGGTCGAAGGTGATGAACGCGCCGAACTGCGCGACGTAATGGATCAGTTGCAGGTGCCACAGGGCATGAGCCTGATTGCCCGCACGGCGGCCATCGGTCGCAATGCCGAAGAACTGCAATGGGACCTCAATTACCTGATGCAGTTGTGGAAGGCAATCGACGGTGCGGCCAACCAACAGAAAGGGGCGTTCCTCATTTATCAGGAAGGAAGCCTGGTCATTCGTGCCATTCGTGACTACTTCCAGCCCGACATTGGTGAAATTCTGATTGATACCGACGACGTTTTCGAACAGGCGAGCCAGTTCATGTCACACGTCATGCCGGGCACGGTCAATCGCATCAAACGCTACCGCGACGATGTGCCGCTTTTTTCGCGCTTCCAGATCGAGCATCAGATCGAGTCAGCTTACTCCCGGCAGGTTACGCTGCCCTCAGGCGGCGCTATCGTTCTCGATCACACGGAGGCACTGGTTTCGGTTGACGTCAATTCCGGCCGTTCGACTCGCGGCGCGGATATTGAAGACACGGCATTCAAGACGAACCTGGAAGCCGCAGAGGAGGTCGCCCGCCAGTTGCGCCTGCGCGATCTTGGTGGTCTGATCATCATCGACTTTATCGACATGGAAAGTCAGCGCAACCAGCGAGAGGTTGAAAATCGCCTGCGCGATGGACTACGCCTTGATCGCGCTCGGGTGCAAACAGGAAAAATCAGCCGCTTCGGCTTGATGGAGCTGTCGCGGCAGCGCTTGCGTCCGGCGCTGGCAGAAACCAGTTACATCCCCTGCCCGCGCTGTACCGGCACCGGCCATATTCGTAGCGCAGAATCGGCTGCATTGCACATTCTGCGTATCCTCGAAGAAGAGGCGATGAAGGACAATACGGCGGCGGTGCATACGCAAGTTCCCGTGGATGTCGCCACCTTCCTGCTCAACGAAAAGCGTACGGATATCCAGGCCATCGAATTGCGGCACAAGGTACACCTGTTGCTGATACCCAATATCCATTTGGAAACGCCACAGCACAGCATCGTTCGCTTGCGGCACGACGAACTGAACGTGGAAGACTTGCAACAGCTGTCGTACAAGATGGTTGAAGTCTCTTCCGATGAAGCAATCAAGCAGGCAACTGCGACTGCTGAAGCCAGAGTGCCTCGACAGGAAGCTGCGATCAAAGGTATCACGCCGAGCCAGCCCGCGCCGAACTTGGCCCAAGGTTCGAGAACGGCGGCTGAATCTCAGGACAAAGGCTTTATTGCCAAAATCCTTTCCTGGTTTCGCAGCGATCCTGAACCCGTGCCGGTACCAAAGCCGGAAAGAAAACCCCGCAACAACCCACAACGCGGCGGACGCGGCAATCGGCGCAACGAAGAACGAGAGGGACGCGAGGCACGCCCGACTCAAACCTCAGCGCGGGAAGAAAATCCGAAATCGCGCGAACCCAAGGAACAGCGAGAGCCCCGTCGTCCGCGTGGCGAACCACGTCCGGAACGCAAGGATCGAGCGATGACCACGCCGATAGCTGATGCGAAGGCCAGTATTTCTGAAGCTTCCGAGATCCCAGAAATGAATGCTGAGGAAAGCAATAGCACGGGTTCCCGCCGTCGTGGTCGCCGCGGCGGACGTCGTGATCGAGGTGAACGAAACGAGAATCCGGCCGAAGCACAAACCAGCAAGAATCCTCTGCCGGTTGCTCAGGCAAGTGAAGATGCCGTCGTTGGTGCGGCTGTATTGGTACCAGAAGTCAATGCCGAAACCGCCGAGTCCCAGACCTTCAAGACAGCAGCGGCACCGGAAGCTGATCCGCCGGTCATCGCGCCGCCCGACATCAATGAGTTCGTTGTTGCGCCTCTGACATCAGTTGCGCCGTCCGAGACCGTTGGATCACCTGAAATTGCTGCGGTTGAAGCTGATATTGAAACCGCTTTGATCGAAGTCGTCGCTACACCTATCAGCGTTGTCGAAGCTGTTTCCACTGAACCATCATCGTCTGTTGACACAACACCTTATGTAGACATCGAAAAGGCTCTCGAAACAAGCGGTCTGGTGATCGTCGAAACGATCAGCGAAAAAGCCAAAGAGTGGCAACCTGAAA
>NZ_FLQY01000291.1 GCF_900089945.1 Candidatus Propionivibrio aalborgensis | reverse complement strand
TCGAAGTCGCCGAGCAGGCGGATCAGCGTCGCCAGAACGCGACGCGAATCGCGGCGATAGACCGCGTCCACCATCGACTGAGCTTGATCGGGACTGGATTTGTTCATTGGCCTTCAGTCATCAGACGACTCAAGAAGGTGATCCTGACAACTGGTCGGATCATCGCGGAATAGCGCTCTACGCTCCCGAACCTACGTCTGCATCCCCGAACTGCGACTACGTACGCTGCTCGCAGATGCGATAGATGTTGCGGCCGTCCTGCTTGGCGCGATACATGGCGGCGTCTGCGGCCCGCAGGAGTTCGTCGGCCGTTGCTGCGCAATCCGGATAAATGGCGATTCCGATACTTACTGCGACCTTTAGCGTGGCGCCGGAATATTCGACCGGTTGCGCGGCAACGGTCAGCAGCTTTTCTGCGATGGTGATCGCGTCGGCCACGGCGCCGATGCTCGGCAGCACGGCAACGAATTCGTCGCCGCCCTGCCTGGCCAGCGTGTCACTGTCGCGCAGGCATTGCCGCATGCACCGCGCCACTTCCTTGAGCAGCACATCGCCGGCCTCGTGCCCGTGAACATCATTGACTTCCTTGAAGCGGTCGAGGTCGAGAAACATCACGGCGACCCTGTGTTCATCCCTGGCGGCGCTCGCCAGCGCCTGCTGCAAGCGATCGGCGAGGAGCAGACGGTTGGGTAGGCCCGTCAGCGTATCGCGAAACGCCAGCGCCCGGATCTTGTCTTCTTCGAGCAAGCGCTGAGTGATGTCGCGGGCGACCAGAATCACGCCGACACACCGTCCGCCGCCATCATCCATGGCGATCGCCGAGAATTCCCAGGTCTGCGCTTCTCCGCGATTGACGTCCGCCCGCCAGCGTAGCTCGCGCTGTGAAGACCCGAACTGCAACTTGTCGCGACGCGGCCAGTCATGGGGTGGAGAATCCGCAAACAGGACTTCGACGACCTTCCGGCCAAGCAGATTGGCCGGAGATTCGCGTAACCAGTCCACGGCCGCGCGGTTGAGCTGAACGATCCGCCACGACTGATCGAGGCGAAAGATCGGGTCGGCGACCGCATGAAACGTGCGCTCCCATTCGGCGGCCGACAGGGCCAGCGCACCGAGTGTGCCGTCGAGCCGTTCCACCAGTGTTTCGACCGTGCGGGCGAGATCGGAGATTTCATCGCGAGAATCGACGCTACGCAACATTTCGACGGCCGGGCGGGCGTGCGCGAGTTCGACATTGTCGCTGCCGAGCGCGCGATTGATCGCCGAGGCCGCATGGTGCAACGTGGTGACCGGACGGGTAATCTGTCTGGCAGCCCACAGTCCGACGATCAAGGCAAAAAGTAGCGACAGCGCGGCGACCTGAAGGACCGCCCAGCGTACATCCTCGACCGGCTTGAGCGCATCGGCGCGCGGTGCCTGGGCGGCGACGAACCACGATGTCCCTGGAATCTGACGCACGCCGATCAGCATCTCAACGCCCTGGGAATTGGTTGTCTCTCCGACGCCCTGAAAACCTCCGATCGCAGCATCAACCACCCGGTTGACGCCGACAGGAACATCACGCTTCAAGATACGGGACTCGTCCGGATGGAGAATCAGTTGGCGAGTCGTATCCATGACGTACACGTAGCCGTTCTTGCCGATCCGCTGCTTGAGAATGGGACCCAGTGCGTCTTCCGCGAGCAGATCAACCGAACACCCAAGAACCGCGAGAATCTTTCCGTCATCCGAAATTACCGGTGCAGCAAAGGTGATCACCGGTTTGCCAGTGCGCTTCGAGGTATACGGCGGGCTGACGACTGGCCGCCCTTCCCGCATGGCATCCTTGTAGTAATCGCGAAAAGCGAACGAGCGCCCCTTGAGTTCGGGGTGCGGCGGATAGTCGACGAGAAAATCGCCGTCGGCGTCGAGAAGGAACAATCCGTTGCGAAAGCGTGGCGCAAGGGTGATCGCGCTTTCCAGCGCCTGCCCGACGCGTGACAGGTCGTCGCCGTCGGTCAGGGGCTTGCGCGGCAGCGCCTTGGCGATCAGCGCGGCATTCTGCTTGCCGTCACGGATAAAACCCTCGATGGTCAGCGACGCGGCGCCTGCGACGGCATCGACCCCGGACAGAATATTCTCACGCAGTGCCCTCTCCTGATACTGCAGGGACGCGCTGGCGATGACGACAATCAATGCCGCCGCCAGCGACACGATCAGGATCGACGTCTTTGCACGCAGTTTCATCGCAGTCTCATTCTGTCGTCAATGGTCAGTGCGGATCACGACAGCACTGGAAATTCAGTCGCATGATCTCAGCGCACTCTTTCGTTCGCCCGATGCTCCCTCAAGGATCGGGCTGGGATGTCGCGCCTGAAGATTGGCACCGGGTGAGCAAAAGCCAGCTCCGAGTATCCTTGCCTGTCGCACACGTGTCAATGAAGACAACCTGAGCCCACAGGCGGATTTCGAATTCCGTTTCACGCACCGTTTCGACACTGAAACAGTGAATCGTTGGCGATGGCACCGACCTGATCAGTTTGCCGTTTATGCATAGACATTCGGTCGGTGCGTGCACAAAAAAGGCGCGCTGACATTGCAGCGATCAGGCTCCTTTACGACCAAATACTCTCCACTTCCACCGCGCTGCTGCCTTAGAATGAACCATTAGTTATCAATGCCCATCCATTATGTCCAAGCAGCAATGGAGTCTAG
>NZ_FLQY01000290.1 GCF_900089945.1 Candidatus Propionivibrio aalborgensis | reverse complement strand
GCAGGGCGCTTATGCCCTCGCCGTCCTGCGCGAATCCGAACCCGAGCATGTCGTGGTGGCCCGAGAAGGCTCCCCGCTGCTGCTTGGCCTGGCCGATGACGGAAGCTATGCCGCTTCCGATGCGTCCGCCCTGCTGCAGGTAACGCGCCGTATCGTCTATCTGGAGAATGGCGACTGTGCCGAGCTGTCGCGCGACAGTTACCGCATTACCCGCGTTGACGGCTCGCCAGTCGAGCGCGTGGAGACCGAGTCGCACCTTTCCGCCGATGCAGTCGAGCTTGGCCAGTATCGTCATTACATGCAGAAGGAAATCTTCGAACAGCCGGTCGCACTATCCAACACGCTTGAGATGCTCGGCGCGGCGCGCAGTATCCAGCCCGGACTGTTTGGCGCTGACACCGAGTCGATCCTCAAAGACGTACGGCAGGTGCTGATCATCGCCTGCGGCACCAGCTACCATGCCGGCCTGGTCGCCCGTTACTGGCTCGAAGCGATCGCCGGAATTTCGTGCAACGTCGAGGTGGCGAGCGAATACCGATACCGCGAATCCGTTCCCGACCCGCAAACGCTGGTCGTCACGCTCTCGCAGTCGGGTGAGACGGCCGACACACTGGCCGCACTGCACCACGCAAAATCACTCGGCATGAAGCATACCCTGTGCATCTGCAACGTTCCCGAGTCGTCGCTGGTACGCGAGAACGCGCTGCGCTTCATCACTCGCGCCGGCCCTGAAATCGGCGTCGCATCGACCAAAGCGTTCACCACACAGCTTGCCGCGCTCTACCTGTTGACCCTGATCTTCGCCAAACTACGCGGCCGACTCACCGAGCAGGCCGAAGCCACCGAATTGCAGGCATTGCGTCACCTGCCCGTTGCGGTAGCCAAGGTGCTCGAACTGGAACCGCTGATCCGCGAATGGTCCGAGCACTTTGCCATGAAGCAGGACGCCCTCTTCCTCGGGCGCGGACGGCACTACCCGATCGCACTTGAAGGCGCCCTCAAACTCAAGGAAATCAGCTACATCCACGCCGAAGCCTATCCGGCCGGGGAGCTGAAGCACGGACCGCTGGCATTGGTCGACAAGAACATGCCGGTGATTGCGGTGGCGCCCAACGACGCACTGCTGGAGAAGCTGAAGTCCAACCTGCAGGAAGTTCGAGCGCGAGGCGGCGAGCTTTACGTGTTTGCCGACGCCGACGGTGAAATGGTCGCTGCCGACGGACTGCATGTCATGCATCTGCCAGAACATTACGGTCAGCTCTCAGCCCTGCTGCACGTCGTTCCCCTGCAATTGCTGGCCTATCACGTCGCACTGGTACGCGGGACGGACGTCGATAAACCGCGTAATTTGGCAAAATCGGTCACTGTCGAGTGATTCGGGTCAGAGGTCGGCCATGATTGAGCGAGACAAATAAAGTCCGTCGCGGGTGTTCAGGCAACAAAATTGTGAGTTTCTCAACAGGTTCGTCCGATCTATCCTGAAATCCGTGTCTGTTACCCTGGAAACGATCGAACGCCTGCCGCTCCAGATCGCCGCCTGAAGCGGCTTGCAGACCAGATCTTTATGCTGGTGGTTCAAGCCGGAATTCGAGCCGGTAGCCGGCGGCTTCGATCAGGTCGCCGTCGCGCAGTGCCTGCGGCTCACGGCCAATCGACTGCTGGTTCAGCAGTGGCAATCGGGCGCCTTCGACGTGTGTGAGAAAAAACCCTTGCGGTCGCCTTGCGATGACGATGAGTTGCTCACCGGGAATGCCGAAAGTAACAACCACGCGATCAAGACGAACACTTTCGCCCGCGTTGTGCTGCCCCGATCCGGCCAGCACCTTGATGCATCCCTCCGGCAAGCGCGCTCTGGCGGTGCGCGCAACCGGCACGGAGACGACAGGCGCATTCTCCGCAGGTGCACGGTGGCGCGGCAGCACCTTGATCAGCATGGTGCGTTCAAGCTCGACGTCGGCCGCCACGCCCGAACTCATGTAGCGCAGATGGTAGCTGCCCAGTTCGATGACGTCGCTGTGCTGCAGGATTTGCCGGGTCAACGGGCTACCGTTGAGCAGGGTGCCATTGCTGCTTTGCAGGTCTTCGGCGATCTGATCCTTGCCGACGGTAACAATGCGCGCATGCTCGCGGCTGAGCAACGGATCGTTGATCACGATGTCATTATCCGGCCCGCGCCCGATGGTCAGGCACGGCTTGTCGACGAAGTACTGGTTGAGGACTTTGCTGTTCAGGGTGAGTATCAGTTTGGCCACGTTTATCGCTCCGCTTTTCCGGGCATCAGCCGGCCGAGCAGGCGGCTGATCCAGCCCCTCGCGCCGGCTCCGGCCTCATCGGCCAATACGCGCACCAGGGCGACGGTGATGTTGTCGTAACCACCATTGTCGTTGGCGAGCTGGGCCAGATGGCTGGCGGCCAGCGGCAGATTGGTTTTCAGCGAATCGACAATGAGTTCGATATCCTTTTCGTCAACGAGATCGCTCAGGCCGTCGGTGCACAACAGGAAAACATCGCCGCTGCGCAGCGTTTCCTGCTGCAGATGTACCGTCACCGCCGGGGCGATGCCAAGCGCCTGCGTGACGAGATGGCGATTGTGCGAATCAGCGGCATCTTCTGCGGCGATTACACCGAGTTCGATCTGGTCGTGCAGCAGCGAATCATCACGCGTGAGCAATTGAAGCCGGCCGCTACGCAGACGATAGATACGTGAGTCGCCCACATGCGCGAGCGCCACCTGCTCACCGTGGAAGAAGGCCAGCGCCAGTGTTGTACCCATGCCGCTGCGTCCGGACTGTGGATGGGCGGCCGCATGGATCGCACTGTTCGCCTCGGCGATAGCCTGCTCGGTCAGCGGCAGCGCTGCCGGCTGCGGCACACCTGCGCTGAAGCGCCCCAGCGTGGCGCGCAGACGCCCGAGCACCCGATCAATCGCCATGCGGCTGGCCACATCGCCGGCACGATGGCCACCCATGCCGTCGGCGACCACGGCAATGCCGTACTCGTGATCGACGGCAGCCGCATCTTCATTGACCGCGCGCACCCGGCCGGATTCGGACAGGCTGACGGCTTCAAGACGGTACGCTGCAGTTTTCAAGATATGGGACCGGGTAGCAAGACGAAGGGAAATACAACAGAATGCAAATTCTAGCATTCTCACCCTGGATTCCTGACCGCCTTTGCAGGCGAAATCGAAGTCTGCGCTTGCGGCACATCACTTTCATCATGCACACATACTGCTCATCCAGCCAATGCCACTCACGCACCTAGGTCGCTACAGAATCACCGCTACGCTGGGGCGCGGTGCCATGGGTATCGTTTACCAGGCGCACGATCCGCTGATCGAGCGTACCGTGGCGATCAAGACGATCAGTTTCGCCGGCCTCACGCCAGAAGAATCCGGGGAATTCGAGCTGCGCTTTTTTCGTGAAGCGAAATCGGCCGGGCGACTCAATCATCCGAATATTGTGACGATCCACGATATCGGGCGCAGTGACGATCTGGCCTTCATCGCCATGGAGTTTCTCTCTGGCCGATCACTGCGCGAGATGCTCGATTCAGGCGTGGTACTGGCACCTGAGCGCATCGCCGAAATTGCCGCCGAGATCGCCGACGGGCTGGCTTTTGCCCACGCCAACGATGTCGTGCATCGCGACATCAAACCGGCCAACATCATGGTGCTCGACAACGCTGCGGTGAAGATCGCCGATTTCGGCGTCGCCCTCCTGCCGAGCGCTTCGCAGACGGTAGCGGGCACGGCTTTCGGCTCACCGAAATACATGTCGCCGGAACAGATCGCCGGGCAGAAGGCTGATGGCCGTTCAGACATTTTCTCACTGGGCGCCCTGCTCTACGAAATTCTGACCGGGCACCCGCCTTTTAGCGGCGACAACCTCAACGCGGTTCTCTATCAGGTACTGAACAGCGTGCCGCCCCTGCCCTCAAGTTGCAACCCGCGCCTGCCGGCCAGTTTCGACCGGATCGTTGCCCGCGCCCTGGCCAAAGACCCGGACAAGCGCTATCAGACAGCCGCCGAGATGGCCGCCGATCTGCGCAACTATCGTGGCGCCCCCGGCTTGATGCCGCAGAGAAAACATGTGGATAGCGTGCCGATGGCAGCGGCAAAACCTGCCGCCGGGAATTCTATTGATGTCACCCTGCAAATCACGACCGTTCCTCCGTCAGCATCGGCGCCCGGCAGCGGATCGCGCGCCCTGCGCTACGGCATACCACTGGCCGCACTGGTGCTGCTCGCCGGCGGATTGCTGCTGCGCCCGAGTACCCCGCTGCCGGTAGCCAACAGCCGCAGCACGGTGCTTAGCCCATCCGCCACAGCACCGGTAGTTGTCGAGCAAAAAACTGAAGAGTCAAAGAAAACCGAGCAAGTGCCCAGCGCAAAACCGCCTGTTCAAGCCCGAGAACCAAAGGCTGCCAGCGACACCACCGTCGTGGCTAAAAATCGCCAGTCCTCCAGCAATTGGCAAACAGCCTTGCGTGCCGATCTGGCCGCTTGCAATCAACTCGCCTTTTTCAAGCAGGTCATTTGCGCTGAAAAGGCACGCTGGAAATACTGTCCCGGGCGCTGGGGTAGCATTGAGGAATGTACTACCGAGAAAAAATGAACGGCAAGCAAGGAGATTTCATGGAAACCGCTATTTTCAGAATCAGTGGAATGAAAAACGAAGAATGCGTGCGTGCCGTGGCCAACGCGATTCAGGATCTGCCAAGCATCGGCCAGATTGTGGTATCGCTGGAAAAAGGTGAAGCGCATGTCGAGCATGGCCGCTTTGTCAGCCCGGACGATATTCTCCAGGCGATTGTGGACACCGGCTATGAAGCAGATTACTGAGCGGCTTCGTACCTGGCTGAAAGAGCCTTGATGCCACGTAGCACCCACCCTGAAGGACACCGCAGCAATCGCATCGGCTGGTTTTCGACTGTAAATGCAACTGCGGAGAGCTTTCGTCGTTTGGCGGCAGGTCAGTTTTCGACATTCCACTCAACGCCATAATAATCAGCTGACTTCCAACCTGCATGGATTCTTGACCTCAATTTTCGACTTTAATTGGTCGGAACACATGACTGATCGCTGCAATTTTAGTGTGCGATGCAATTAAGAACTGTCGCCATTTGCCCGTGAAATCCCGGGCGATCCACACGCTCAATTCGAGGCAGCAATTCAATGGCACAGAACGCCATGGAAAAGCCCCATTGAATTTCCCGCACCGCGCCGGTAGAGTGTCTGTCATTTCCCGCTGAGTTCAAACGCGATGGCAGTTGTCACCGGATTCGCATGGTCACTCGAATGTGATATCCATGTTCTCAGCGGGATGACGACTTTACCGTTGCGTGACCTCCTTACGGTGACGATCGACAACGAACTGTCCTTGCCAATCGGAGCCTTGGCCCCCTCGCTCCAGACGGCGGTGGGTCTGGGGAGCGTCTCCCTCGAACCTGAATTCAAGCGCACGCGACCCGACACGATGACGGCACAGGGCAAGACGCTTGTTCACGGCAACGGCATTGACTTCGAGCTCGAAACCGGCCGAGTGATCGCGCTGCCCGTGGCTACCGGGCAGCGACGGATGCGCAACTTTCTCGTCTGGGCGGAGCTTCAGATCGTCGAGTACATCAAGGACACGGAAGAGATGCCGGTCGGGGACGACCGCTCGGCCCTCGGTGTGCCGGTAGTCGTTGAGGTAACAGTGGGCGGCGGTAATAGTGGCAGCAACAGCAGCAGCACGGGGCCAGCGACACCCATCGCAAGAACAGCGCTCGCGGTCATCCGCATCCATATCCATGATCGGATCCGGAAGTGGTGGCCGACACCCGAGAAGATGCGCGTCGTCGCCCACAGTGCTGGCGCATCGCCCCGCCTGCTCGCTGATTTCGACGATGGCGTGGCCGCCGACATCACTGAGTGGCCAAGCGTGATCGAAGGCTTGGGCCTCACGTGGACCAGCGCCAACCCGGCGCGTGTCCAGGTTGACGCCACATCGGGACGGTTGCGCAGCACGGGTACGCCGTCGCCAAGCCCCGTCAACATTCAGGCGACGCTGAACCACCCAGCATTGCCCGCCGGATTCGCGCCGTCAGCACCGGTGCGCGCGCATGTAGCCGCGGCGTGGCCCCTTCCGCGGCCGGTAAGCTTCATCGCGGGACCCGGACCGCAGCACTTTGAGTCCGCGACCAACATCCTGTTTCTCGCCGATGGCTTTATTGCGGGCGAGGAGGCGCGCTTCCGCGAGCTGGTGGCACGCCTTGCCGACCCGATCGTTTCGCGCGAGGACATGCAGCCGTTCAAGCTGCTGCGCGAGTCGATCAATTTCTGGGGGCTATTCCTGGCATCGGAGGAAAGCGGCACGACGCTGCTGAGCGAGCACTTGGCGCCCCTGGGGAATGCCCCGTTCAAGCTGGACGAGGTGCCCGATACGGATCTGGAAGATACAGCCGGCGCACTCACGCTGGAGCGGTTGATCCGGTTCCTCGGACTGCCGGTCCTCGTTGATTTCGGCGTCGGTGAGTCCGACTCCGCGGCCTTTACAAGGCTGGTGCCACTGCTGGCGAACGATTTCGTGCTGCCGTTACAGTTCAACAACATCGATCTAGCTATGTTCGCCGCTTGGCGCCGGCTTGCGGGTCGTAGCCTCGTCGAATCGCGCGACACGCTCTTCGCCGTGCAGGCTGGGGGACGCCCCTTTGTGGGTCGGAGGCCGCCTCATTCGCCGTCATTGGATAGTCGCCGGATCGAGGATGGCGACATCGCAGCGTTGGTGGGCGCGCTTTATTGCGACGTCAAGGACGGCGGGGCGCCACAACGCTTGCCGGTGGGCCGGGTATGGGAGCGTCCGTCGCCGGTCCGGCGCGGCAAAGACGCCGGCCTCGTCTGCGTGCTGAGCCGGGCGTCGAGTTTCGGTGCGGTGACGGTAACGGATACCGTGTTCGGTCCGAAACATGTGCTGGCGAAGCTCTGGCGCTACAACGGTACTGAGGATGAGATGGCGGCGCGCCAAACCGGACGGGCGACCTTCGTGCTGCGACCGTCAATGGTCAATCCGGCCCACGGCGCGTCTCCGAACATGGTGCTGCCGATCATGCATGAGCTCGGCCATGTCTTCGGCCTCGTGGACGAGTACGGCGGCAAACGTCCAACAGATCAGGTGGATCCCCCCAAAGCGTTCCCGAACGGCCAATGGCGATACGAGCTGTTCCGGCGCTCCGGCGATCCGCTGGGTCCTTACGATGCTCCAACGACGCTCCCTACCGACCAACGGATCTCGCCTTCAAAGATTGTCTGGGCGGCGTGGGCTCGCCTGCGCGCGGCCGGCGAACTGGTGGCACGGCCAGAGATCGTCGGTACGACCGTGCATGTCCAATTGCGCAAAAAGCATGCTCGCGACTTCGCTCTCGATATGCAAGTCAAGATTCGGCAGCGCCCGCTACTCGGACCCACCGGAACCCGGAGTTCACCCGCGATGCGCATCATTGACATTGACATCACCAGGGACGAAGTTCAGCTTGAGTGCCACCCGAACTTCACGCCGGCCGATACCTACGATTTCGACGTTCTCCCGAGCAGGCTTGCGCCAGTGTTGATGCTTCCGCTGCGGCGTCCGGGCAGCGAACCCCTGGCCAGGCGGGAGCAGCCACTCGTTGCCCCGGAAATCCTCGCGCACATTGGCGAGAGCGGCGGCCCGCTGAACGCTGCGGCGAACAATCCGATGCGACCCTGCACGGCGGCTAGTTCTCCCGTCGCTCCACAGTTTCCGAGTAATCTACCCGCAACACTAACCCGCACGCCGGAAATGGAACGTGCAACGTTCCGCCGGCACAACATCGTCGGCCTCTACCAGGGCGGTCTCGGAGTCGATTGCGGCGCCTATCACCCGGCGGGCGATTGCATGATGCGCGGCGCAATTGAAGAGCCCAGAACACAGTCGATATTGTCGGCGGATACGGCCGAGTATCGGCCTTTCTGTCACGTTTGCCGCTACTGGTTGGTCGATCGCATCGATCCTTCGAAACATCGCGCGCTCGATGATCTCTACGATCCGAGCTACCCCGGGCCACGCCCTTATGAGTGAGCGCGACACCCTCGCCGCGATCGCTGAGCATCTCGCACTCGCCTTCGCGCCACTACGCGAGGCGACGGCCGATCTCGACTCCTTCGTCCGCTTTATGCTACGGCTCGGCTGGTCGGTCGAATCGCTGCCGCAGGACTTCGTCGATCTCGGCGGCAATGCCGCGCAGCTGGCGATCGCCGTCGAAGCCCTGATCGACGATCCCGATCCAGAGACCGTCGAGGCGACGTTCACAGCGCTGCGCAGCCTCGTTACGGCGATTGACGCGGTCGATTCCGCCGGTGCACCGGTCGGAGTCGACCCCGCCACCTTTGCTGCGGAAGTCGGCGAGCGTCTCGGCGAGCAGTTGCTGACCGATTATCTCGTCGCTGCCTGGCCCGGCGTGAGCCAGGCGCTCGAGACGCTCGGCATTCTCGTCATCGACTATGTCGACGAGACCGCCACGCGTCCCGGCCATATCCGGCGTAGACTCGATTACAACCAATTCGGAACCCTGGTCAGCGATCCGCTCGCCGCGCCGCGGCGCATATACGGCTGGGGCACGCCGGATATCGACTTCCCCCGGCTCGCCTTCCACCTCATCGAAATCATCCGCGCCCTCGGGCCGGCGGCAATGCTCGGTCGGGTCCCGGTTCCCCTCGCGCGGAGTTTCGCCGGCCCGGATGGTATGCCGGGCATGATGCTGCGGATTCCACTGGTGGACACCGAGGTGGCCGGAATGCACGTCGAGATCGGCCTGTCATTGCTCGAGCTCCCTCCGGAGGCGGGCAAACTCGGTGGCTTGGTCCTGCTGCCACTGATCCCGTCGCAGGTGCAGCGCTCGATCCCCTTGAGTAGCGATGTGTCGCTCGAGATCGGCGCGGCATCGAACATCGCGCAGAGCTTCGGCGTAGTGATGCGTCCGGACGCGATCGCCTTGCGCTATCCAGGCGCTGGTGCCGCACCCCCGACCCTCGATTTCGATGCAGCGTTGCGCTACGCCCCGCGGACGCCGCGGCGTTTGGTCGACGTCGGCGGCGCGGTTGGTATCGAGCTGGGCGGCATGGCGGTCGCGCTGGCGATCGATGCCGCAGCCGCTGACAGCGAGGTGGCGCTCAGTCTGGATCTCGACGGCCTGGCGATTGCGATTGGCGGCGGCAAGGTCGACGGGTTTCTCGCCAAGATGCTGCCCGGCGGCGGCCTGCGCGTGCCGATCGATCTTGGGCTGAGATGGTCGAGCCGTAGCGGGGTGAGCTTCCGTGGTGGTGCGGGCTTCGACGTGACCGTCAAGCCCGATCTCGCGCTTGGCCCGATCAAGGTCGATGCTGTGCGCGTGGCGCTTGCCGCCGATGCGACGAACCAGTCGACACCGACACTGCGCGCCTTTGCCGCGGCAGTGTTTTCCGGCAAGGTCGGGCCGGTGCGCTTCCAGGTCACCGAGATCGGCTTCCAGCTCGCGGTCGAATTCCGCCCCGGCAACGCCGGACCGGTCGATCTGACCATCGGCTTCAAGCCGCCGACGGGGGTCGGTCTCAAGATCGACGCTGGCCCCGTGTCCGGTGGCGGCTACCTTTTTTTCGACCACGACGCCGAGCAGTACGGCGGCATCGTGCAGCTTTCGATCAAGAAAAAGATCGCGCTCAATGCCATCGCCCTGCTGACGACGCGATTGCCAGGACTGCCGCCGGGACAGAGGGGCTTCTCCCTGCTGCTGATCATTACTGCCGAGTTCCCGCCGATGCCGCTCGGCTTCGGTTTCACGCTCAATGGCATCGGCGGGCTGATCGGCATCAACCGCACGATGATGCTCGATCCGTTGCGCGACGGCGTGCGCGACCGCTCGATCGAGGGGATCCTCTTTCCGCAGGATCCCCTCGCCAACGCAGCAAGCCTGATCGGCGCCTTGCAGCGGATATTCCCGCCGGCCGAGGGCCGCTTCGTGTTCGGACCGATGGTCAAAGTCGGCTGGGGCCCGACGCAACTCATCACGATCGAGGCGGCGCTGATTCTGGAACTGCCCTCACCCTTGCGCCTCGTCCTGCTCGGACGCATGCGCGCGGTGCTGCCCGACAAAAACGCGGCAGTCGTCGATTTGCGCCTCGACGTCGTTGGCATCCTCGACTTCGATCAGAGCGAGGCGTCCATCGACGCGTCTTTCGTCGACTCTCGTCTGGCCGGCTTCACGCTGACCGGCGACATGGCCCTGCGCCTGGGCTGGGGTGCGACCAAGGCCTTCGCGCTGGCGGCTGGCGGCTTCAATCCGCGCTTCACGCCACCGCCGGGATTTCCCGTGCTGCGCCGCCTCTCGCTGTCGCTCGCCGACAGCGAGAACCCGCGCTTCCGGCTCGAGAGCTATCTCGCGCTGACGGCGAACACGATCCAGTTCGGCGCTCGAGCTGAACTTTCGGCGCAAGTTCAGACCGCCATCGGCGATCTCGGTGCCGCAGCGATGATCTTCTTCGACGCGCTGATCGAACTCGATCCTTTCGGTTTCATCGTCGATCTCGGCGCCACGATCGAGGTCACGCTCGGCGGAAGACCACTGATCCAGGCTCAGCTGATGGCAACGCTGAGCGGCACCAAGCCGTGGCATGCCGTAGGCTTTGTCGAGGTCGTCTTCCTCGGCCGCCATCGCATTCCGTTCGAGGCGCGCGCCGGCGACCCGCAGCCAACCACGCTGCCGATGATCGACCTGTTGCCCAAGCTGACAGAGGAGATCGCACGGTTGGAGTCCTGGATCACGTTGCCACCGCCCGAAGCGGCCGACATGGTTGTCCTGCGCGATGCCGGGGCGAGTGGCGCCGCCCTTCTCCATCCGCTGGGCGGCGTCGCCCTGCACCAGCGTCTGCTGCCCTTCGGCAAGCGCCTCGCACGTTTCGGCTCTGCGACGCCGGAAGGTGGAGGGGCAATGTTCGTGCTGAAGGAAATCGTCGTCGCTGGCCGCAGCAACACAGCGGCGCCATTGCTGGACGACTTCGCTCCTGGCCAGTACGAGGCGCTGAGTGAGGACGAGAAGCTCGCGCGCCCCGCCTTCGAGCGCATGCAAGCCGGGGGCGAGGCAACCACTTCGCTGGCGATGCGGCTTCCTGCCGCCGATCCGCGCACGGGGCTCCTCGGTACGCACATCGCGATCGACTACGAGGAACGTGTCATCGACCAGATCGCGCGTCCATCGCGTATTACACGGCGCCGCAAAAAGCCCGTGATGGCGACCGGATTGATCGCGGCGATGGCCGATGACGGCATCCGTGGCGACCTCCAGTTCGATGGCCCGAAGGATCGTGCTATCGCGGTGCCGGGAGAGCGCTGGCGCGCAGCAAACGCGGATCACCTCGACGCGGTGCCGGGCGGCACCGTTGGCAGCGCTGCCGAGGCCCAAGATCATCGCCGGCTGGGCGGCCGGCCAGCGGACGCGACGACCGTAATCGCGATCCATGAGGCGGCTTGAGCGATGAGCTACCGCTTCCTTCGTCATCTCAGGCTCGGCGTCGGCACACTGATCACGCAGCGCGAAGGGGATGCCGTCATCGTCGCCAGACCTGCCGTGCCGGTGTCGGCCGCAATCGAACACACGCAGCAGTGGACGGATCCGGCCACAATACCGACGCCCACCCAGCGCACGATGGCCGGACCTTCGTTCGCGCTCTATGGTCCCGGCGACGTCGTCGCAATCGACCGGCGCCAGATTGTGCGCGAAACGCCTGTACGCGAAGCGCTCGATGCCGATCCCGACCAGCTCTGCGCAATCGAGTTCCGCCTCCCTGGCCTGCCTTGGCTGATGACGCCCTTCGCGCCCACGGCATCCAACGACACGCTGCGGCCTTGGATCGCGCTCGTCGTCGTGCCGTTGAGTGCCGCCACCCTGACGCCAGGCACGCCGCTACCACGCCTTTCCGTGAATGATGCGAGCCAGCTTCCCCCGCTTGACCAGACGCATGCCTGGGCGCATGCACAGGTCTCCGGCATCTCAGCCGGGGAGGATGTCGGTGCGCTCATTGCACACGATCCGATGCGTGCCCTCTCGCGTCTGCTTTGCCCAAGGCGACTGCAGCCGAAAACCCGCTACCGGGCCTGCGTCGTCCCAACTTTCGAGGCGGGGCGGCGAGCGGGGCTGGGGCAGGAAATTGTCGCGGCCAATGCACTAACGCCGGCCTGGGGCGCAAGCGGACCGGTCGAACTCCCCACCTATCACTACTGGGAATTCACAACCGGCGAGGAGACTGGCTTTGAGTCGCTGGTGCGCCGGCTGCAGCCGCGCCCCGGCCTGACAGGAATCGGCACCCGGCCGCTTGACGTGAGCGCGCCCGGCGGCGGCATCGCAGCATCGGGGGCGCCGGATACGCTCGCACTCGATGGCGCGCTCGGCCCTAGGAATTCCAACCGTCCAGCCGTTCCATCAGCCCTTGAGCAAGCGATCGGCAGCCTGCTCGACCAGACGAATCGCATCGGCCCGCCGCGTTACGGGCGCTGGCATGCTGGCGCCCCGCGCGGCGCACCCGGTGCAACCTGGCTCGACGAACTCAATCGTGATCCCGTGCGCCGCATCGCCGCTGCCCTCGGAACCCGAGTCGTTCAAGAGCGCCAGGAGGAACTGATGGCTGCCTGCTGGGATCAGGCCGGTGAGATACTGCGTGCCAACCAGATCCTGCGCCAGGGCGAACTGGCGGTGGCGGCGTCGAGCCGCATTTATGCAAGGCGGATGACACCGTTGGTGAGCGACGGGAGCGTAATTGCATTTGCCAGCCCCGGTGCGGCGCGCGTGCGCGTCCATCCGGCGTTCACGCTGCGGGGGCTCGCACGCAACTCCTGTCTTCCGCTGAGCGCGTTGTCGGGCGCCTTCCGTAAGGCCATGCGCGCAACGGGCCCGGTCGGCCGGCGTTTGCGTCGGGCAAATGATCTCGCCCCACGCATCGGTCATGTACTCAGTGCACTTGCCCAGGGCACGGCACGCGTTCTGTCGCGCCCGACACCACAGGCCGCACATCTGCCGCCCGCCTGGACACAGGGCGCCGCACCAGACCCGATACCATTGCTGCCATCGGTCTTGCGCACGCGGTTAAATGCCGCCACAGCGATTGCCGCGAAGCTGGCGCGCCGGGCACCGCAAACCGCCTGCGTCGCACTCGATCCGGTCGCGCTCGCTGATCGCCTCGCGACTTCGCTCGACCCACGCCGCACGATTCCCAAGCGCGTGCTTGGCCAGCTCGCGATTCCGGCAGGCGTCTGGGAGCCAGCCGATCGCATGGCCCCCGTGATCGCTGCTCCGCGGATCGACACACCCATGGTGTTGCCGCTGATCGAGCTCGGCACGCAATGGTTGATGCCAGGGGTCGACAGCGTACCGCCCGAAAGCGTCATCGCAATCGCCGCCAATCGCGCCTTCATCGAGTCCTACATGGTCGGCCTCAATCACGAGATGGCTCGCGAGCTACTGTGGCGCGGGTTTCCGACCGATCAGCGCGGCACGGTGTTCGCACGCTTCTGGGACACAACGGCAACCGCTGGCCGCGTCAATGCGCCGGTCAGCGACATCGCGCCGATCCACACCTGGGGAACCAACAGCGCTCTGGGGGAACATCCCGACGGGGGTGCGGCCGCGCAGCTCGTGATGATCATTCGCGGAGAACTTGTCCGCCGCTTTCCGAACGCTACGATGTTCCTGCAGAAGGCGAGGGCGGGTGGCGGCGCACGTACGCCCAATGCGATGATCGGCGGGCCATCGAGCGAATTCCCGGTCTTCCGCGGAGATCTTGGCGAAGACCTTGTCTATCTCGGTTTTCGCGTCACCCCGGACGACGCCAGAGGTGGCACGGCAGCGGCGCCCAACGGCTACTTCCTGGTCATTCAGGAGCAACCGCGCGAGCTAAGCTTCGGCTTTTCGGGCTCCGATGGCGACCTCCGTGCCGAGGACGCGACGCGCTGGTCCAGTTGGTCCGATGTCGTCTGGGAATCGCTGCGGCCAAACGCGACCGGGCATATCGATCTCGCCACACTGGAAACCTCCGGTTTCGGCGGCAAAGTGCAGACGCGGCCCTCGACCTTTGCATTCGAGCCACGCTGGTCGGCGTCCAGCGATGCGCTCGCGGCGATCGCAGTGCGGCGGCCCTTCCGGTTGTCGATCCACATCGGTGCGGCGCTGCCATGATGTCTGCGGCCGCGCTCGCTGCAATTGCCACCGCGCGCGCGGCGCTGCAGACGGCGGCGGACGCCCTGTCCATCGCGGCAACTCGAGACGGCGACCGCGACGCCGCGCGCGCCGCGCTCGAAACAGCGCGGGCCGAGCTCGACAAGGCGCGCCTGCAAGGCCTGGGGAATGATCCTGGCTTCAATCTGGTCGCCGCGGATTTGCCGCTTCTGTTGCTGCCAGTACGGCTTGAAACACGCTACGCGTCGGGGCCGCATCGGCTCCTGGTGCGGATTTATCCCGACGATATCCATGCCGACGGCCACGAGCCGGCGCTTACCCGCGAAGAGCGTGAACTGCAGAAAAACTACCTGCTCAGCATTGAATCCGGACGCGACGAACGGGACTGGCTAGCGGTTTGGCGCGAACTCGCGCGCCGTGTCGGGCCATTGCGCGCGCTGTGGCTTGCGACCGGCAGCACGAACGTACAACGACCGTCCGGATGGACGCGCGCTGCCACCGCGCGATTGCTTCCTGATCGCTTCGTTGCATTCGCCTGGACGAATCCCGGCAACGCGCCGATTCGCAGCGTCACGCCAAACCTAGTGCGCGAACCGCTGGTGCTTGGAGCCGACCCAATGCGCGACGATGCCGATTCGGGACAACCGCTCGGTGGTGGTGCGCGCTGGCTGCATGATTTCAAGGCCGCGCTCGATGCTGGCATGGCCCTCGAAATCCCGCTCTCACCGGGCGAGCGGGTGACGCGGCTCGTCGCTGTCGGCGTTCGCGCAACGATCAATCCGTCGGCTCAGTCAGGCGAATTCGTGCGGCTGATCGATGCGCATCGCTGCACCAACGGCGTATCGTTAATGGTCCCGGGCTCGCCGACCAACGCGCTCGGCGAGGAGCGGACCGAGTATCGCGCACATCCGGATGCCGATCACCTCTATCGCGACGAACTCGCCTATCGCCTCGACCGTGGTCGCGCGCAGCGGCGCAGCACATCTTGGGAACCGGGAGGGCCGCCGCGCAGCTTCGACGGTGCTGAAACAGCAGGCTTCCGCCTGGATCGCGCGCTCGGCCTGCCGCCTGGCACGTTCGGCCGGCTCGCCGGCTCGGATGACGACCTGGCGAGTCATGAGCGCCTGCTGCGCAGTCTGCTCGCATCGACCACAACCGATGCCATCGAACGAATGCTCGCACCCTCGGTCGCGCCGGAATCGATCGCTTATTCGCTCGGCGTGATGCGCGAGCAAGTGAGCGCCACCGGCCCATTCGCCACGCTGCGCATCGGAGCGCAGCCCTATGGCGTACTGCCGGTGCGAATCGCCGATCGAGCCCGCCTTGATGCCGAGCCGGCGGCGCTTCTCGATCTGCTCGATCGGCTGCGCGCACACGTCTTCGAGCCGGCGCTCGCCGACATTCTGCGCGTGTCCGAACCGCGCCGCAGCGATCCGGTGATGAGTAATCCTGGCCGGAGGCTGCTTGAGATTCTTCGCTTCGATGCCAACGTGCGCAGCCTCGGTGTCCGCGCCGTGCTCGATCCGGCGCTGCTCTCGGCCGTGTTGCCGAGCATGGATATTCACGACCGCAAAACAACCTTTGCCGCGCACCAGAAGGTCCGTGGTCTGCTCGCGGCTCTCGGCGATCCTTCACCAACGATTACCCCGATCGGCATGGCCGGCCTGTTTAGCGACGTGGCACCGCTCACCTTGGCGATGGTCGGCGACGCAGCGGCGGTGTTACAGCTCCGCGCGTTGCGGTGGCCAGAATTCACCAACCCGCATCCAGTGGCGCCCGTGCCGTTGATGACGCTCGAGCTGCTCGATGGCATTGGTGGACCACCGCGCCCATTTACCCTGCTCTACGAGCTGGCGCGTCAAGCGATCCTGCACACGGCTGATCGCGCTGCACGACAATGGATGATCGACGACGCACTGGCCAATGGCCGTCCCGTGCCCATCTTCGACGATCCGCTGGCACCGCTCGGAACGATGGAGGCTCGGCTGCGATCCCCCGCGCCATCCGATTCCACCAACACCATCGCGTTCCTGCTCGACAACGGTCTCCAACCGGTACCGGCTGCCTTCGAGTTTTGGCAGCTGCGGGAAGACATGGGCCGCCTCGCCCGGCTATCGCCGGCGCGCCTCGAGGCCGCGCTGGGTGCCGTGCTCGGGCTGCTCACCCACCGGCTGGACGCTTGGTATACGGGCTTTGCCATCGCGGGACTCGACCAATTACGCAGCGATGGCGCGACCTCGGTCGGCGGCGCACCGCCCATCAAGCCGGGAATCGTCGTCGGCGCCTTCGGCTGGCTCGACACCTTTCCTTCCGGCAGTGCGTCGCAGATTGCGGGATACGTTCATGCCCCGAGCACCCAGCACGCGATGACTGCTGCGGTCCTGCTCTCCGCCGACAAAGCGCATCGGGTGCAGGGCCACGGCAATGCGTTTGCGGTCGACCTGTCGTCTGCCCGCGTCCGTGGCGCGCTGGAGCTGCTCGAAGGCCTGCGCGCTGGCCAGCCGCTGGGCGCGTTGCTCGGCTATCGCATCGAGCGCCGGCTCGCGAGCACAGCACCGGCCCTGATCGCACGCGTGCGCGCCGTAGCCCCGCTCGTCGCCAACAAGCGCGAGGCGAGCGGGCTGCAAGCGGAAAACGTTGCGGCGGACAACGTCGTCGACGGCCTCGCGTTGCTGCGCCTGGCCGGCTATGACGGCGCCAGCCAACCCGACGCAGCACGGCTCGCCTCGCTCGATACCGCAGGCCGCAACGCGATCGCGCCGATCCTCGACGACGCCGCAGAGCGGATCGATGCGCTTGCCGATCTTCTGCTCGCCGAGGCTGTGCACCACATGCTCGCCGGTACGCCGATGCGCGCCGGTGCCGCCAGCGACCTGCTCTCGGGCGGACCGGTCGCCGTGCCGGACGAGATCGAGGTCACACGTATCGGTCAGCGCGGCATCGCCACGACGCACAAGGTCCTGGCGCTCTTCGAGCCCGGCGAGGCGGGCATTTCCCATTGGATGGCAACTCCGCGGGCGTCGGCTGAACCGGCGCTTGAGGCTTGGCTCGAACGCCAGCTTCCCGACCCGTCGTCAATCGTGATCGGAGCGACGTTCGCGCTCGCGGACGGTACGGCGATACCGGTGACGACAACGCTTGCGGCACTGTTCGCGGACGCGATGGCGCAGCGCGGACTTGGCGCAATAGATATCGTCCTGATGAAGACGCCCATATTGGATCGGCGCCTTCTCGACTTGCTTGAATCGCAACGTCCCGCCGCCAGTGTCGGCGCGCCGACACTGCAGCCCGAGGACAAGCGCGCAGGCCGTTCCGGCGACTGGTCCCTTGCCGAGGTCATCGAGCTCGCTGCGACGCTCCGCCGCATGCTCGGTGGCGCGCGCGCTCTAGCGCCAGCCGATTTCGATGCGCTGGGCCAGACTGTGGGCCTTGCTCTCGACCAGGATAATGAGCTCGATAGACGGCTTTCGGCTCTAAACGGGCAGGCCGTGGCGGCACGCGACGCGCTCGCCGCTGCCGGTAATGACGCCGCGCGCTTGCAAGCGCTCGAGACCGCCGAACTCTTCGGTATCGACGCGATTCCCAGCGCTGGTGCGCTCACCGCAGCCGTTGCGTCGGTACTGCGTGAGCTGGACCGACGCATTGCCGAGGCCGGCGACCGGGCGCGAACAGTTGCCGAACGCATGCGCGTTCTTGCCGGACCGGAAATCATCGTCGTTGCACGACTCGCAGTCGACGGCGCCATGCTCGCTATCGCCCTCGCGGCCCCGATTGCCGCGACGCCACCGGATATTCGCGCCTTCATCGCCCGGGTGGCGAGTGTGCGCGAGCCGGTGGCACGCCTCGATGCGGTACTCGGCCAGGCCGACGCACTCTCCGGTGCCCGGAGCTCGGCATACGTCCTCACCGTGGCGCAGCACCCGTTGGCGCCCGGCGAGCGCTGGACTGCCTTGCCTGGCCCGACCGCACCCTCCCGGACGTCCTATGTCGTCGCACAGACCGCAACGCTCGACCTGGCGCATACGAAGCATGTCGCGGGCTTGTTCATCGACGCCTGGAACGAGGTCGTACCGCAAGCCGAGCTCGACACTGCGATCGTCTTCGACGCACCCGCCGCCTCGCAAGCCGCACCTAACACCATGCTGCTGCTCGTGCCCGAGGCGTCGCGTGAAACCTGGACCGAGGATGACGTGCTCGCCCATTTACTTGAGGCGCTCGCGCTTGCCAAGCTGCGTGCCGTCGACCCCGACCTGGTCGCCCGCGCGGGCGCGCTGCTGCCTGCCTTGCTGCTGCTTGACGGCGACGGGACCGACAGCCTCGCCGATCTGTGGACGACGCCGGTAGCGCCATGAACTCACTCTACCTTCGCATCGAGCCACGCACGCGTGGCGACGACCTGACGCCAGGTCTGGCTGCGGCCGTGCACGACCCGGCTTGGTTGCTGGCCCGGCAATGGGTGATGGGCGAGTTCGACGGCGAGGACGCGGGTACACCGGTCCTGGCCAGTGCGACTCTACGCACCCACGCCTTCGCGGAACTTGAGTTGGCTACAGGTCGGCGCGTGCAGCTCGATCCGGCGGGACCGCCGCTCGATATGCTGATCGAGTGCGAGGTCACTCTGGCGGCGTCGCGATGGACGATGCGCCAACGCATCGATGTGGGGCGCGAGCTCGTGCACCGGCTGCGCGAAGCCGGCTTGATATCGCTGATCGGCGAAATCGCGCGCGAGTATCCTCTGGCGGTGCCGACCGGCGACGAGGCATTGCTCGATCCGCAGGCTGTAGCGCTGGCGCGCGTCGCAGCCGGACGGCTGCCCGACGGCAAGGCCTGCCACGACGACGCCGGAGCGCCCGGCTGCACGTTGACTCGGCTCGGGCTCTCCGACACCGACGCCGCACAGCTCAAGCCCGCGCTACAGGCATGGCGCGAGTGGCTGGCCGCCGTACATGCCGAACCCGGTGCCGGTCATGACGCCTGGGACGCCGAGCGCTTCGAATATCGTGCGCGCCTGCTCGCGCCAAGCTGGTCGCACGCGCTGGTCGCGGAAAGCGAACGCGGTGGGCGAGTGGGCTGGGCGAGCTTCGACGCCGTTGCCGTTCCGGCGAACGCGCCGCCGCCGGCGTCATTGACGATCACAACCCTCCCCACGCCGGTACGATTCCGCGGCATGCCGCTCCCTCGATATTTCGAGATGGAGGATGCGGGCATCGACCTGGGCGCCATCGATGCCTCGACCGCCGATCTGGCGCGCATGGCGCTGCTGGAATTCGGCCTCGTCTACGCCAACGACATGTTCATGGTCCCGGTACGCATGCCGATCGGTGTCGTAGCCGAGGTTGTCTCGCTCGAGGTCGAGGATAATTTCGGCCTTGCCACGCGTATTGCAAGCGCCGCGCGCGCACCGAGCGCTAACGATCCAGGCTGGAGCTTCATGACGCCGGCGACACCTGATGGCGGCCGCGTGCCGGCGCTGGTGCTGCCCCATGTCGCTGGTCATCCGCTCATCGGCCCGGTGATCGAGGACGTTCGACTCATGCGCGACGAGATGGCGAATCTTGTCTGGGCGATCGAGTATGCGACGGAAGGCGGAGATGGCCGTGCCAAGCCACGGGCGGAAACCGCTCCACCGGCGCCCGAGCGTGCCCCGGTGGCCGACGCTGCACTTGCCTATCGCCTGATGACTGCCGCGCCGCCGCACTGGTTTCCGCTGGAGCTGGAATCCGGGCTACCGCGTCGGCTGCGGCTCGCGCTGCTTGCGCCGTCTACCAGGGTTCCGCGTGGCTTGCTGCTACCCGCGCCCGGCGGCGTCATCCGCGAGGAGGAGGTCCCTCGCGAGGGTGTGCGCCTGCTGCGCGAGCGCGTACTGGCATGCAGCAGTAACGGAACAACCTACATATGGACCCGCCGTCGACGCGAGGTTGGCCGTGGAGAAGGAAGCAGCGGGTTGATGTTCGATGAGGTGGAGGCGCAGCCCTGATCCATTCTTGGTGCGCAGGTGACATTACGCCCCAATGACACGGCAAGCAGATCAGCGAGAATTCATACATGACACGGAGTTTCGATTTTGTCGTCGTCGGTGGCGGGCTGGCCGGTGCTACGGCCGTGGAAACCTTGAGAGCCGAGGGCGCCGAGGGAGGCATTCTCCTCCTGGGAGCAGAACGGCATCTCCCCTATCAACGGCCACCGCTATCGAAGCTTGCCATTACTGCCGAGCGGGCGCCGCCGCCCCGGCTCATTCTTAGCCAGACCAGGTACCGCGAACTGGACATTGATCTCGCCCTGGATAGTCCCGTCACGGCAGTTGATTCAAAGCGGCAGATGCTCCACACCTTGCCTGGAAAGAAGATCCACTATCAGAAGTTGCTGATCGCGACCGGCGCATCGCCCTGCCGTTTGTCTCTGCCCGGTGCGGCGCTTCCTGGCATTTTTCATCTTTACTCGCTGACCGATGCCGAATCCATCCGTTCGAGTGCGCACAAGGGACAGCATGCCGTGGTTATTGGCGGCAGCTTCATTGGCCTGGAGGTTGCCGCGTCACTGCGGCAAAGAGGCCTGGCGGTGACCCTGATCGAGCGCGGGGTGCTGCTCAATAAATTGCACAATCCGGAGATGTCGTCCTTTTTCAAGCGCGCCTTCGAAGCGCAAGGGGTCGAGGTTATCGTCGGTGACGCGCCGGCAATGTTCCAAGGCGAAGCTGCAGTTGAAGCGGTGGTGACTCAGGCCGGCAGAACCATTGCCTGCGATATGGTGGTGATCGGCGCCGGCGTGAGCCCTGAAACAGGTTTCCTGCGGGGAAGCGGCATCGAGGTTGGCGACGGTATTGTGGTCGATCGCTTTCTGCAAACCACGCAGCCCAATGTTTTTGCTGCCGGTGATGTCGCGAACTTTTTCGACCCGGTTTTCAACCGGCAGCACCGTATCGAACACTGGGACAATGCCATCAAGCAGGGAAAACTGGCGGCCCGGAACATGCTCGGCCAACGCCTCCCCTACGACGAGGTCCCCTATTTCTATAGTCAGATGTTCGATCTGAGCTTTAACCTGCTGGGCCTTTTCGAATCCGGGGATGAAAAAGTCGAGCGTGGATCCTTACAGGCCGGATCGTTCGCAGCCTTCTATCTGCGGGACGATGTGCCCCGCGCCCTCTTTTCCCTCGGCAGGCCGACGGACGAGACCAAGGTTGTTGAACTTCTCATCAAGCATCGGGTGAATCTCAAGTCCAGCAAACCGAGTCTGTCAGATCCAGACTACCAGCTGAGTCATATCCCCAACCAGACGATCTACATTCTGCAGGGCGGCGGTGCCTTTGGTGGATTCGAGTGTGGCGCAGTGAGAGCGCTGGAAGAATCCGGCATTCGCCCGGATGTGGTCGCCGGCGTCTCGATTGGCGCCTTCAATGGCGCAATCATTGCCGGCAACCCCGATCGAGCCGCCGATGCACTGGCGTCTTTCTGGAACGATATAAGCACCCTGTCGCCTGACTTGCCGGACGAGAGTCTACGCCAGCAGGTCGCTTGCGGGCTGATCGCCATGTTTGGCGTTCCCCAGTTCTTCAGGCCGCGCTGGTTCATGCCGATGCTCAGTCTGGAACAGATGCCAAGCCACTGGTCCAGCCTTTACGACACAACGCCGGCGATTAAACTGCTGGAAAAGTACGTTGATTTCAGCAAGCTGAAATCGAGCCCGGTCCGGCTGATGGTGAGTGCGGTCGATATCCAGACCAGCGAACTCGTTGTTTTCGACAGCTACGTTGACGACCTGACCCCCGAACACATCATCGCCAGCGGCAGTTTACCGCCAGGATTCCCGTGGACGACTATCGATGGCAAACACTATTGGGATGGGGGAATCGTCAGCAATTCGCCGTTGGACCTAGTGGTGAAACGCTGCGGTTCTGCCGGCAAGCGCGTCTTCATCATCGACCTGTTTCCCGGCACGAGAACTGCCTTGCCCGGCAATCTGGCGGAAGCCATGGCCAGGCAAAGCGAAATACTCTACTGCGAACGCATCCGCAGCGACGTGAAGACTCGCGACCTGATTCGCGACTTCCGGAAACTGGTCGATGAAATTGTCGCCGAAATGCCTGCCGATACCGTTGCCCGCCTCCGGCATCGGCCACGTTTCATCGAAATGATGGGCGAAGACGCGCCGATGACAATCACCCGCATTGTCCGGGAAAACAGCGAAGGCGAACCTTCATCGAAAGACTATGATTTTTCGCGACAGACCGTCGACCAGCTGATCGAGTCAGGTTACCGCATGACCCGCCAGGCGTTGGGGCTTTGAGTGGGCTGGATCGTCCGAATTTGACCGAATAGTCATTGCCAAGTCAGCGGAATCAGGGACCGCGCAGCAGGCAGACATCAACCCACTCGCCGTCGGTCACTGCGGCCAGTAGCGCCGGGCTGATCCGCACAGCGGTATGGATAGCGCCGGCAGCGGGCAATACTTCATCGAAATCCTGCAATGACTTGTCCAGATAGATCGGTAGTGGCTGCGCCAGACCAAACGGACAAACGCCGCCGACGGGGTGACCGGTAAGCGCGACAACCTCTTCCGGCGGTGACATCTTTCCCTTACCAAAGACGGCCTTGAATTTCCGGTTATCGATGCGTGCGTCGCCGCGTGCCACCAGAATGATGACGCGACCATCGCCCAAGCGAAAGGAGAGCGTCTTGGCGATACGGCCGGGTTCCACGCCGTGGGCTTGCGCGGCGAGTTCAACGGTGGCGGTGCTGACCTCCAGCTCGATGATGGACATGTCCATGTTGCGGGCGGAAAAGAAATCACGTACGGATTGCAGGCTCATTGCGGCACCCGCGGTCTCAGGATCAATACCTGTCCCGGCTCGATCAGGTCGGGGTTCGGCAACTGCCGCTCGTTGTCGCGATAGATGGCCCGCCACATTTGCGCGTCGCCATAGATGCGCAAGGCGATGGCCGAGAGGGATTCGCCACGGGCGACATGATATTCGACCGCTCGGAAGCCGGCCGACGGGCTCAGCGGTACCAAGATATTCTGGCCGGGACGGATGCGCGCGGGATCGGCAATCCGACTAGCGACGGCCAAACCCACTTCAACCGCGCGGTAGTGGCCACTCAGCAGTTGTGGCCAGTTGCGGCCGTCGCCGGTCAGCCTGCGCGCGATGCCCCATAGGGTGTCACCACGGCGCACGGTGTAGACCATGAACCCGCCGATGTCGATACCGGCTGCTGCGATTGCCGCAGCGGGTGCTTCGACGACGATTTCTTCAACCGCAGCTTCCGCCAGCCACGGTTCGATCTGAGTGCGCAGGCGGGCGTCGAGTGCCGCGTCGAAGGGCGACATTGCACCCAGAAGGTCGACAAGACGGCGGCCAAGGTCGAAGTCGCCCGCGATGAACGCGCGTTCGGCAGCATCGCCTAGGGTTTGCGCGAGTGGCGCGTGCGCCGCGCCGAGACGCTCGCGGGTGAGCGCCGCTTGATCCTGGCCGATGATTCCGAGAAGCAATTCGGCTGCGCCGGCGCTGTCTCCGGCCTGCAGGCGTGCCATTGCCTGATCGATTGGCCTGGCTTGAATTGGTGCAGGCAGTGCGGGCATCGGTGCAGGTGCGCCAAGCACCGGCGGCCCGGGCAATTGATCCGCTTCCGGTGTCGATTCCTTTGAGGCCGTAAACCACAGCGCTGCCGTACCGAGCAATGCGATACCGACGATTGCCGCGAGTGCGTTGCGGCGCTTGCTGCCCTCGTCCGAAACGGGTTGCGAGAGCGTTACGCTCGTTGGCGGGGATTGCGGCGGCGCAGCCGCAGACTGCGGTTCGTCGGCCGGAGCCATCCTTGCGACGGCTGGCGTGCGCGGCGCGGCGGCGAGGTCGAAGAGCCGTCCGTCGGGTGTGCGCATATGCAGGGCCGGCGCGCCCCATTCGACCGCGAAGCCACGCGCATACAGAAAGGCGCGCGCCGAAGTGAGGGCGGCATCGACCGGCTGGCCGGCGGCAAGGTAGCGATAGAAATGCCTGGCCAGCGCTACCGCGGCCTTGTCCGGAATCGGGAACTGCATGGCGATCACCGCCGGGATGCCACGGCGGATGAGACTTTGCGCCACGCCGCCGAAGGGATCGCGTCTCGACGACGTGGCGCCCATGCAGCTATTGAGGAAGACCAGCCGCAGCGAGGTCAGATGATTGCGCAGCAGCACCGCGAACTGCCGCCCGGCAATGGTATCGGCCGTGCCGGGGACGGTGTCCGATTCGAGCACCAGCATACCTTCGTCACCGACGAAATCGCCATGACCGATGAAATGCAATATGTGGGGGCGCGTCTGCAGCAGGGCGCTGTCGAGGCTTTCCAGCGTGGCGTGGTCAAGTCGTACGGTCTCGATCCTGCCGCTTGAGGTCAGCTCGTCAAGAGCATGGTCAAGACGGGCGATTTCTTCGCCAACCTTCAGGCCGGGGCGGTCGGCAGGTGCAGCGATGGCGATCAGCAGGCGCAGCGGGGGCTTGACCGCGAGGGTGGGCGGAGGCTCGTCCACATCGAGCCAGCGCACCACCGGCTTCATGCGGTCGGAGAAAAGGAAGTCGTCCTTGGCCGGGCTGTAGAGAAACTCCCATGGCAATCGCGCCAGATCGGGCGCATCGGTGGTGTTGATGACGAAGCGCAGGCCTTCGCCGCGTTGCGGGTCGATGGCGCGCAGGCTCTCTTCAAAACAGGCGCGCAATGGTGAAGCAAAAAGCGCGGCGTACAAGGCCTGACCGACTTCGCGGGCGTTCGTCGCTGCCGGAAGCAGTGCGTCAATCTCGGCATCGTTCATCGAGCGTCGCGCCGAGCCGACAATGGGCTGCGCGCCGGACCAAAGGGCGCTTTCCAGCGCCGGCGTGTCGAGAGCGAAAGACTGGGCATCGCGTCCGCCGCCGGGCGCCTCTGGTACAGCGATCGAGTATCCGCCCGCAGTATCGCGTGCGAAGCGAAGCTGCATCGAACGGTAGTGCACTCCGGCGGGTTCCGATGGCGCTGGCCCGGAATCCGGAGCCGAATCCAAATTCGGCGGCTTGGGCTCGGGACGCTGTGGTTCCACCGAGTTAGCCCGAACCCGGTCCTCGACTTCGAGCACGACTTCAGCAGCAAGGTTGCCCTCCGCCTGCATGATGGTCAGTGCCCGCAGGTAGGCGGGGATATCGGCCAGCGGCGTCTCCGCCACCTGCACCGGCAACACGTGCCAGCCGGGCGTTGGCCATTTGCGGCTGGCGATCTTCACCTCGGTGCGCGTGTAGTGGCCTGCAGCCACCGCTTCCGGCGAGATCAGGAAAATGAACAGCTCGCAGTCTTCAATGGCGCTGCGGATGCGATCGTCGAAGCTGGCCCCTGCCCGCAAGTCCTCGCGGTCGAAAAAAACCTCGTGCCCCACGGCCTGAAGACGACAGCACAGGTCGTCGGCGATGGCACGATACTTCGAAGCATAGGACAAGAAAATCTTCAAACCGGAGCGGCCTCACAGACGGAAGTAAACAGAATTTATCAGGCTCAGTATAGTCAGGTTATGACAGAACAACCCGCAAGGCCAGTGCTGTGAGAAGGGCTCGACCAGCATTCTCGGCAGGTTGGCGGGTCGCTCGGCAGCCCGTCGCAGCTTATGATGGGGGTCAATAGTGGCTGAGGGCTGGCCGCACCGGGTGTAATCGAAACGTAATACGATCTTCCTGTTTTGGTGCTGCTGTGCTAGCCTCCACAGCCTGCTTTCATTTCCCGATCTCTCCCGTTTGCGATGAGGCTGTTTTCCTTTCTTTCGTTGCGCCAGTGGCTGACATTGCCCTACATCGCTCTGGTATTCGGTGTCGCCGTGCTGATAGGTGCTCTGTCTTACCGTACCGGCAGCCAGGCCGTGGATACGGTAGCCCATCATCTGCTGCTGGAAACGGTGGCCAGGATCGGACAGGCGGTTGACCGGCATGTCGTCGGCTCAGCCGCGGCGCTCGAGGCCGCTTTTCCCAACGGCATGCCCGCACCAGACACGATTGACGCCGATCTCCCGGCTTTGCGCACCCGTTTCTGGATAGCGACCTCGCTGCATATCGACCCGAACAATTACGTCTACTACGGAAACCGCCACGGCCAGTTCTTTGGTTTGTGGCGCTTCAATGTGCAAGATGCCGAATTGCGCCTCAAACTCCAAGCTGACCGACCTCGCCAAAAATTCCGCTTTAGCGGCATCAATGGCGTGCCGTCCGAACCGACCACAGAGCAAAAAATGTACGAGCCGCGTGCGCGGCCTTGGTACAAGTCGGGCGAAGATAATCTCTCGCACACCTGGACGTCGATCTACATTGATTTCACCACTGCCGAGTTGGTGGCTACTCGAGCAAGGCGCGTGCTGGATGCACAAGGTGGATTGCAGGGAGTGGTGGCGACAGACTTGTCGCTGAAACGGCTCAACGACTTCGTCCGTAAACTCAGCCTGAGCGACAACGCGGTAGCCTTCATCATCGAGCCGGACGGCAAGTTGATTGCTTCGTCGCGCAGCGCCAACACGATGCCCCATCCGGATGGCACTAATGCCCGCATCAATGCGTCCGACAGCGACAACGAACTTCAACGCGCAGCCTACGCGCAGGTGCTCGGCTTTGCCGCTACGGGCAACAAGATCGACCGTGCGCTGACCCAGCGCTTTGCCGGGCCGAACGATCAGGTGGTGGAACTTGCCCTGGACCGTGTGCGAGACGATGCCGGGCTGGACTGGATTATTGTGGTTGCGGTGCCACGCAGCGATTTCATGCAGGGTGTTACGGCCAACGTGCAGCGCACAGTGGTGATTGGCGTGTTCGGCGCGCTTGCGGCGGTGGCCATTGGCCTGAGCATCCTGGGCTGGGTCGGCCGCGATATCAGACGGCTCACGCAGGCCGCGCAAGACGTGGGTGAGGGACGGCTGGAGGTGCCGCTGGATGTGCACCGCAACGACGAAATAGGCGTGCTGGCCAACACATTCCGTCATATGCAGCATCGGCTGCGAACGGATCTGCTGACCGGTCTCGGCAATCGGGATGTGATGATCCGCAGCATCAGCAGCCGCATCGAGAAAGCCCGTCGAACCGGCGATTCGATGCCGTTTGCAGTGCTGTTCGTCGACTTGAACAATTTCAAACTGATCAACGACCGATTTGGTCACGATGCAGGCGACCGCGTGCTGATGGAAATCGGCAATCGCCTGCTCAAGGCGTCGCGCGCCTGTGATCGGGTGGCTCGCTATGCAGGGGACGAATTCCTGCTGATGATCAATGACATTCCATCGCGGCAGGTTGCAGAGCAGATAAGGCACAACATCGAGGAGTTGCTGCGCGAACCCCTGCAAACGGTAGACGTATCTTCACTCCCCGAAGCCGTGCTGATGAGTGGCTCGGTAGGCATGGCTTTCTATCCCGACGATGGGGACAATGCCGACGAGTTGATCAAGCGTAGCGATCACGACATGTTCGAACGGAAACGCACCTGGCAATCGGACTGTATTTGAGGCGCGTGTCCAAGCGCCAGCAGGCTACTTGGCGACGGTAGCTTCCGCGATACCTGCCAGAGCTTTGCTGAGATTTTCAACGACCGGACAGGCTGCAACATCGTGCCGCTTGGCCAGGAAAGCCGGGGCGTTGTAGGAGAGCCAAACCTGGGATGAGGCATCTTCCCAGACCAGCGCCTTGAGCGGCAGGTCGATACCGGCGGACTGCGCGCATTCCATGAACGGCGTCCCACCCTGGGGGTTGCCGAAGATCAGCAATTCAGTGGGACGGAGTGATTTGCCTATCGATGCGGCGCCAGCGGCATGGTCGATACGTGCGAAGACTTTCAGGCCACGTTTTTTCACCAGCTCTTCCAGTCGATTCATCGTCTCTTTGGCGCTGTATGGGCTCTTGACGGAAACCAGTCCGTCGGCGGCCGAGGCCACCGGGACAAGCAACGCGAGCGTCAATGCAACGACAAGTTTGACAATCTTCATGGCGGTCTCCTTGTGAGGCAGGGTAAAGCTTCAGTATGGCGCTTATTGGGTCATCTTCAAGATACTGTTCGAATCAGGACTCGACAACAGCAATCTTTACGTTCAAGCAGCGGGTCAGAACCGGGCAAAGCCATCAGGCATTGACCGGCGCGCTACGGCTGCGGATACTTGGACCCCATGGCATGTCTCGACTCGGGCAGCCAATCAGATGCCTTAACCCCACTGAACCAATTCCAAGATGCCTTCATGCTGAAAACCCTCAAAGACCTGTTTGACTCGTTCACCGGTGATTCCCCCGACTCCTCGCCGCGGGCGCGCGAACATGCCCTGCAACTCGCCACCGCTGTTCTGCTGGTGGAAGTCATGCGGGCGGACCCGGCCATCGAAGCGGCCGAACGCACAGCCGTACTGGCGGCGCTGAAGGCAAAATTTGCGCTGGCGGACGACGAGTCGGACCGCCTGCTTGAAGTCGCGGAGCAATCCGCCAAAGACGCCTATGACTACCACCGCTTTACCAACAGCATCAATGCCAGCTTCACACACGAGGAGAAAGTGCGCGTGATCGAGAGTATGTGGCAGGTCGCCTACGCTGATGGCCATCTGGACAGCCACGAGAACCACTTGATCAGCAAGGTGGCTTCTTTATTGCACGTGACGCACCGTGAATACATCGCCGCCAAGCTGCGCGCCAAGTGCTAGCCGCCCTGTGACACTTTCCGCGTTTGCCGTCAAATGAAGGCCAGATACCACAGGATGCTGGCCGCGATTGCCCTCTATGCGGCCGGCGAGACGTTGCCCTCCGGGTCGGTAAAGAGCACGCGATCGCCTTCAATCGAAAAGGATCCCGTTTCGTAGGTCTTGCGCAATCGCGATACTTTCTTGCCAAACAGTATATCGACGGCGCCCACCACGTTCAAACCGATTTCAACCCGCGCACCGGCGATTAGCGCCAGTTGCCGTTCGAGTTCGTCGCGTTGCGGCAAGAGTTGGGCCCAGGCTTTGATCGCCTGCTCCCAGGACGCTTTGACGCGTTCCAGCATGCCGTTCTTGTCGCCGATCTTGGTCAGGTGCTTGACCAGCATCTCAAGCTTGCTTTCCTCTTCCCGCTGCTTCTCGATGACCTTCAACAGGTCCTGATATTGCGCTTCAAGCACCGGATTAACGCCAAGAACGAGATGGGTTACGCCCCCAGTCTGCGATCCAAGAATCGGTGTTTTTATCAACATCATTGCCTTTGCCGATCCACCGGCCAGACGTCCCCGCTGCGGCGAACTGACGCCAACAACAATCTGGTTGTTGGCCTGCAGCTCACTTTGCAGAGCCGAATCATCGATAGCGATGATGGTCCCGGAGAATACATGCGCGCTTTCGACAAAGCGCGCGGAAACGGAACCCCCTGCATGCACGCGAGCCTGGGAAATTATTCCGCCAGCGACGCGGATGTCGCCTCCAGCATCCAGCTCGGCGCCATCAACCACCTCACCAACAACGATATCGCCGGACGCATGCACTTTCATACCCGGTGACACATCGCCCTCGATGTTTACGGTTCCGTCAAAGCTTATATTTCCAGAAGCCATGTTGACATGGCTAATGTTCAAAACCTGCTCGACGTTCACGCCATTGCCAGCGCGCACCGGCTGACCGCTGAACACTGCCCGTAACAGGTTGGCATCTTCTTTGTCGACATAGGCGCCGATCAGTCCTTCGTCAAACAGCGCATCCTGACCTGGCACGGGTTCGATGACTTCGCCACGAACATTGCGCCCCGCTGTTCCGGTCGTCGGAGGAATGCGTCGCATCAGTGGTTGTTCGGCGGTCACCATTGGAATCGCTCCCAGTTCGCGGAAGTCAATCAAGCCGTTCTCGCTCACCTGCGGCGTACGATCGCGCGTATCAGCCACCAACATCTCGAAATGAGCGTCTATACCGTCTTCTGCCGGTTGCCCGGCTGCCACCAGTATTCGCTCGGCCGAATCTGACGCGCAGGCCGCACTCACCGCCGACGAATCTATACCAACGACAACTCCGGTTTCCTCGAGAGCCTGATATACGTCGTTCGGATCGAGTGCTATTCCACCATAGGAGGGAATGAAATCCGCCCATACCTGCATGGCATCCTGCGCCATCTCAAGCTTGAAACTCGCATCGCTGCGTTCACCAATCGGCAATTTCAATTCGCTCGTCGATGAATTGAAGTGCTCGATCAGTGCCTGCAACGCCCCTTCGGAAAGATGCCAGCTTCCAAAACCCGCTTCCGCCAGCAGTGCTCGGAGGGAATCCGGTTCGAGAAATGCACGTGCTTCGGAAGCGCTGATATACGCAATGAGACGGTTGTCATCCACCGACAAGGTCAAACCGGAGAATTCAGTCATCGCTCCCCCTTTTGACTACGACACATGACACGATTGACAAGTGCCAAGCGCAACCTATCCGAAAGAACGTATTCTGACAATCACAAGCTTGCCCCGCTGTTGCGCGTGACGTACCGCGAATGCGTCGCCGCCAAGCGGCACGTCAAGACCCGGCCGGCCTGCAACGCTTTCCACGTTTGCCGTCAAATGAAGGCCAGATACCGCAGATTGCCGGCCGCCACAGCGGTCTTTCCAGTCCGATCTGCGATTTTTAGGGGTGGATTATTCCGCCAGAGGCAAGGCCAGGCAAAGCCGGGTGCCACCGAGTGGCGAAGGCAGCGGCTGCAGGCTGCCGCCGTGCAGCGCCGCTACGCGTTGTGCGATGGCCAGGCCCAGCCCACCGATGCCGCCGCTGGTGCGTTTGACCGGCGGGTCGCGCAATGACTTTCCCTGTTCGAGGCGGCTGAACAATTCGTCCGGCAGCCCGGGTCCGTTGTCCTCGATTAGAATATTGGCCTGCGCGCCGTCCCGGCTGACACTGACGTGAATCGGTGAGGTGGTCGGGGCGTGCCGCATGGCGTTGTCGATCAGATTGGTCAGCGCCCGCTCGATGAGCTGCAAGTCGCCTTCGAATTCCAGAGGTCCGGGGGGCGCACCGCGCAGAGTGACGGGCGCTGGCCCATCGGCCAGATCGTACTTCTGCACGGCATCCGTCACCAGCTCGTCGAGTCTGAAACGCTCGCGGTGCAGCACCTGATCGGTGGATTGCAGGGCAGCGAGTTCGAAGAGCTGCTGCGACAGTCGACGCACTTTGTCACTCTGCGCCAATGCAGCAGCAAGTACGCGATCGCGCTGCTCCGGTTCGACGAGCGCCTGTCCTGCCATCGCTTCGAGGTGGCCATGAAGCGCCGTGAGCGGGGTCCGCATATCATGCGCAACGCTGGCCATCACCTCGCGATGCGCACTGGCCTGTTGCTGTTCGCGAGCAGTCTGCGCCTCGATACGCTGCGTCATCTCGTCAAACGCAGAACCGATCGCGCTGACCTCGTCACCGTTAGTTCGAGATTGGCTGCGTCCAGCCGCAGTTGCCTGCAGGGTGCGCACGCTGTAGTCGCGCATGCGATTGGCCAGACGGTGCAGGGGCAAGGTCAGCCGGTGCATGGCGAAAAATCCGAGCAACAGCGTCACCAACAAGCCAGCTGCCGCGACGAGTCCTGCCCCCTGCCAGACCCGGCGCAGGCTCAACTGTCCGGCGACATGAACGCGGGCCTGTCCGTCAAGCACGACGTACAGGTATCCGGGCGGACGCACATCGCCGGCACGCGGGGGAAACATCGCCGCACTGAAGATGCGCGGTATGCCTGTGCCCATCGGGTCGGTACCGCGCAATGGCAAGGCAGCGCCAGCCAGAAAGCTGCGTACCGCGCCGAGGTCAACCTGTTTCTCACGCACCATGCCGGGATCGCCGATGTAGGCCTGAACACGACCGTCAGCATCAAGCACATAGACCTGGATTCCCGGATTGACCACCATCAACATGGACAGCAGCGACTCCCGTGCGGCGCGATCCGCTTGGTCAGGGTCGGCCACGGCAATTTCCGGCCAGTGTTCAACGATGTGCTTGGCCAGCCCATGCGACAGCCGCTGTAGTGATTCGTGCTCATACTCCACGGCAACATGCCGCCCAAGAAGACCAACGAGAGCACCATATGCAAGCAGTAGCAGCGATAGCGCCAGCGTCAGACGGGTGGTGAACGAGCGGCCGCCGATCATGACGGATTCGCGTCGAAGCGGTAGCCAACGCCCCACACAGTGACGATGCGGTGCGGGTCACGTGGGTTGTCCTCGATCTTGGTGCGCAACCTGTTGATGTGCGAGTTCACGGTGTGCTCGTAGCCATCGAAAGCGGCACCCCACACGCGTTGCAATAACTCGTTGCGGCTGAAAGCGCGTCCTGGGTGGCGCACCAGAAAATGCAGCAGGTCGAATTCGCGCAACGTCAGTGGCACGGTATCGTTACCGCGCAGGAGCTCGCGCCGCAACGTGTCAAGCCGGAAGGGACCGAAGCCGACCTCGGATGCAGCAGCCGGCGACGAACGCAACTGTTCGATACGTCGCAACAGGGCGCGCACGCGCGCGACCAGTTCCAGCATCGAGAACGGTTTGGCCAAGTAGTCGTCGGCACCAAGTTCCAGGCCCAGCACACGATGTGCCTCGGCCGAGCGGGCGCTGAGCATAATCACCGGCACATCTGCGTGGCGCGCGCGCAGGTGACGGCAGACCTCCCAGCCGTCGGCGCCAGGCAGCATCAAGTCGAGCAGAACCATGTCCCAGCGTTGGCGATCAATCGCCGCCATCGCGCGCAGTCCGTCGGATTCGCGATGCAGGCGATAGCCGGCTTCCTCCAGATGAAGTCGCAGAGCGCCGGAAATGGCATCATCGTCCTCGACGAGCAGCAGTTGTTCGTTCACCGCGAAACCGGCACCACACGGTAGTGGCACCGGAGCACTGCAGGAGTCGAAGATCCGGCGCTCGACTTCACACCAATTCGCTACCCGATTCGAACGACTGCCCGCGGCGACGGCGTGAGATCCAAGCGACGGCCAATAAGCCAGCCACCATCAAAGCAATGGTTTCCGGCTCGGGAACAGCCTGGAACGTAATACGATAGACGTCAGTATCGGCGGTCAGCGCGCTGTTGAACACGTAGCCTGTAGCCGTGGTCAGGCCGTCGAACCCGGCAAGTTCGGCGAAATTGAAGCTGACGTCGCCGTTCTGGTCGGTGCGCAAGTCATTGTTGCCGACGAAGGCTGCGGCAGCCGGGTCAAACAGCTCGGATCCGGCATCCCAGATATCACTGGCTTTCTGCACGATCGATCCAATGACCAGGGTGCCAAAGGCGTCGAACAACTGATACTGCGTTGGCGAATCGTTGCCGATGAAAAAATCGTTGCTTGGCACGACCATTGAGGCGAAGGTGAAGAAACGGTTAAGCGCAGTATCTACCAGAAATGAAAAGCTGCTGGTCTGCCCAGGTTGCAGCAGTCCGCCAATCGTGCCCCGGGTCGCCGACGGATCGGCCGCCGCAAACGCCGGTTGCCAAGCCGAGCCACTGCCGCCTTCCGCCACCGAGATGATGGCTGCTGTGGCCGCCTGACCGTTGTTGAAGGAGTCGAAAGTGCCGTTGTTGAAACCGACGTGCAGTGGGGCGAAACTGATGCTGTTGGCGGGTGCGAGGTTTTCGACCTTGACGAGGATATTGAGCTGAGCCGCACTGGTTGTGGCGCTGAGCACGAGCGCCGCAATGCCAGCGGCCCGCCGTAGAGAAGTGGAAGAAATAAGGTTCATGGGGCTCTCCTGGTGAAAAGTATCAGGTTGGGAATCGAGCCCGAAGCAATGAGCTCGCATGAACGATGATAGAAAGCCACCATCCCCGAGTCCTCATCGAAACGTCACGGCGCCGTGATATTTTCGCTTGGCGGGCCGACGTTCACGCAAACCAGTGCAATACACCGAAAGGACATTGAATCGCCACATACGGAGTATCTGTGGCCCTTTCAGCGCTGTCAAATGGATCAGCAAAAAATCATCGCGGTACAATCGACCGGGACCAGACTTTTAATCTCTTGCAACATGGCGGTGAAAATGATCCCGCTGCTGCAGTCGCGACGCTCACGTCCTGGCCCCGGTCGGCACAATCCCCTCCCAGGGCTCAAAGAAAACGGCCTTCGTCCAGCGAGACAAGAAACAACTGAGGATTACATATGCACATGGACCCCTTCATGCCAGAACTGGTTGGCAGCATCGTGGCCATTCTCCTGGCTGGCCTGCTGATGCACGAACTGCGTCAGCCCAATGTAATCGCTTACCTGATTGCCGGCATCATGCTTGGGCCGTCGCTATTCGGGGCGATTACCGATCAGCAGGTGCTGGACCGGCTTGGTCAATTCGGCGTCGTGATGCTGATGTTCTTCATCGGCATGGAGGTCTCGCCGGAAAAGGTGATCGCCAGGTGGCGGGTGGCCCTGCTTGGCACATTCATGCAGATCGTCGTCAGCGTCGCCCTGACCACCGCCATCGGTCACTTTTTTGACTGGCCGTTCGTGCTGTGCGTTTTGCTCGGCTTCATCATCTCGTTAAGCAGCACGGCGGTCGTGCTGAATCTGCTGCAAGCCCGCAAGGAGCTTGAAACAAGGCACGGGCAGAATGCCTTGAACGTACTTCTGGCCCAGGATATTGCCGTCATTCCCATGCTGATCGTTGTCAGCATCCTCAGTGGCGAGAAGGTGTCGAGGATGGAAATGACCATGCAGGTCATCGGCGGAATATTGCTGATCGCTTGTTGCGCGTGGATTGTGATCCGGCCTGGTTTCCGCATTCCCCTGATCGGCGACGCGGTCAAGAAGGATCACGAACTGCAGGTGTTCGGTGCGATGTTGCTCTGCTTCGGACTGGCATTGCTGACCGGACTCTTTTCGCTTTCTTCGGCTTTGGGTTCCTTCGTCGCCGGCATCGTGGTTGCGGCAGCCAAGGAGGCGAAGTGGGTGCATCATAGTCTTGAGCCATTCAAAACAGTGTTTGTCGCACTGTTCTTTGTTTCCGTCGGCATGTTGGTGGATATCGATTTCGTTCTTCACCACTGGGGCAAAGTCCTCTCTCTGGCGCTGATTGCGCTGACGGTAAACATGGCGATAAATGCAACGGTATTCAAGATACTCGGCGAGACTTGGGGAGACAGTCTCTACACTGGCGCAATTCTGGCCCAGATCGGTGAATTCAGTTTTGTGCTGGCTGCGGTGGGTGCGTCTTCCATGATCATTTCGAAGGAAAACTATCAGCTTGCGGTCGCGGTAATCGTGGTCTCTCTGCTGCTGTCGCCGCTGCTGATTTCACGGATGCGCCGTTATGCGCTTGGCGGAGATGAATTGCACAAAGAGCCGTGAGCCGGCGCATCGACAATCGTCACTTCAGTACTCTTCGTTGAATCGCCTGATCTGCCGTCGTGCCTTCTTGCTCGGGCGACCGCGCAGATCACTACCGGGGGTGGGGGCGAGCCGTTTGGATTCCCTCTCGGCGTTGCGGTGTGCGGCACTTTCCGGTGTCTCAGCATAGAGCTGCTGTGCTTCGCTGGCCGGACGGCGCTGATCGTTCAAGCCGCAAACCGTGATCGTCCAGAGTGTATCGCCAACGGTAATACCGAGCGTGTCTCCAATGCGCAATTCGCGCGCCGGTTTGACGCCGCACCCGTTGAGTTTGACGTGGCCGGAATGAACGGCTTCCGTGGCCATTGAGCGTGTCTTGTAGAAGCGCGCGGCCCACAGCCATTTGTCGATACGCAGGCTTGGGAGCGGCAGTCTTTCAGGTGCAGGCATAGTGTTGGAAGCCCGAATTCATCGAGTTTCAGGCATTGCGGGCAAATCTGTGCCCTTGGGCGTGAATCGGTCAAGGTAGACATAGATCACCGGCGTCAGGTAAAGGGTGAGGAATTGCGAAAGCAGCAGACCGCCGACGACGGCAAGGCCCAGAGGTCGACGCACATCGGCACCGGCGCCGAAGCCGATGGCAATGGGTAGCGTGCCAACCAGCGCGGCCATGGTCGTCATCATGATCGGTCGAAAGCGGATCAGGCAGGCATTGAATATTGTCTCATGCGCTGGAAGTTGCGAACTGCGCTGCTGATCGAGGGCGAAGTCGATCATCATGATGGCGTTCTTTTTGACAATGCCGATCAGCATGATGATGCCGACAAACGCATAAAGGCTGAGATCGACGCGGAAAACCATGAGCGTAATCAGTGCGCCAAGTGCGGCAGAAGGCAGCCCGGAGAGTATGGTTAGCGGGTGGATGAAGCTCTCGTAAAGGATGCCGAGGACGATATAGACGACCAGAATGGCGATCAACAGCAGAATACCCAGCCCCTGCAACGAAGCCTGAAAAGCCTGAGCGGTGCCCTGCAGGCTGGTGTTGAGCGATGCCGGGATACGCAATTCCTGTTCGAGCGCCTTGATACGCGTAACCGCCTCACCCAGAGAGATGCCGGGCAGAAGGTTGAAGGACAGGGTGACTGCGGGCAGTTGCCCCTGATGATTGACCGTCAGGGCTTGTGTCTTGCGACTGATACCGGCGATGGTATCGAGTGGGATCAACTTGCCGCTTGAAGCGCGAACGTGCAGACGGGAGAGCATCGATGGGTCGCTCTGGAATTCGGGCGCGACCTCGAGAATGACCTGATACTGATTGGCGGTGCCATAAATGGTTGAAATCTGCCTCGCACTGAAGGCGCTCTGCAAGGCATCCTCGACCTGACTGAAGGTGAGACCGAGTGTTGTGATTTTGTCGCGGTCGATATCAAGCGAGACGACCGGGCTGTGGTTGTTGAGGTTGCTGGTCACGTCGACAAAACCCGGCAACTGACGAATCCGGCCGAGCAGTGTTTCCGTCCATTGGTAGAGTTCGTGCAGATCCGTGCTTTGCAGTGTGTATTGGTATTGCGCGGCTGTGATCAGGCCACCGATGCGGATGACCGGTGGGTTCTGCATATAGACCTTGATGCCCGGCACGGTCGCCAGCCTGGGTCGAAGTTGCTCAATCAGCTCGTCCGGAGAGAGTGTGCGCTCACCACTCGGTTTGAGAATCATGAAGATGGTGCCGGTGTTGGACGTCGGTCGGATGCCGCCACCGCCAATCGACGACATGAATGACTGGATATTCGGATCCTCGGCAACGATTGCGGCGACAGCGCGCTGATGCTCGACCATCGAGGCAAAAGAAGCATCTTGCGCGCCTTCGGTAAAGGCAATGATTCGCCCGCTGTCGCCGCTGGGGATGAAATCCTTGGGTACCATCGAGAACAGCAGGCCACTCAAACCAGCGGTGGCCACAAACCCGGCAACAACCAGCCGAGGGTGCGCTATCGCCTGGCGCAGAGATTTCTCGTAGCCGGCGAGCAGCGCTGCGAAGAATTGCTCGAAGGCACGGAAAAGGCGGCCGTGATCCTCGGTTCTCGATGGCTTTAGATAACGACTGCACATCATGGGCGTGAGGGTAAGCGAAACCACTCCGGATACGAGAATGGCAGCGCAAATGGTGACGGCAAATTCGTGCAACAACCGACCGACGATGCCGCCCATGAACAGCACCGGAATGAACACGGCGACCAGTGAGACGGTCATCGAAATGATGGTAAAGCCAATCTCCCGCGAACCCTTGATGGCGGCGTGCATCGGAGAGTCACCCAGCTCGATGTGGCGAACGATGTTTTCGAGCATGACTATGGCGTCGTCAACGACAAAGCCGACCGACAGGGTCAGCGCCAGCAAGGAGAGGTTATCGAGACTGAATCCGAGCATGGACATCACGGCGAACGTGCCGATCACCGAGATGGGCAACGCCAGCGCGGGGATGAGCGTTGCGTAGAGATTGCGCAGAAAGAGCAGGATCACGAGGATGACCAGAAAACCCGCGAGAATCAGGGTGAACTGGACATCTTCGATGGCATGGCGAATCGAGACGCTTCGATCATAGAGGGTGGTCATGCTGATTGCCGCCGGCAGCTTTGCCTGAAAACTGGGCAGGATGCGCTTGATCGAATCGACGGTTTCGATGGTATTGGCGCCTGGCTGACGCTGAATGGCGAGGACAATGGCGCGCTTGTCGACGTTCCAGCTGGCAAGGCGCAGGTTTTCGACACTGTCAATCGGCGTGGCAACTTCTTCCAGTCGAACCGGCGCACCGTTGCGCCAGGCGACAATGAGCGGTCGGTAAGCGACGGAGTTATCGAGTTGCCCGTTGTCCTTTATGGCAAACGTGCGGCGTTCGCCGTCGATAAGCCCAACGGGTTGATTGACGTTCGCCTGTGCTACGGCCTGATGAAGTTCATCGATACCCAGACCCCGTGCGGCGAGCTGGTCGGGGTTTGCCTGGATTCTTACGGCAAATTTCTGCGAACCGTAAATCAGTACTTGCGCAACGCCGCTGATCGTTGATATGCGCTGGGCGAGTTGCGTCTCGGCATATTCGTTGACCAGCGGCAGTGGTAGCGTCGGCGAGGCCAGTGCAATGTAGTAAATGGGTGAATCGGCCGGATTGACCTTCCGGAACGAGGGCGGTGCCGGCATGTTCGGCGGCAATTTGCGCAACGCGACGGCAATGGCGGACTGGACATCCTGGGCCGCGGCGTCAATATTGCGATCAAGCGTGAACTGCAGGGTGATTGAGGTGCTGCCCTGAGCGCTGGTTGAATTCATCGAATCGAGGCCGGCAATGGTCGAGAACTGGCCTTCCAGCGGCGTGGCAACAGCGGCGGCCATCGTTTCCGGCGATGCACCGGGGAGTGCGGCAGTGACGGAGATGGTCGGAAAATCGACACTGGGCAGCTCGGAAACCGGCAGTGCGCGGTAGGCAATGATGCCGAAAATGACGAACGCTGCCATCAGCAGCGTGGTCATGACCGGGCGACGGATACAGAGTTCGGGAAGATTCACGCGGCAACCGCCTAGTGATTTGCCGGCTTGCCCGAAGCTTCAGCCGAGCCAGGTTCGTCAGCATACCTGACGATGACTCTCGTTCCAGGCGCCAGCCGTAACTGGCCATCGGTCACGACCGTCTCGCCGACATTCAGGCCTTTACCGATTGCCGTCATGCCGCCATCCGAAGCTGCGGTTTCGACCTGACGAACCTCGACGCTTCCATCATCCTTGACAACAAAGACAACGTTGCCGCTTGCGCCCTGCTGGATCGCTTCGTCGGGTACGGCAACGACCTTCGTTAGCGTCTGGAGCAGCAGTGTGACATTGAGGAATTGCCCCGGAGTGAGCGTTTCATCGTCATTGGGCAATTCAGCCTTCATCTGGATGGTGCCGGTAGCGCTATCGACGGTGTTGTCAAGGAAGCGCACTCTTCCCACGAAGCGTTGCGAATCGTTTTGCGGCACGTTGACTTCAATCCTCAGGCCGTCAAGTGTTGCCGTGCCGTGACCCAGCGCCGCTCTCAGTTGAGGCAGGTATTTCTCGGGCACGGAGAAGCTGACCAGCAAGGGCCGTACGCGGTTAACGACGGCCAGGGTCGTGTCGTTGATCTTGACCGACGATCCAGGAAAGACCAGCCGAGCGCCGACTACACCATCGAACGGAGCGCGAATGGTGGCGTAGGAGAGCTGCAGACGCGCCAATTCCGCCGCGGCTTTGCTGGCGCGCAGGCTGGCAGCCGCGGCCGATTCATTGGTGCGGATTTCGTTGACCTTCTCTGCGGAGACAAAATTGCGATCCTTAAGCGCCATGTAGCGCTGGGTATCCGCGCGTGTCTTGGCGGCCAGGGATTCGTCCCGGGCAACGCTTGCCTCAGCCTGCCTGAGCCGGGCGGAAAAATCGCTGGGATCAAGCCGGATCAAGATATCACCCTGCTTGACGTGTTGGCCTTCGGTGAACAACACCTCGGCAACCTGACCATCGATGCGTGATTTCAGGACAACGCTCGCAAAGGCTTCGGCCCGACCAACGACTCGTAAACCTACCGGAATATCCTGTTCAGTCGCCTTGACGGCGATAACGGGAACGGGCGGCGGCGGTTTTTTCTCCGTATCGCCTTCCGAACATGCAGTCAGAATCACCAGGCCGGCGGAAAGAAAGGCGTACCGGAAGGTGATACGGACGGTTTTCACGGTAACAATGTTTCGTGAGCGTAAAGCTCTTCAACAGTCTCGCGCCTGCGTATCAGGTGGACTTCTGTACCATCAACCATGACCTCGGCGGCCCGCGGCCGGGTGTTGTAGTTCGAACTCATGACCATGCCGTAGGCGCCGGCAGACATGACGGCGAGCAGGTCGCCGGGCTCGATGGCCAGCGACCGGTTACGACCGAGAAAATCGCCCGATTCACAAATTGGGCCGACGATGTCCCAGTCGCGGGGAGCGACACTGCGTGGTGATACCGCAACGATGTCATGCCAGGCATCGTAGAGTGCCGGTCGGGCAAGGTCATTCATCGCGGCGTCGACAATGGCAAAATTCTTCGCTTCGCCTGGTTTGAGGTATTCAACCCGCGTGAGCAGAACTCCGGCGTTTCCCACCAGGCGACGTCCGGGCTCGAAGAGTATCTTGAGGCTCCGATCCTTGAGTGCTTGCAGCAAGGGCCGCAGATAGTCCTTGACGGTGGGCGCTTCTTCGTCCTTGTAACGGATGCCGAGGCCCCCGCCGAGGTCGATATGGTGCAGGTGAATGCCTCTGGCGGCGAGCTGATCAATGAGCAGCAAGAGCTTGTCGAGTGCTTCGGCAAAGGGGGCCGGGTCGAGCAACTGTGACCCGATATGGCAGTCGATACCGGTGATTTCAAGGTTCGGCAAACAGGCAGCGTGCTGGTAAACCTCCAGGGCGTCTTCGTACGCAACGCCAAACTTGTTCTCCTTCAGGCCGGTCGAAATGTAAGGATGCGTTTTGGCATCGACATCCGGATTGACGCGCAGGCTGATGGGCGCCTTCTTCTTTAGACCGCCAGCCACTTCATTGAGTCGGTCAAGCTCGGGCGCCGATTCGACGTTGAAGCAGAGAATGCCGGTATCGAGCGCATAGGCCATTTCGGGGGCTGATTTGCCAACGCCAGAGAAGACAATCTTTTTCGGATCGGCACCGGCCGCGAGAGCACGCTGCAATTCGCCAATGGAAACAATGTCGAATCCGGCGCCACGACGCGCGAAGATGTTGAGTACGGCCAGGCTGGAATTGGCTTTGAGCGCGTAGCAGACCAGCGAGTCAATACCAGTCAACTCCTGCTGGAACTCATCGAGCGCGGCTTCAAGTGCAGCGCGGGAGTACACGTAGCACGGAGTGCCAAAGCGCGCTGCAATGTCGGCAAGCGGAACGGATTCGGCCAGCAATTGCCCATTGCTCAGGGAAAAGGCATCCATCAAACGTGTTCTTTTGCCGTGCTAAGATCGGCATGGGTCAGCGATGGCGTGATCTGCAACGATAACGCGGAAACGCGTGCTGGCGTATCGGGAGCATAGGATTGCGGCGGCGGTAGATACAGCGATCCTCGCGTACCGCACGCGCCAAGAGCGGACGTAACCAGCAGAACGGTGAGCGTGAGAAATCGGCGCATGTTTGTAGTACCCGCAAATGGAAAATGGTAGCACAGATGAATGATAGCGAATTCAATACACTTGCCGATTTGGCGCTGACACGAATCGAGAACGGACTTGAGTCCAGCGGCGCTGATCTCGATTTTGCAATGGTCAGTGCCGGCGTATTCGAAATCGAATTTGCCGACGGTAGCAAGATCATCGTCAACCGTCATGGCGCGGCTCAAGAACTCTGGGTTGCTGCCCGCTCGGGAGGCTTTCACTATCGATGGGACGGCCAAAACTGGCGAGATACACGCGACGGTACCGACCTCATGGCTACGCTAGCGAAACTGGTATCAGCACAGGCCGGCGAACCTGTCCAGCTGAATTAGCCCCTCGGATCAATCGATCGGCACATCGTCTGGATCCTGGGGCGGTTCGATTTCGATCACTGGGGGAACGTTTTCCTTGTAGAAGAATTCCCTGGCCGGGCCTTTGCCCGGGTTTTCTATTTCGAGCGCAACCAATCCATCAGGTTGAGACATGAAGGTCTGGGGCACATCTTTGAGCGCAACGGCCATATAGCCGATCCAGGTCGGCAGCGCTGCCGAGCCGCCGGTCTCACCTTTTCCCAGTGTCCTGGGCTGATCAAAACCGATCCATGAACAACCGACAACGGTTTGTTGATAGCCGCAAAACCAGGCATCGACGTATTCATTGGTCGTCCCAGTCTTGCCCGCCAAATCACGACGTTTGAGTGTGGCCGACGCGCGCGCGCCCGTACCATAGATGGTCACGTCTCGTAGCATGCTGTCCATCAGATAGGCATTGCGTGGGTCGATGGCTCTTAACGATTCATCGCCGGCGGTGATCGGTTGTGCCTCGGCCAGCACCTGCCCCTTATCATCGCGGATATCACGCACGATAAAAGGTTGGATCCGATAACCTCCATTGGCGAAAACAGAGTAGGCGGCAACCATCTGCCAGGGGGTGGCCGCACCAGCACCAAGGGCCATGGTCAGGTAGGGAGGGTGCTTGTCGGCATCGAATCCAAATCGCGTGGCGTAGTCTTGAATGTAATTGACTCCGCTGGCTTGCAGAAGGCGAATCGAAACCATATTCTTGGATTTGGCCAGTGCCGTACGCATCCGCATCGGCCCGGCGTATTTGCCGTCGTAGTTCTTCGGTTCCCAGGCCTGGCTACCCGTGACCGAGGCGGGGATGCTGATCGGTGCGTCTTCAATGATCGATGCCGGAGTAAAGCCCTTTTCTAGTGCACCCGAATAAATGAATGGCTTGAAACTCGATCCCGGCTGCCGCCAGGCCTGGGTAGCATGGTTGAACTTGTTGCGGTTGTAGTCAAAACCACCCACCAGAGCACGTATTGCACCATTTCGGGGGTCAGTAGCCAGGAAGGCGGCCTCAACCTCCGGCATCTGAGTGATTCGCCAATTGCCGTTGTCATCCTTCTGGATACGAATTACTGCACCACGTCGAAGTCGTTTGTTCGGCGGCGCCTTGTCGTCCATCATGCGGAGGGCAAACTTGAGGCCGTCGCCGCCAATGGTAACGATCTCACCGCCGCGTCGGTAGGCTCGGATCTGCTTGGCATCAGCTTGCAGAACAACGGCCGGATGCAAATCCTCCGAGTCGTGGAAGTCCTGAAGCACCTCGTCCAGTGCTTCATCCTGTTCGGACTTGATGCCCGACATGTCAACATAGGCTTCGGCACCACGATAGCCATGACGACGATCATAATCAAACACACCCCGCCGCAAGCTGCGATAGGCGGCTTCCTGATCGCCATTGAGGATCGTCGTATAGACGCTCAGACCGCGCGAGTAGACATCGTCAGGGAAACGCTCGGCAGCCAACTGCCGCGCCATTTCAGCGACAAATTCGGCGTGAACGGCATATACAGTGGTATCGCGCTTGACGACCAGCGCCTGTTTCATGGCGGCTTCGTGTTGCTTGGGATCGATGAATCCCAGTTCGAGCATACGTCGTAATACATATTGCTGACGCAAACGGGCACGCTTGGGGTTGACCACCGGGTTGAACGCCGATGGCGCTTTAGGTAGTCCGGCCAGCATGGCGGCTTCGGCGATTGACAGATCAGCCAAAGGCTTGCCAAAGTAGATTTGGGCCGCGGCGCCGAAGCCATAGGCACGCTGCCCAAGAAAAATCTGATTGATATACAACTCGAAGATCTGATCCTTGCTCAAGCTGTTTTCTATCTTGAAGGAAAGCAACGCTTCATACAGCTTGCGGGTGTAAGTTTTCTCCGATGACAGGAAGAAGTTCTTGGCAACCTGTTGCGTAATGGTCGAAGCGCCCTGCCGTTTGCCCCCGCCGGTCAAATTGCTCAATGCGGCACGTGCAATGCCCAGAACGTCTACACCGCGATGCTGGTAGAAGCGCTCATCCTCGGCGGCCAGAATGGCCTGCTTCATCACGTCAGGGACGTCCTGAAACCGTACAACCTCACGGTGTTCTTCGCCGAACTCGCCAATCAGCTGACCTTCAGCGGTGTAAACACGTAGAGGAATTTTCGGCCGGTAGTCAGTCAGGATTTCAAGCGAAGGCAGGTTTGGGTAGGTCAGAATCAGAACTACGGCGGCCATGGCGATGACCATCGCTGCAAGGCCAGCAATGAAAAGGACAGGATAGATGATCCAGCGGGAAACGTTAGGCAAGGTCGGGGCCGGGAGTAAAGACGTAGCGCGACATTATAAACGTTGCCTCAAGTACTGTGGCAGAGAGCAAAAATAGCGAAAAAAAATGGCTTTACACGCCGGATACTTGTTGCTAGCATCTAAAGTAGATTATCTGTAAACACGCTAACTACAAATTATTCAAGGGTTTTTTCGGCGGGGGGTGGCAATTTGCAACTCGATCTATCGATCTTTAATCCTAAGGCGCGCTCCCTGATCGGTCTTGATATCAGCTCATCGGCTGTCAAGATGGTTGAACTCGCGAGCGATGGCAAGAGCGGGTACCGCGTTGAGCGGTATACAATTGAAGTGCTCCCAAGAGATGCTGTCGCTGACGGCAATATTGTCAATCTCGAAGCAGCTGCAGAGACTGTGCGTCGGGCTTGGAAGAAGCTTGCGACCTCGACCAGGCATGTCGCGATTGCGCTCCCGGCTTCACATGTGATTACCAAGAAGATCATTGTTGCCGCCGGTCAGCGTGAGGAAGAGCTGGGGGTTCAGGTTGAATCCGAGGCTAACCAGTACATTCCGTTTGCCCTTGAAGAAGTAAACCTCGACTTTCAGGTTGTCGGCCCGGCAGCGTCTTCCCCGGATGAAATCGAGGTTCTGATTGCCGCGTCACGCAAGGAGAAAGTTGAGGATCGAGTTGCCGTAGCGGAGTCTGCCGGTCTAAAACCGGTGGTCATGGACGTCGAGTCCTATGCCGTGCTTTCCGCTTTTGAGTTGATCGAAAAGCAACTCCCTGACGGTGGTAACGGGCAAATCGTTGCGTTGGTCGACGTTGGAGCCAACGTGATGAACTTGACCGTACTACGCAACGGCCAGCAACTCTATGTTCGTGAACAGGCGTTTGGCGGAAATCAGCTGACACAGGACATTGCCCGCCTTTTTGGCATGAACTTTGAGGAGGCCGAGGCTGAGAAGCGGCGGAACAATCTACCGGACAACTACGAAGCCGAACTCCTTCAGCCGTTCGTGGAGAGCATGGCTTTGGAGGTGTCGCGTGCATTACAGTTCTTCTTCACGTCGACCCAATTTAATCAGATCAATCACATTGTGCTTGCTGGCGGATGTGCTGTCCTGCCGGGGGCAGACGAAGTGGTAGCGTCCCGGACGCAAATCAACACAATTATTGCCAACCCCTTCGCCAATATGGTTTTGAGCGATCGGGTGCGCGCCAAGAGCCTGCTGGTGGACGCATCGTCGCTGATGGCTGCGTGCGGTCTCGCTCTGCGGAGGTTTGACGAATGATACGTATCAATCTCCTCCCGCATCGGGAAGAAAAGCGAAAGGCACGACGCGATCAGTTTTATGGGCTACTGGGCTTGGTTTCAGTCCTTGCCGGTTTGGTCGTCTTTCTCGTCTATTCGATTATCGCAGGCTACATCACTGCACAAGAAGCCAAGAACGCGTTCCTTAAGCAGGAGATCGCCGTTCTTGATAAAGAAATCGATCAGATCAAACGCCTGAAAGAACAAACACAGGCCTTGCTCGCGCGCAAGCAAATCATTGAGTCCTTGCAGCAAGACCGAGCTGAGGCCGTGCGCCTGTTAAGTGAACTTGTAAAACAAATGCCTGAGGGTGTGTACGTGCGCTCGGTAAAACAGGTGGGTGTCAATATCTCGCTTGTAGGATATGCACAATCCAGTGCACGAGTTTCCACATTGATGCGAAATATCGAGGCTTCTCCATGGCTTGAAAAGCCCCGGTTAATCGAGATCAAGGCGTCGGTCGTTGACAAGCGACGCCTGAACGAATTCATTTTGAATGCCTCCCTGAAACGAACCCCTGTTGATGATGGAGGTAAGAAATGAAAGCCCCCTCCATGGCCAAAATTGACATCAATGCGTTTCTTGATGACTTCCGGAACCTGAACCCCAAGGATGTGGGCGCGTGGCCCATCGCACCACGAATTGCGGTATTGATTGGCATTTTCGTTGCAGCACTAGTAGCAGGCTGGTGGTTTGTATGGAACGATCAGTTGGAGACTCTTGAGACCCGGCAAGCGGATGAGTTGAAGCTCAAGGATGAATTTGTCGCGAAGAAGAAGCAGTCGGTTAATCTGGCCTTGTACACCCAGCAATTAAGTGAGATCGACCGTTCATTCGGTGCCCTCCTGAAACAACTGCCCGACAAATCCGAGGTTGAGTCCTTGCTGATCGAAATTAACCAATCCGGAATGGGGCGCGGGCTGCAGTTTGAACTATTCAAGCCAGGCCAGGAAGTCAGCAAGGATTTCTATGCTGAATTGCCCATCAATGTTCGAATAACCGGGAGCTACCATGACTTTGGCGCCTTTGCCGGAGATATCGGCAGGCTGTCGAGGATCGTAACCCTGAACAACATCTCCATTACTACAGATCCTAAGACTAAAGATGGGAGTTTGGTCATGGACGCAATTACCAAGACGTTCCGCTACCTTGACGAGGAGGAATTGGCCGCCAAAAAGAAAGCGGCTCAAGCCGCCAAAGGTCAAAAGAAATGAAGACTATCGCTGTCGCACTGGCTAGCCTTGCCTTGGTGGCATGCTCCGGAGGGGATAACGAGGATCTGCGTCAGTGGATGAATGAGGCTGCCAAAGATGCAAAAGGGAGCATCCCTCCCCTGCCACAGGTCAAGCCTTATGAACCAGTGCCTTACGATGTGGGCAACCTAATGGACCCATTCAAGCCAGCCAGGATCGGGCCGGATCAGAGGAAGGGCGGAGGCGGTGGATTACAGCCAGACATGGATCGGGCACGTGAGCCATTGGAGTCTTTCCCACTGGAGTCGCTGAAATACGTTGGTGTGATGAGCAGGAAGAAGACATCGTATGCCATCATTTTGGTTGATGGCTCCTTGTATCAGGTGAGGGTTGGGAATTATATGGGGCAGAATTTCGGGGTGATCACCAAGATTTTGGAATCTGAATTGACTTTGAAGGAACTGATTCAGGATTCTGCAGGAGACTGGGTTGAAAGAGAAAGCTCGCTATTGCTGCAGGGACAGGAGGGAATACAGTGAAACAAGTTAAACGTTACCTGCTCAGCTTTGTCGGCGGGCTGTTACTGGCTATTGCCACAGTCAATGCACAGGAAGCCAAGCCGAATTCAATCGAATCCATGACCGTCGCGCAACAGGGCGGTGTGCTCAACGTGAAGCTGGTTTTCAAGGAACCGCTTAACGCTTTGCCGCCCGGCTTCAGCGTGGCCAAGCCGGCACGTATTGCCCTTGATTTTGCGAACACGGTCAATGGTCTCGGCAAGAACAGTCAAACCTATAACGAAGGTGATTTGAAAAGCGCCAATATTGTTCAGGCCGAAGACCGCACACGCTTGGTGTTGAATCTCAATCAGGCGATGACTTACGAGTCGAAAATCGATGGGAACAGCCTGCTGCTGACTTTGGTTCCAAGTGCAAAAGCGAGTGGAGTCCCTATAGTTGAGCACTTTTCCCAGACTCATCCCGAACAGGCCGCAAATAGTATTCGTGATATTGCATTTCGTCGTGGGAAGGAAGGCGAGGCACGCATAACGGTCGATCTGAGTGACCCGAATGCGGGAATCGATATTCGTCAGCAGGGGCAAAATCTGGTCGTTGATTTCGTCAAAGTCAGTGTTCCCGATGCATTGCGCAAGCGACTGGACGTAACCGACTTCGCAACGCCTGTTGTTTCACTGAACACGATTCAACAGGGTGCCAATGCGCGAATGACCATTACCCCACGCGGTTTGTGGGAACACAATGCATACCAGACAGATAATCAGTTTGTAATTGAAGTCAAGCCGGTCATCGAGAATCCCAATAAACTGGTGCAGGGTTCACGAGGTGGCTATCAGGGGGAAAAGCTGTCGCTGAACTTCCAGAACGTCGAGGTGCGGCGCCTGTTGCAGGTTATCGGCGAGTTTACCGGTATGAATATGGTTGTCAGTGATTCGGTTGGTGGGTCGATCACGTTGATTCTGAAAGATGTGCCGTGGGACCAGGCGCTGGACATCATCCTCCAGCAAAAAGGCCTCGATATGCGGAAGAACGGCAATGTCATCCTGATTGCGCCCCGCGAAGAAATAGCCACCAAGGAAAAACTCGAATTTGAATCGAAGGCACAGATCGGCGATCTGGAGCCGTTGCGAACCGAAAGCTACCAGCTGAATTATCAGAAGGCGGAAGCAATTCAGAAATTGCTTACCGATCCTAATCAGCGCATGTTGTCCAAACGAGGAAGTGCAGTCGTTGATGCGCGTACCAATATCCTTTTTGTTCAGGACACACCCAGCAGACTGGAGGACGTCAGGCTGCTGATTGCGAAAGTCGATTTGACGGTAAAACAGGTGATGATCGAAGCCAGAATCGTCGAGGCGGGTGATAGCTTTGCAAAGAATCTTGGGGTCCGTCTCGGATATAACGACACGAGCGGGGGAAATACCGGTAGCAAAGTCAATGTGCTTGGCGGTGGCAGCTTGTCGGATACTGGCTTCAATACCGGCCAAATCAGTACGGTTCCCCTATTTCCAGAATCGCTCTCCGTAAATCTGCCAGCGACTCCGCGTGCTGGAAATGCGGGGGTTTTTTCCATGATCCTGTTTAATTCCGCCAAGACAGTGTTCCTGAATGCCGAGATATCCGCATTAGAATCTGATGGAAAGGGCAAGGTTATATCCAGTCCGCGTGTGATGACCGCCAATCAGGTGGAAGCAATAATCGAACAGGGCGTTGAGATCCCCTACCAGCAGGCGACTAGTTCTGGTGCTACCAGTGTTACTTTCCGCAAGGCGAATCTGTCTTTGAAGGTCAAGCCCCAAATCACACCTGACGGCAAGATCACAATGACCTTGGATATCAACAAGGACACTCCAAATACGCGCTTGTCCACCGGCGCCGGAGTCGCCATCGACACCAAGCATGTAAAGACCGAAGTGCTGGTTGAAAATGGTGGAACCGTGGTAATCGGAGGTATCTATACTCAGGAAGTTCGTGACAACACTCAGCGCATTCCGTTCTTTGGAGATTTGCCTTACATCGGCTGGCTGTTCAAGAATCGTGAATGGATTGATGACAAGACCGAGTTGCTGGTTTTCATTACGCCGAGGATTGTTGCAGAAAGTCTCGCGGTACGCTGACCCTTTCAATAAGGACAAGTGAGCCGGCTGATGCCGGCTTTTTTGTGTCGTTTCTTAGCGTACCCGGTACTGTAGAATGCAATCGTGGAAAAACAATACGGCACTGGGAATGTCTATCTGGTCGGCCTAATGGGAGCCGGTAAGACGACCGTTGGCCGGTCGCTGGCCAAGCGTCTGGGGCTCAGGTTCATCGATTCAGACCATGAGATTGAGGCGCGTACGGGAGTCAGCATTCCGACAGTTTTTGAAATCGAAGGGGAAGAAGGTTTTCGCAAGCGAGAAGCCCAAGTGATCGCTGACCTGTCGCATTTGAGTGATCGTGTCGTCGCAACCGGGGGAGGTGTAGTGTTGCATCCGGAGAACCGGACCAACTTGAGGGCAAGTGGTTTCGTCGTTTATCTCAACGTTTTGCCACACACTTTGTGGGAGCGCACTTCCCATGATCGCAACCGGCCATTGCTGCAAGTCGCTAACCCCTTGCTCAAGCTGGAGGAACTCTACTCGCAGCGTGACCCGCTTTATCGGGAAGTGGCGGATCTGGTCGTTGACTGCAGCAGAACCAATGCTCACGGCGTCTTGCAGCTATTAACCAGGGAAGTTGGGGAACGATGGAAACACTGACGGTTGCGCTGGGCTCACGGGAATACCCGATTCTTGTCGGGCAGGGCATTCTTGAGAACGGCGGACTTCTTCTCCCCTTTCTTCGTTCGCCAAAAATTGCCATTGTCACGAATACAACTGTAGCGCCGCTTTACCTGGAGCGTTTTTCGACTCCTCTGCGTAATGCCGGTATTGACATCGCTGAAATCATTCTGCCCGATGGCGAGCAGCACAAGAACTGGCAAACGTTGAATACAATTTTCGATGTCCTTCTTGAGCGGCGTTGTGAGCGATCAAGCACGTTGATTGGCCTGGGCGGTGGCGTGATCGGCGATATGGCAGGCTTTGCGGCAGCCTGCTACCAGCGCGGTATGCCGTTTATTCAAGTGCCTACAACCTTGCTTTCGCAGGTCGATTCTTCCGTTGGCGGCAAGACGGCTATCAATCATCCACTTGGCAAGAACATGATTGGTGCTTTTTATCAGCCAAAGCTTGTACTGGCCGATACTGATTGTCTGAATACTTTGCCAGATCGTGAGCTTCTGGCGGGACTGGCAGAGGTAATCAAGTACGGTTTGATCAGGGATTTACCGTTTCTGGTCTGGCTTGAAGCCAATCTCGAACGCTTGTTGGAACGAGAGCCACGGGCACTGGAGTATGCCATCTGCCGCTCGTGTGCAAACAAGGCTGAAGTTGTCGTTGCCGATGAGCATGAACGCGGCGAGCGCGCATTGCTCAACCTGGGCCACACTTTCGGACACGCGATTGAAACGGGGATGGGGTATGGCAAATGGTTGCATGGCGAGGCGGTAGCAGCGGGAACCATGATGGCAGCGGAACTTTCACGTCAGCTCGGCTGGATTGACCTGGATGACCTGAAGCGTATTGAAAATCTGTTCGAACGCGCTGGATTGCCCGTTTTTGGCCCTGCAATGGGTGCAGATCGTTATCTCGAACTGATGCAACACGACAAGAAAGTTCAGGACGGGAAACTGCGGCTTGTGCTCTTAAAGCAAATCGGACAAGCCGTGGTCAGCGATATGGCGTCGCCAACAGAGATCGGCAAAGCCATCACTTCACGCTCCACCGATGTTTGACCTCGCCCCTTATGCGGTATCGGCTGCGAACTCGCGGGGTCGTCAGCACGCGGACGAACCGCCATCGCATCGCAACGAGTTCCAGCGTGATCGTGATCGCATCGTGCATTCAACCGCCTTTCGGCGGTTGGAATACAAGACGCAGGTATTCGTCAACCACGAGGGCGACCTTTTTAGGACGCGCTTGACTCACAGCCTTGAAGTGGCTCAGATCGCCAGATGCATCGCCCGTGCTTTGGACCTCAATGAGGACCTGGCGGAGGCGATCTCTCTCGCGCATGACCTTGGTCATACCCCGTTCGGCCACGCCGGACAGGATGCGCTCAATGAATGCATGCGCGGTCACGGAGGCTTTGAGCACAACCTGCAAAGTTTGCGTATCGTTGATCTGCTTGAAGAACGTTATGCTGCTTTTGACGGGCTTAATTTATGTTTCGAAACACGCGAAGGCATAATCAAGCATTGTTCTCTGGAAAAGGCACGTCGTCTTGGCGAACTGGGTGAGCGCTTCATAAACCGTACGCAGTCTTCACTGGAAGGGCAGATATGCAATATTGCCGACGAAATTGCGTACAACAACCACGATCTTGATGACGGATTGCGCTCAGGTCTGATCTTGTTCGACCAATTGGAAGGCGTCAGCCTGTTCGCCAGCCATTTGGCTGAAGTGAAAACCTCTTATCCAAACCTTGGTGAGCGCCGACTCGTGCATGAAACAATCCGCCGCATGATCAATGCTCTGGTATGCGATCTTATCGAGACGACAGCCGGTAACATTGCCCGGCAGAAACCGGAAGATCTCGGCGACGTAAGACTGGGAACGCCACTGGTCGGGTTTTCGGAGGGTTTACACGCAGCGCAACTAGAGATCAAGCAGTTCCTGCGCAGGCACCTCTATCAACATTTTCGTGTTTTGCGCATGACCGGCAAAGCACAACGAATCATCCGTGATCTTTTCTCAGCCTTCACAAGCGACACACGCTTACTACCGCCGCAGTATCAGGCAGCCGGAGACCCATTCCAGATTCGCAGGGTAGCCGATTACATTGCCGGAATGACGGACCGGTATGCAATAAAGGAACACCGGCGTTTGTTTGCTGTCGGAGACACGTGAAAGACCAGTTGGACCAGTACTGCTGACGCGCAGCTACTCCTCTGGCCAATCCTTGATATAAGCCTTCAGCAGCTTGTTCTCGAAGTTGCGCTCCTCAAGCACTGCTTTTGCGACATCATGGAATGAAACGACTGCGGTCATGGTGTCGCCGTCCATTACCGGCACGTAACGGGAATGGGTGTTGATCATCAGTCGGCGCAATTCATCAACATCCATCGAAGGTTCGGTCGTGGCCGGGTCGATGTGCATGGCTTCGCTGACCAGTATCTCAGCAATTGGCGGTGTGGGGCCGCTACGGCGTTCGGTCTGGCGTTTGGCCAAAACCTGAAGCACCTCACGGAAAGTCAGCATTCCCACCAGTTTCCCGTCATCCATCACGACAACCGAGCCAATGTCGTTTTCGGCCATCATGATGACAGCTTCGGAGAGGAGCGATTCCGGATGCGCTGCAAATATCGCAGAATTCTTGACCTTCAGTACTTCCCTGACCTCCATGCTACCCCCTGAAGAAAAGCATTTGATCCCTGTATCCACCCTCTTGGGCAAAACTCGACCGATCTCAGACGCTTGACAGCACCCGCGCAAACGGGTGCTGTCGCAGCCTAATATGCAACCGACGATATAGTCAATCAGCCCTTCAAGACGACCAGAACCTCGTCCAGCATCTTCTTGGCGTCACCGAAAAGCATACGGTTGTTTTCCTTGTAGAACAAGGGATTGTCGACGCCGGCATAACCCGACGCCATGCTGCGCTTCATCACGATGGATGTCTTTGCCTTCCAGGCCTCAAGTACCGGCATGCCGGCAATCGGACTGTTCGGGTCATCCTGCGCTCCCGGATTCACAATGTCGTTGGCACCGATCACCATCGCCACGTCCGTTTTCGGAAAGTCGTCGTTGAGTTCGTCCATCTCCATCACGATGTCGTACGGAACCTTGGCCTCGGCCAGCAACACATTCATGTGTCCTGGCATACGCCCGGCAACCGGGTGAATACCGAAACGGACATTGACGCCCTTCTCACGCAAGTGCTTGGTGATTTCATACACCGTGTGCTGGGCCTGTGCAACGGCCATGCCATAACCCGGGATGATGATCACATTCTTGGCTTCGTTCAGCAGTTCAGCGGTTTCAGCACTGCTGATCGACACCACTTCGCCTGCAGGTTCCGCACCCGCCGCCGGCGCTGCGCCGCTGGTGGTACCAAAGCCGCCTGCGATCACACTGATGAAGTGGCGATTCATCGCAGCGCACATGATGTAGGACAGAATGGCGCCGCTCGAACCTACCAGTGCGCCGGTGACGATCAGCAGGTCGTTCGACAGCATGAAGCCGGTAGCAGCAGCGGCCCAGCCGGAATAGCTGTTGAGCATGGAAACCACGACCGGCATGTCGGCACCACCGATGGCCATTACCATGTGGACGCCGAACAGCAGCGCGATGAAAGTCATCACGACCAGCGACAGCATGCCGTCAGATATCGACGTGGCGTGAAGGAACTCGCGTCCAAAATAGATCACCACGAGCAGACCGGCAAGATTGATAAAGTGGCGTGCCGGCAGCAGCATGGGATTGCCGCCGATCTTGCCCGAGAGTTTGCCGAAGGCGATGATCGAACCCGAGAAGGTAATGGCGCCAATCAGGATTCCGACATAGATCTCGATCTCGTGGATGGCTTTTTCGGCCTCGCTTAACGGAACCATGTTCCCATCGACCAAATGCATCGCCGATGACGGGTCGATATAGCTGGCGAAACCGACCAGGCAGGCGGCAAGGCCGACCAGGCTATGCATCAGAGCAACCAACTCCGGCATCTGGGTCATTTTCACGGTACGTGCCGCATACAAACCGACGGTGCCACCCGCGACCATGGCAGCGATAATCCACGGAATGCCGCCCATCGTGACACGCGGACCGAAGACCGTCGCCAGAACGGCGATAGCCATGCCGATCATGCCGTAGAGATTGCCGCGACGCGAAGTCTCGGGATTGGACAGCCCGCCAAGGCTGAGGATGAAGAGAATGGTTGCTCCTATGTAGGAGACTGTGGCTAGACTAGCAGACATTCGTGTCTCCCTTTATTTACGGAACATTTGCAGCATGCGCTGGGTAACGGCGAAGCCGCCGAACATATTTACCGCGGTGAGTGCAACTCCCACCACCGCCAGCAAGCGTATCCAGCCTCCGGGTTCGATCTGGATCAAGGCGCCGATGGCGATGATGCTGCTGATCGCATTGGTAACGCTCATCAATGGCGTATGCAGCGCAGGGGTCACATTCCACACCACCATATAGCCGATAAAGCATCCCAGTACGAAGACGGTGAAGTGCGCCAGGAAGGCGGGGGGTGCGCTCGATCCGACGAACCAGAACAGCACCGCAGCAACGAGGAACATGACGGTGGTACTGGTTGCTGATCCCGGGGCGCTTGCTTTGCCATGACCACCGCTTTTCTTCGCGGCCGGTGCAGCCGCAGCTGGTTTCGCTGCTGCCGGCGGAGCGGCAACCACCTTGGGTGCCGGGGGCGGCCAAGTGACTTCGCCATTCTTGATTACGGTCAGGCCGCGGATGGCCTCGTCTTCCATATTGATGTCAATGGTGCCGTCTTCTTTTACACTTTGCGTCTTGCACAGCTCCTCGGCGAGACGGAACAGGTTGGTCGAATACAGCGTCGAAGACTGCTTGGCCAGGCGCGAGGACAGGTCGGTATAGCCGACGATGGTCACGCCGTGTTTCACGACGACCTGGCCGGGCTCGGTCAGCTCGCAGTTGCCACCTCGCTCGGCCGCCAGGTCAACAATGACGCTGCCTGGCTTCATGCTCTCAACCATTTCGGCGGTAATCAGCTTCGGTGCGGGCTTGCCGGGAATCAACGCGGTGGTGATGATGATGTCCACCTCCTTGGCCTGCTTGGCGTACATTTCGCGCTGAGCCTGCTGGAAGCCCTCGCTCATCACCTTGGCGTAACCGCCACCACCGGAACCTTCTTCCTCATAATCGACCTTGACGAATTCACCGCCCATCGATATGACCTGATCGGCCACCTCGGCACGCGTGTCGTTGGCGCGTACGATGGCGCCCAATCCGACGGCGGTACCGATTGCCGCGAGGCCGGCCACGCCAGCACCGGCGATGAATACCTTGGCCGGTGGAACCTTGCCCGCAGCTGTGATCTGACCATTGAAGAAGCGGCCGAAGGCGTTGGCCGCCTCGATAACGGCGCGGTAGCCGGTGACGCCGGCCATGGAGGTTAACGCGTCCATCTTCTGAGCCCGGCTCAGCATGCGCGGCAGCGAATCGATGGCCAGCACGTTGACTTTCTTGGCCGACAGCTGTTCCATCAATTCCGGGTTCTGAGCCGGCCAGATGAAGCTGATCAACGTCTGCCCTTCACGCATCAAGCCGACTTCATCCGCGCTCGGTTCGCGCACCTTGAAGACGATATCGGATGCGGCCCACAATTTGGCCGCTCCTTCAACGATCTCTGCACCGGCGGCGCGGTAAACGTCGTCACTGAAATTCGCCTCATCCCCGGCGCCTGATTCAACGGCAACCGTGAAACCCAGCTTGATCAATTTCTCGACGACTTCGGGGACGGTCGCAACGCGCTTCTCTCCCGCAAAGACCTCTCGTGGCACTCCGATAGTTAGTGGCATTCAGTTCTCCATAACTCGTTTCGTAAATGTAAAAACACGGATGGCGGCGCACGGAATCCATGCAACCGCACCCTCCCCAGACGTAAATCTGTAATTTCCTGATTAATGCAGCCAATAAACCCAATCGACCAGCATGTGATATCAGCGCTGTTCTACTTCTGGCCTAGGTTGTCGGCATCTGCCCGGAGCCTTCTTGATGAAAGGTGTCGTTAAAGCCGGACGCGTACTCTACCACGAGGGCGACGCTGAAAAAAGTCCAGTTTTCAATAACAAGACCCTACTAAAAACAGGGTGTATCAAGCCGCATTCGCGTCCGAATCTGCTGTTTCCGTTGGCATCTGAGAGTTGCAAGTTCCCCAGCCCACTCGCGCCTCATGATAATTGCATTTCGTCATCGGGAGTTCGAAAGGCAATGCCTCGGCTCGTTCCTTGTCTTGGTTTCAGAACTGCAGCTAACATACGCCCAGCACGTCCG
>NZ_FLQY01000289.1 GCF_900089945.1 Candidatus Propionivibrio aalborgensis | reverse complement strand
CAGACGCTGAAGAATGCTGAGCGCTACATCACACCCGAATTGAAGGCCTTCGAGGATAAGGCGTTGTCGGCGCAAGAACGCGCGTTGGCTCGCGAGAAGATCCTCTACGAAGGCGTGCTGGCGGACTTGCAGTCCGAGTTGCCGCAGCTGCAGCGCATCGCCCGCGCCGTGGCAATGTGCGATCTACTGGCCTGCTTCGCCGATGTTGCACAGACGCGCAACTATTGCCGGCCGCTGTTTTCTACCGAGCCAGGCCTGTTGATCGAAGGGGGTCGCCATCCAGTCGTCGAAAGCGAATTGGCTGGCGGCGAAACATTCATCGCCAACGACACGAAGCTCGGAGACAGCGCCGGAGGGCGGCGCCTGTTGCTCATCACCGGCCCGAACATGGGTGGCAAATCGACCTACATGCGACAGACGGCACTGATTGCCCTGATGGCGCATATCGGCTGCTTCGTTCCAGCGAAGCGCGCGGTTCTTGGCCCGCTCGACCAGATTTTCACGCGCATCGGGGCATCCGACGATCT
>NZ_FLQY01000288.1 GCF_900089945.1 Candidatus Propionivibrio aalborgensis | reverse complement strand
TGCGATAACCGCGGCATGAACACGCGAACTGACGTCAAGTTTGCGCAGAACGTGCTGGACGTGGATCTTGACGGTAGTTTCGGCAATGTCGAATTCGCGCGCTATTTCCTTGTTGCTGGCGCCGCGTGCGATGCCCCGCAAGACATCGAGCTCTCGCGGGGACAGACTGTCAAGTGCGGCGCACGTCGTTGTCGTTCCGGCCGCAGTGGCTTCAGATTTCGCTGATCCGGAAATGGCATTCGAACTCCCTCCCGAGGCAACGCCCCGGTAGGCGGCTACCAGCTTGCTCATCATCTCGGGTGCGATAACGCTGTCTCCCTGCATCGCACTCTTGATCGCCGCGGTCAAGGCGTCACCTTCCGTAGTCTTCAGCAAGTAGCCGACCGCACCACCGCACAACGCGGCGGCAAGATCGTCTTCGTCTTCACTGACGGTCAGAATCAGTATGCGGGCCGCGGGCGCCACGTCCGATAGTCCTGGCAAGGCATCGACGCCGCTAACGCCCGGCATGTGATTGTCCAGCAGAATGATATCGGGCTGAAGTTCCCGTGCCTTGCGCAGGGCTTCGTCGGCGTCTGCTGCATCGCCGACCACCTTCAATTGGGAATCACGGGCAAGAAGTGCGGTCAGGCCGCGGCGAAAGAGCGTATGGTCGTCGACGACCAGCAGGCGAATGGGTGGCAAAATGGGTGGCAAATCGGACTGAGTCGATTCAATGTTCATGCTGCAATCCCTTTGGTTTCCGACGCATCTGATGACATTGTGTTTGCTGGTGGTAACGTGAGAACGATGGAGCTGCCATGACCCGGGGTGGATTGCACCTCCAGATCGGCACCAAGGATCTGGGCTCGTTCATTCATGATGCGCAGGCCCACATGCGATTCGTCAAGCTGATCGTCGTTGACGTTGAAACCGATGCCATCATCACGCACTTCAAAGCGCCAGACCGGGCGTTGCTGCACATTGAGGCTAACCTGAGAGGCCTTGGCGTGTTTTCGTACGTTCGACAATGCTTCCTTGAGGATATGCAGCACCTGAATCTGCGTGTCCGGCGCAAGCGGTATCCCTTGCCCCTTTACGGTGAGCAATGCCTTGATGCCACTCTGGAGCTCGAATTTGCGCAGGGTAGTGATCAGTGCGGGTTCAATGTCTTCGGCGTTGGTGCGCGTACGGAAGTGCATCAGCAACTCGCGCACATCGCCATAGCTTTCATTGACACCGGTGGCAATTTCTTCGAGGACCTCCTGGATTTCGGCGGAATTGTCCGACTGAACGGCATCGCGCATCAGTTGCACCTGGATTTTCAGGAAGGCCAGAGACTGCGCAATGGAATCATGGAGTTCCCGTGCAAGATAGATTCGCTCCTGCGAGACCGCTGCTTCCTTTTCCAGGGCGTTCAGGCGAAGATTTTCCATGGCGCTGGCCAGGTGGTTGGCGAGGGCTTCCAGCAAGGAGCGAAGCGCTGGTGCCGGTCTGACCTTAGCGTTGAAGAACAGGTCCACTTCGCCCATCAGCTTTTCGTGCAAGCGGACCGGAATGTTGATTGCAGTTTTGAAGCCGGCCCTGGCACAAAGCAGTTGCCGGCCCACCGAATCCGACTGAAGCGGTACGACGCGCAAGCCCGATTCGGTGACGATTGCCCCGCAATGGCAGATGCCTTTGTCGATGCATTGCTCGGCATCCACGAGGGATTGGGGCATGCCCTGAGCCGCCAGCATCAGGTAGTGCTGATTGTCCTGATCCGACCAGCGAATCGTAACGCCATCTGCCCGGGCAATACGAGCCACACTCTTGATGAAACCCTGGGCCAATTCGTCGAGCGAGGTCGTATTTGCGACCAGAGTAGTCACTTCGTACAAGCCTTCGAGGCGCTCCTTCTTCTCCTCAAGCTCGCTGGTTTTTTCGGCGACCTTGTGTTCCAGATTGCGATACATGGACTGCAGATTGTCGGCCATGCCATTGAAACCCGTGGTCAACATGCCGAATTCGTCACTGCTCGCATGGTCTACGCGCGTGTCAAAATTTCCCTGCTGTATTTTTTCAATGGCCAGCTTGAGCTGGCTCACCGGTTCAAGAACGAAAACGTAGCCGGTATAGATCAACAGTGCCGCGACCAGAATCGCCATGGCCATCACGGACATCTGCAGCAGATACAGCAGCGACGTCCACAGTGCCATATGCGCTTCAATGCCGATGACCAGCGCGTCGATGTCGGCGACGAAAGCGCCTGTTTCTGCGCGCAACTCATCGAGCTGGGTTTGTTTGCCTTCCAGCCAGCGGGCGCGGAATTCCGACCAGTTGCGCGCGACTCTCTCGAATTTCTCACGGACGACATCGTCCCAGGGAATGAAGAGCGGTCTATCGGGGTCGCCCAGGCGCAAGACGGACAGGCTTTGATCGAATTGGGCGATTTGCTGGGGCAACTCGCTCGTCTGCCCGGTGCCAACGGACAAGGCCAAACGGTATGTTTGCATCCGCATGCGCCCTGCCTCGTTGATTGCCGCTGCGCCACCGTCGAGTTGCCAGGAGACCCACAAGGTCGCGGCTGTCGAGCACAACACAAGTATCAGGAAGGGCGCCACCACCAAGGTTAATTTGGTGCCTAG
>NZ_FLQY01000287.1 GCF_900089945.1 Candidatus Propionivibrio aalborgensis | reverse complement strand
CGGCTGCATCGGACAAAGCGGCGGCGGTTGGGCGCACTATGTGGGCCAGGAAAAGCTGCGGCCCCAGACCGGCTGGACCGCCCTCGCCTTTGCCCTGGACTGGATCCGCCCGCCACGCCAGCAAAACAGCACCAGCTTCTTCTATGCCCACACCGACCAGTGGCGCTATGAAAAACTGGGCATGGAAGAAGTCATCTCCCCGCTCGCCGACCAGAAACTGTACGGCGGCAGCATGATCGACTACAACGTGCGCGCCGAGCGCATGGGGTGGCTGCCATCCGCGCCGCAACTCAAGACCAATCCTCTGCAAGTGGTGCGGGATGCCGTCGCCGCGGGCGTCGATCCCAAGGACTACACGGTCAAAGGACTCAAGGACGGCTCGCTCGCCATGAGCTGCGAAGATCCGGATCATCCGGACAACTGGCCGCGCAACTTGTTTGTCTGGCGATCCAACCTGCTGGGCTCCAGCGGCAAGGGCCACGAGTATTTCCTCAAGCACCTCCTGGGCACCAGCCATGGTGTGCAGGGCAAGGACCTGGGCAAGGACGATGCCAAACCAAGCGAAGTCGTCTGGCACGACAAGGCGCCTGAAGGCAAACTGGATCTGCTGGTGACGCTGGATTTCCGCATGAGCACCACCTGCCTGTATTCCGACATCGTGCTGCCGACGGCGACCTGGTACGAGAAGAACGATCTCAATACCAGCGACATGCACCCCTTCATTCACCCGCTATCGACCGCCGTCGATCCGGCCTGGCAGTCACGCAGCGACTGGGAAATCTACAAGGGTTTCGCCAGGAAGTTCAGCGAAGTCTGTGTCGGCCATCTAGGCGTCGAGCGCGAAATGGTGCTCTCGCCGCTGATGCACGATTCGCCCGCCGAACTGGCCCAACCGTTTGGCGTGCAGGACTGGAAGCGCGGCGAAGTCGACCTGATTCCAGGCAAGACGGCGCCGAACATGGTGGTGGTCGAACGCGATTACCCCAATGTGTACAAGCGTTTCACGGCGCTCGGCCCGTTGATGGACAAGGTCGGCAATGGCGGCAAAGGCATCGCCTGGAATACGCAGACCGAAGTCAAGCAGCTCGGCGAACTCAACGGCCTTACCACCGCCGAAGGCGTAACCTGCGGCATGCCGAAGATCGAATCCGACATCGACGCCTGCGAAGTCGTACTGCAACTGGCGCCGGAAACCAACGGGCACGTTGCCGTAAAAGCCTGGGAAGCTCTGGGCAAGCAGACCGGAATCGATCACACGCACCTGGCACTGTACCGCGAGGACGAAAAAATCCGTTTCCGCGACATCCAGGCACAGCCGCGCAAGATCATCAGTTCGCCAACGTGGAGCGGTATCGAATCCGAAACCGTGTCGTACAACGCGGGCTACACCAATGTGCATGAGCTGATTCCATGGCGCACCCTGACGGGCCGCCAGCAGTTCTACATGGATCACCCCTGGATGACGGCGTTTGGCGAGGGATTCTCCAGCTACCGTCCGCCGGTGGATTTGAAGACGACGGCGGGTATTCAGAACATCAAGCCCAATGGCAACAAGGAAATCGCGCTCAACTTCATCACGCCGCACCAGAAGTGGGGAATTCACTCCACCTACTCCGACAATCTGATGATGCTGACGCTCAACCGTGGCGGCCCCGTCATCTGGCTGAGTGAAGACGACGCCAAAGTGGCCGGCATCGTCGATAACGACTGGGTGGAATTGTTCAACATCAACGGCGCAATTGCCGCGCGCGCCGTAGTCAGCCAGCGGGTCAACCCCGGCATGGTTTTGATGTACCACGCTCAGGAAAAAATCGTCAATACGCCCGGTTCGGAAATCACCGGCATCCGGGGCGGCATTCACAACTCCGTGACCCGCATTGTGCTCAAACCAACGCACATGATCGGCGGTTACGCCCAGTTCAGCTACGGGTTCAACTACTACGGAACCATCGGCACCAATCGCGACGAGTTTGTCGTGGTGCGCAAGATGAACAAGGTGGACTGGCTCGATGATGAAACCGAAGCGGCCGCCGCAACGGCCCAGGCGTAAGGAGAGATTTATGACCCCCCACGCTCATAACCATTCGCTGCCCCTCGAGGGGGCGTTCGTCTCCGTTGAGACGGCTCTGCAGGAGACTCGTTCATGAAAATTCGCGCTCAAATCGGCATGGTGCTGAACCTCGACAAATGCATCGGCTGCCACACCTGCTCAGTCACCTGCAAGAACGTCTGGACCAGTCGCCCCGGCATGGAGTACGCCTGGTTCAACAATGTCGAAACCAAGCCAGGCATCGGTTATCCCAAGGAATGGGAGAACCAGGACAAATGGAACGGCGGCTGGCATCGTCTGGCCAACGGCAAGATCGAGCCGCGCCAGGGCGGTAAGTGGAAGCTGCTGATGCGCATCTTCGCCAATCCCAATCTGCCGGAGATTGACGACTACTACGAGCCTTTTACCTTCGACTACGATCATCTGCAGTCGGCGCCGGAAATGAAAGCTGCCCCAACGGCCCGCCCGCGCAGCCTGATTACCGGCAAGCGCATGGAGAAAATCGTCTGGGGGCCGAACTGGGAAGAAATTCTCGGTGGCGAGTTCTCCAAGCGCAGTAAGGACAAGAATTTCGACGATATCCAGAAGGATATCTACGGGCAGTTCGAAAACACCTTCATGATGTACCTGCCCCGCCTGTGCGAGCACTGCCTCAATCCGGCGTGCGTGGCCAGTTGCCCGTCAGGCTCGATCTACAAGCGCGAAGAGGACGGCATCGTGCTGATCGACCAGGACAAGTGCCGCGGCTGGCGCATGTGCGTCTCCGGATGCCCCTACAAGAAGATCTACTACAACTGGAAATCGGGCAAGGCCGAGAAGTGCATTTTCTGCTACCCGCGAATCGAGGCCGGTCAGCCAACGGTATGTTCGGAAACCTGCGTCGGCCGCATCCGTTACCTCGGCGTGCTGCTTTACGACGCCGACCGCATCGAAGCCGCTGCCAGCGTCGAACACGACCGCGACCTCTACCAAGCGCAACTCGATGTGTTTCTCGATCCGAACGACCCGAAGGTCATCGAGCAGGCCCGCATTGACGGCATTCCGGATCTATGGATGGATGCCGCGCGCAAGAGCCCGGTGTACAAGATGGCGATGGACTGGAAGGTGGCGCTGCCCCTGCACCCCGAGTACCGCACCCTGCCGATGGTCTGGTATGTGCCGCCGCTCTCCCCCATCAGTGCCGCCGCCAACGCCGGTCACATCGGCGCCAATGGCGAGATACCGGATGTCAAGCAGTTGCGCATCCCGGTCAAGTATCTGGCCAATATGCTGACGGCTGGCGACACACAGCCTGTCGAACGCGCGTTGGAGCGCATGCTGGCCATGCGTGCCTACCAGCGTGAAAAACACGTCGATGGGCGCATAAACACGGCCGTACTGGAGCAGGTCAACATGACCCCGGCACAGGTTGAAGAGATGTATCACGTGATGGCCATCGCCAACTACGAAGACCGCTTCGTGATCCCCAGCACACATCGCGAGTACGCCGAAAACACCTTCGACGTGCGCGGCGGCTGCGGCTTCTCGTTCGGCAACGGATGCTCAGACGGCGCCAACGAGACCATGATCGATCTGGCGCAGACCTACGAGAAGGCCGGATTGTTTCTGGCGCCCGGTGAGCTGCCGGACTATCTGCCGGTGGTGCTTGAATTCGTCTCAACGCAGCCGCCGCGCGAGGCCCGCGCCTTCCTGGGCGAGATGGCGCACATCTTCAACGCCATC